>DASYYI010000338.1:0-20919 GCA_035933995.1 Candidatus Acidiferrales bacterium | reverse complement strand
GGTTCGTGGGTCACCAAGATGATCGTATTGCCTTCGCGATGAAGCCGCGCAAAAAGGGCCATGATTTCCTCGCCGGTTTGCGAATCGAGGTTTCCCGTCGGCTCGTCGGCCAGCAGAATTGATGGATTGTTCACCAGCGCGCGCGCAATCGCGACGCGTTGCCGCTGGCCGCCGGAAAGCTCATTAGGCTTATGCATCATGCGCTCAGTGAGTTCCACTTGCGCGAGGGCTTTCCGGGCACGCTCCTGCCGTTCTTCGGATGGCGTGCCGTTATAGATCATCGGCAGCTCGACGTTGTGGAGCGCCGTCGCGCGCGGCAGCAGATTAAACGTCTGGAATACGAATCCGATTTCCTTGTTACGAATGTAAGCCAGCTCGTCGTCGTCAAGATCGCTCACCAAGCGGCCAGCGAGCCAGTAGCTTCCCTTGGATGGTGAATCCAGGCAGCCGATCAAATTCATCAGTGTGGATTTGCCCGACCCCGACGGCCCCATGATGGCCGCATATTCCCCTTTGCGAATCTCGACGTTCACGCCGCGAAGTGCGTGCACCTGCTCGGAGCCCATTTCATAGGTCTTCCACAGGTCTTCTGTGCAGATCACAACGCCTGCATCGATCAGATCCTGGCGGAACGACTGCGAAGATGCGACTTCCCCGCCCACCATCAAATTATGGCTCCTCGAATTTCTTGTTCTCAGACTTGCGATTTCGCTGGCTTACGATGCTGATTGATCCGTGATCACTGGAGTGGAGTTGTCCACCTTAATCGCGGTGCCCGAGCGCAACGTGCGCAGCGCCTTGTAGCTTCCGGTGACAATCACGTCGCCGGCTTTCAGTCCGCTGGTCACCTCTATATCCGTTATACCCGTGATTCCCGTTTGCACCGGCACAAATACGGCCTTGCCAGCGCGCACGACGAACACACCCTGCACATCATCATTGGCGGGCGTTCCATCCGGATTGGTCGCTGGTTTCGCTGCCGCCAAC
This sequence comes from Candidatus Acidiferrales bacterium, assembly GCA_035933995.1. GTDB lineage: Bacteria > Acidobacteriota > Terriglobia > Acidiferrales > UBA7541 > DAHUXN01. The sequence goes on along the minus strand of DASYYI010000338.1, from coordinate 19,932 downwards.
GTTACTCCCGATTCGTTCTTGTTTTTCTCTTGATCGGCTTTCAGTTCCTCATGCGAGCGCATCGCCAACGCCTGAATTGGAATCGTCAGCACGTCCGTACGATGCGCCGTCTGGATTTTCGCAGTGCACGATAGTCCGGGCCGCGTCTGCTTGGGTGGATTGTCGAGTCTAACATGCACTTTGAAATCGCGCGCCTCTTGACTGTTCGCGGAAGTCTGTTGCGTCGTCGCCAAACCCGAAGTGCGCAGTATGGCTTCTTCTCCCACATCCGCCACATGTCCCTTGAAGATTTGGCCTGGATAGGCGTCGATCGTGACGTCAGCCGGTTGTCCGACCTTTACGTTGGGGATGTCGGTCTCGTCCACCATTACTTCCGCATTTACCACCGCCATATCGGAGAGAGTCAGCAGGAAGCTGCCTTCGGCGTTTTGGATGCCGGGGACCACGTTTTCGCCGACTTTCACCGGGACATACGTGACGATTCCGCTGATGGGGGCCTCATAGGTTGTTTTGTTCAAGACATCGCGCTGGTGAATCAGCGTTGCCGCGGATTGCTGTTGCTGAAACCCCGATTGCTCAAGGAGAGCGCGCGCTTGTTGCGCCCGCGCCTTACTCGCTGCAAGCGCGGCGACGTCGGCATCATGCGTAGCCTTCAACGCGTCGAAATCCTGCTTCGCTATCAATCCTTCTTTATAAAGACTCTGGCCCCGTTTCCAGTCCTGTTCCGCTTTATCGAGGTTCGCTTGGGCCTGTGCAACATCGGCCTGTGTCGACGTATCGTTCGCCTCGGCGGATTGCACGCCGGCTTGCATCGCCTGGAGGTTGGCTTGCTGTGCCTTAACGTCTGCAGCTGGCTGAATACTCTCCACGCGCAACAGAACGTCACCCTTCTTGACGATGTCGCCCTCTTTTACGTCGATGTCTGTGATCTTCCCGAATCCTTGTCCCAGGACGTTTGTATAATCCTGCGGACGAATTTCCCCGGAGGCTGTCACAAGCGAGGTGATGCTCTGTTTGGCCACCTGCCCCGTTTGCACGGTGACCACACCCTTGTTCGCTTGCGTGATGCTCACGACCACGATGATGAGGAGCACCACTGCGGCGCCGACGATCAAAGTTACCTTTTTCCACGTTTTCATAGCATTTTTCCCTGCGAATCCGACCCTTAATGAGCAGAATTCCGTATCCTTACACTAATACGCCAGGGAGAGACGAAAAGTTTCGTCGGGCACAGCGCCCCGGCGGCTTTACCATTACAATCTGATTACTGGAGGCTCTGTCTTTAGACCTCTATACTAATCGACGTTGCCCAAAGTTCAAAACGCTCACTTCTTGGATTTCTATAGTCTTTAGACGCCGCCACTCAGTATTTCGTTGAGCAGGACGTCAAGAAAATCGATTGGAGGGTAGCAAGAGCGTCAGCTTTCGAGAATGCACAGGCAACCTTTGAGTGCCCTCCGCGAATCCGAATCGTAAGCCTTACTAGCGGCGTAAGTTAGCTTGACGGGTGCTTGCAGCGAGACTAGAATTCCAGTGTTCGGGGGAATCCTTCTATGAAGCGAAGCCTAGGAGTGTCGGTGCTGGCGGTTGCATGCGCATTTATTTTTGTCGTTTCACTCGCGCGCGCCCAGGATTCGCAACAGCAGGATCAGGATAACTCAGCCAAGCAACTGGAAAAAGCAAAAAAGAAAAAACAGAAGAGCCTCGAGCAAGAGCTACTCCCCGTCTATCGTCAGTGGCTTAATGGACCCGTTTCGTACATCATCACGCCCGAAGAGCGCGCCGTTTTTCTTCATCTGGAAACAAACCAGGAGCGCGAAAACTTCATCGAGAATTTCTGGCAGCGCCGGAATCCCGACCCCGAATCCGCGGAAAATACTTACAAAGAGGAATACTATCGTCGCATTGCATATACCAACGAACACTACTCTTCTGGAATTCCTGGCTGGAAAACCGACCGCGGCCGCATTTATATCATGTGGGGTAAGCCCGACGAGGTGCAATCCCACCCCGCTGGCGGGCCCTACAATCGGCCTTTCGAGGAAGGCGGCGGCGAGACATCCACGTACCCGTTCGAAGATTGGCGCTATCGCTATCTGCCAGGTATCGGCGAAAACGTTGAAATAGAATTCGTCGATCCTTCTGGCAGTGGTGAGTATCACTTGTCCATGGATCCCAGCGAGAAAGATGCACTGTTGTATGTTCCTGGGGCTGGCTTGACCGAGATGGAAGCCATGGGCATGGCTTCCAAAACCCAGCGCTTCCAGAACACTGATGGCACTCATGACGCACAGCCGCTCGGAGGGCAGCTCGAAAGCCAGAACGAATTTAGCCGCCTGGATCTCTATGCCAAGATTCAGACGCCTCCCCCGGTGAAATTCAAGGATCTCGAAGAAGTGGTGGATACCCGGATGACGGCGAACCAGATCCACTTTGACTGTCATTCCGATTTCTTGCGAATCACTGATGACACGGATCTCGTTCCCATCACCATTCAGATTCCCAACAAGGACATGAGCTTCCAGGACAAGAACGGCGTGCAAATTGCCACACTGCACCTGTTTGCTCGCGTGACCAGTGTCAGCGGCCGCGTCGTCCAAACTTTCGAAGACACTGTCTCAGCCGATACGCCCGACTCGCTGATGCAGCAATATTTGAAGGGATACAACATTTATCAGAAGGCTCTGCCGTTGCGTCCCGGCCTCTATCGGCTCGATGTGGTTCTCAAAGACACCAATAGCGGCAATCTCGGCGTGATCAACACTCGCTTGCAAGTTCCGCGCTTCCAGGACGATCAACTCGGCGCCAGCTCTCTTATCCTGGCGGACGAAATTCAAAAAGTTTCTTCGCGAGATATTGGCCTGGGGGAATTTGTCCTCGGAGATCTGAAAGTCCGGCCGAAACTCAATGCCATCTTTGACGAGGGCGGACAGATGGGCATTTTCCTGCAGGTCTATAATCTCAAGGTTGATCCCAAGACTCACGAGGGTGATGCCACGATCCAGTATCAGGTCCTGAACGAAAGCAATGCTCCGGTCGTGAAGTTCTCGGAAAATTCACGGCAATATAATCAGCACGGCGAAGAAATCTGGATTGAGAAGGCCCTCGACCTCAAATCACTGGCGCCGGGAAGCTATAAACTCCAGATTCAGATCACCGATAACGACGACAAGCAGACAATTTCTCCTTCGGCGAATTTCACGGTGCGGGCTCCCTCGAAATGATGACGGGAGGTAAAACAATATGAGCTCTCGACTTTTTGGCGCGTTGATTTTGATCCTCGGATTGTTCGCTGGCGCTGCGTCCCCGATCGCCGCGGAATCTCAAACGGGAAAAATCGCCGGCGTCGTGCTCGACCCAAGCGGCGTGCCGCAAATGGGCGCTACGGTCGTCGTCACGGCGCAGTCGTTGACCTCGGCTTCTGTCCAATTGCTCACCAACGCTCACGGACGCTTCGCCACTGCCGCGCTCCTCCCAGGGGTTTACTCGGTGCGCGTCACGCTGGCTGGATTTTTGCCGTCATTGCGACCCAACGTCCCTGTCAGCAGCAGTCGTACGACCAGCTTGCAGATTGAGCTTGGTTCCCTTTTCACGGGGCTCAGCGATTTGCAGCGCCGCTCCAATGAAAAACCCGGCGAGGCCGAATGGGGCTGGGTGCTGCGCTCATCGCCAAGCACACGTCCCATTTTGCGCTGGCAGAGTGGACGGCTTGTCCTTGCGCAAGGACAGGAATCGTCGAGCGAAGTGGCATCTTCCAATCGCCAGCCGCGCAGTCGCATCGATTTCACGTCCGGCATGCGTCCAGGCTCAGCCACGGGTTTTTCTGACTCGCCCGCCACGTCTTTTGCCTTCGACGAAGGCATTGGCGCAACCGGCCAGCTTCTCGTTGCCGGTCAGGTCAGTTACGAAAGCCAAGCTACCAGCGGCGGCTTTGCCACTCTCTGGCTGCCTGAAGGTAACGGAAAGGCCGGTCCCTCCACCAGTCTCGTCGTGCGCCAGTCCCGTCTGGGTGCGGATGGCCCGATGTTCCGGGGTCTGCGCCTGGACCAAACCGGTGTTCTCGCTCTGAGCGACGCAGTTACTCTTCGCTACGGCGCCGAATATTTGCTGACCAGCCTAGGAAGCGAAACGACCACTGGTCTTCGACCTCGCGCGGAGTTGGCGGTTCGCATTTCTCCTGACTGGCAGGCTTCTCTCTTGCTGGCCTCGCGCCCATGGCCGGAGGCAAGTCCTGAAGCTACTGCGCCGCTCGAATCCGCGCTGGATTCTCTCGATGCATTTCCCACGATGCTTTTCCATGATGGGCGGCCCGTGCTTGAGAACGGCTGGCACGAAGAGCTCGCTGTAGAGCGTCTTTTTGCGCATCACAGCCGGCTGATGCTCGCGGGATTCCATGATCGCTCGAACGATACGGCTGTCTTCGGCCAGGGCAATGTGATCGACAATGCCAACTTCCTCCAGGACTTCTTCACGGACGGCTTCGCCTATGATGCAGGAACTTCCGACTCCTGGGGAGCTCGCGCCGCCTATCAGGAGAGGTTTTCCAAGGATCTTTCGGCAACCGTCGTCTATGCCTGGGCCGGGGCGCTCGCTCCAGAAACGAATCAGCAGCCAAATAGCAGCCTACGGGATGCGCTCGACACGCAATATCGCCACAGTATTGCTGGCTCGGTTTCCTCCAGGATTCCAGTTCTGGGGACCCAGGTCACTACAGGCTACAAATGGATCAATGGCATGGTCGTTTCCAGACAAGATGAATACGGCGAGGCGTTCTTCCGCTTGGATCCATATTTTAATCTCATAATCCACCAGCCCATTCCCTGCTTGCACCGCATGCAAGCTATGGCCGACTTCGGGAACCTTTTGGCTCAGGGATATGTCCCCATGACCACTCGAGACGGTCAGATCGTTATGGTGGCGGCTTATAGGACGTTCCGCGGCGGCATTAGTGTTCAATTCTGAGCCATAGGGGACGGTACTGGATTTGGTATCCCATCTCCTGAAATATGGAACCAAGATGTGACGCAGCGAGGGACTTCCAGTACTTACCTGATTCTGAGCAGTTTATGAACTCCGCAAAATCCCATCTTCTGGAACTCAACGTGCACAAGTTTCAGCGGAGTGGTGTAACTGTGTCCTGGCACTGCCCATGAATGATAGTTTGCGAATGCGATTAGCCGCGGCCCTGCTGGCCTTTCTCACGCTCGCAGCCTTCGTCTTTGGCTGTTTGAACTTCGTCCAACGCTCGCAATTCGCCATGCCCGACGATGGCGTTGCGTGGTTGGACAGTCCTTCGGGGGTCCAAGCCTGGCGGGTCACGCCAGCTTCCCCTGCCGCTAAGGCTGGAATCCTGCCTGGCGACGTGGTTACGGCGGTGGGCGGCGTTCCCGTCCAGCGCGCCACGCAAGTGACGCAGCAACTTTCGCGTGCCGGCATATGGTCGAATGTGCCGTATCAGCTTACGCGCGGTGGAGTTGACTTCCAAGCCAACGTCCTCACCGCGCCTGCAGAAAAACCCACTCTCATCTGGAATTGCTTTGGCATTCTCTCGTTGCTCTATCTATTCATCGGCGTATTTATTTTTCTGCGTCGTTGGACTGCGCCGCGAGCCGTACATTTCTATATCTTCTGCCTCGTCTCCTTCATTTTTTACGCGTTCCGTTACAGCGGCAAACTGAACTCATTCGACTGGACGATTTACTGGTCGAATGTCGTGGCGCTCCTCCTGCAAGCTGCTCTTCTTGTCCATTTCGCGCTCGTTTTCCCTGAACGCCGCGTCCGCAATCTGAAATTCTGGCTTGCCGTCATCTATGCCGTGCCTGCCGCGCTGCTTTTTTTGCACGTGAGCGTGGCCACCGCGGCACTTGACCTGATGCCCTCGATTGAAAGCCGTTTCCGCCTCGATCAAATTGAGTTCGCCTATTGGGGCGCGTACTTTCTGGTGGCAGGCGTAATTTTTCTGCTCAGCTATCGCCGCGCGCCCACAGGCTTGCTGCGACAGCAATTGAAGTGGGTCACCTTTGGCACTTTCGTCGGCGTCGTGCCATTCCTTGCTTTTTATATTGTTCCGATCTTCGCAGGCATCATCCCCTCGGGATGGATGACGGCATCCGCATTTTCCTTGGTCCTTATCCCATTGTGCTTCGGCTACGCCATCATTCGCTACCGCTTGATGGACGTGGACATTATATTTAAGCGCGGCATCGCCTATACACTCGCAACCGCCGCGATCGTCGCGGTTTATTTCGCCACGGTCGCCGTGATTGGACTGCTTTTCCACTCTACGGGCTCCGCCGGCGCGTCTGGGACAGTGGTCGCGATCGTCGTTGCTGCCTTTCTCTTTCAACCCTTGCGCGACTGGATGCAGGCGCGTCTCGACCATTTCTTCTATCGCGACCGCCTGAATTACCGCCGCACGCTCATTGAATTCGGCCGCACACTCACCAACGAAGTACGCATCGAGCCGCTGCTCGGCTCCGTTCTCGATCGGATTTCGCAAACATTGCTTGTCGACCGTCTCGCTGTTTTTCTCGAAAATCCCGAGAACTCCGGAACGTTCCAGTTCTCGCGTTCACTCGGCGTGCAGGCACAATCGCCGCTCGATCTGAGCTTCTTGAATCTAGCGGAGCGCCCTGCGCTCGCGCAGGCTTGCCTGTTCTTTGAATCGGCGCGTGGTGCGGGTGAAACCGAAGCTGTCCGTCACACGCTTGAACAGCTTGGCCTCAATTATTTCATCGCCTGCCGCTTCCGCGATCACGTCGTCGCGGTTCTTGGGCTTGGCAAGACGGTCGATGGTGATTATCTGACCAGCGACGACATCGAACTCCTCGACACCATTGCCGGCTACCTTGCCATCGCCATCGAAAATGCGCGTCTCTATAATTCTCTTGAGCAGAAAGCTCTGCAAATTGAGCGTCTGAAGGAATTCCACGAGAACATCATCGAATCCCTGAATATCGGCGTGCTTACGGTCGACCTCGAAGATTGCATCGAGTCCTGGAACCCGCAGATGGAACGCCTCATCGGCATTCCGCGTGAGCAAGCTGTAGGCCGCGCTTTGAAGGACGTGCTTCCTGCGGACCTGGTCGCGGAAATCGCTTCGCATTCCCGCGAAGAGCATGTTGCCAGCATTTACAAATTCCGGCTTTACGGCCCGGGCGCGCAGCGTTTCGTCGTAAATGCTTCCTTCGCTCCGCTGGTGGGCAAGAGCGGGCAGCGCCTCGGCCGCTTGATTCTTCTCGACGACATTACGCAGCGTGTTCGCCTGGAAGAGCAAATGGTCCAAAACGAAAAGCTGACGTCGCTTGGCCTGCTCGCCGCTGGCGTCGCTCACGAGGTCAACACTCCCCTCGCCGTCATTTCAAATTACATTCAGATGCTCGGCAAACAAATACCGCCAGAGGACACGCGCCAGAAGACGATTGACAAGATTATCAAGCAAACCTTCCGGGCCAGCGAGATCGTCAACAATCTGCTGAATTTCTCCCGCACAGGCGGAGCGGAGTTCGTCGAGGTCGACCTGAATTCAGTTTTGGATGAAACCTTGAGTCTGGTCCAGCATCCATTCAAGGCAGCGCGAGTCAACGTGATACGCAACTTCACGGACACATTGCCTGTCGTTTTGGGCTCCACCACCCGCTTGCAGCAGGTGTTCCTGAACCTTTTCATGAATGCGCGTGATGCAATGCCCAACGGCGGCATGCTCGAAGTCCGCACTGCAACCTACAACGGCTCGGTGGAAGTCGAAGTCACCGACACCGGCGTCGGCATTCGTCCCGAGCACATCCATCGCGTGTTTGATCCTTTTTTCACCACGAAGGCGTCAGGACGTGGCACCGGCCTCGGACTCTCCGTCAGTTATGGAATTGTAAAAGAGCATGCGGGCAAGTTAGAAGTCCGCTCCACCGCGGAAAAGGGCACGTCATTCCGCCTCGAATTCCCCGTGGCAAGGAAAGCCGTCCATGCCTAAGGGCTCCATCCTCGTTATCGACGACGAAGTAGAAATCCGCGAGGGCCTTCAGGCCCTGCTTTCCTCGGAGGGCTATGCCGTCACCGAAGCGGAGACCGGCGAGGCGGGTCTGGCTCGATTGGGCGACCAGCCTTTCGACCTGCTACTTCTCGATGTCAGTTTGCCGGACCGCAATGGCATCGAGTTGCTGCGCGAAATTCATCGTCGCGATCCCCAGCTTTCCATCATCCTGATCACCGCTTATGGCTCGATCGACATGGCTCGCGCGGCGTTCAAAAATGGCGCGCAAGATTACATCACCAAACCATGGTCTAATGACGAACTTCTTTCCCAGGTCGCGCTCGCTATCGAAGGCAGCCGCCTTCGCGAAGAGAACGTGCAGCTCAAGCGCGCACTCAAAGAGCGCTACAATTTTCCCAACATCGTAGGCAAGAGCGAAAAAATGCTCGCCGTTCTTGACCTTGTGGCGCAAGTGGGCCCTTCGCGCTCCACCATTCTGATCGCCGGTGAAAGCGGCACCGGAAAAGAAGTTATTGCCAAGGCCATTCATGCCGCTTCGCCGCGGGCCGAAAAGCCTTTCATCGCCGTAAATACCGGGTCGATTCCGGTTGATCTTCTCGAGTCCCAGCTTTTCGGCCACGTAAGAGGCGCGTTCACCAGCGCGGTCGCTTCCAAGAAGGGGCTTTTCGAAGTCGCTGACCAGGGAACGATTTTTTTTGACGAGATCAGCACCATCAGCCCGGAAACCCAGGCCAAGCTTCTGCGCGTGATTCAGGAACGCGAATTCATGCGCCTGGGCGGCACGGACACAATTAAAGTAGATGTTCGCATCATTGCAGCGTCGAACGAAGATCTGATGTCCCTGGTCCACGCAGGACGCTTCCGTGAGGATTTGTACCATCGCCTCAACGTGATCAACATCGCGCTTCCTCCGCTGCGCGACCGCCGGCAAGACATCCCGCTGCTCGTGGAACGTTTCCTCGAGCGTTTCTCGAAAGACAATGGCAAGCCCATGCGCTATTTTTCGCTTCCGGCCATGCGTGTCCTGATGGATTACGACTGGCCCGGCAACGTGCGCGAACTTGAAAACGTGGTCGAACGCGCCATCGTCCTCTCCAATGGAGATTCGATGGACGCGGACTTGCTGCCCGAAGTCGTTCGGAGCCGGGAGATCGTCCGCGGCGTGCATCTCCATCTCGCCGAATTTCTGCCGCCCATGCCGGGCGAGCCGGGTTCGCGCTCGAATACCCGCTCGCTTTTCGAAATTATGGAGGAAGTCGAGCGCCGCATCATCATCGACATGCTCGAGCATTCGAATTGGAACCAGACAGAAGCGGCCGAACGCTTCCAGATTCCGCTTTCCACTCTCAACCAGAAAATCAAGCGTCTCGGCATCGAAACCCGGCGCCGCAACCCGGCAATTCGCGGCGCTGCGGCCGGCGCGGAATATCCAGACGCCGCAAGTTACATCGCGCCCAAATAGTTTCCATCTGCAAACTGATAAATGGCGGGAGGCTAGCGGAAATAGATCCCAGCCCGACGACTCTGCTACTTTTTGCCTTCTTCGGTTTTCCAGCCACGCGGCATCAGGGTGGTGGTCAGATCCAACCCCGAAAGATCAACGCCATCCAACTCCGTCTCGCGCAGGATGGTCGTGGTCACGTCCGCGCCGTGCAAATCCGCGCCGCGGAGGATCGTATAGCGGAAATTGGCTGCGCGCAAATTGGCGCCCCGCAGATTCGCGTTGCTCAAATCCGCGCGAAAACACTCCACGCCGCCCAACTGCGCTTCCCGCAAATCCGCACCCGCAAGAATTGTTTCCGTCAGGTCGGCGCGGCGCAAATCGGCGCGTTTCATTTTCGCGCCGCTGAAATCGGCGCCGCCGAGCCGCGCCTCGCCCATGTCCGCCCCTTCAAGATTCGCCTCACGCAGCAATGCGTACGAAAGATTCGCGCCGTGCAAGTTCGCGGCCGCCAGTCTTGCGCCCGATAAATCCGCGCGCACTCCGCTCGCGTCGCCCTTCGTGAATTTCACGTGCGATTCCAAAATGTCTTCTAGCCGCTTCCCGTTGTGTTTCATGATTCTCGAAAACTCCTCGTCTGATTTTACTCAAAACTCGCACGTCAAGATAATTTGTTATCTACTGGTTGCCACGGCACTCTCCAGGAAATTCTGAACTTTCCTTGGCGCCCATTATGGTAACTTGAATCAGCGCTTCTATCGTTTGTTGGCCGGCTTCCAGGACATACCCGTGGCATCAACTTCGCTTCCATGCGCATCTCACAACGCAATGCCGCGTCGCCACACTGCTGTTCATCCATTATGCCGATTTGCCCTTTGTCTCATCGCTGTAACCGCTGCCGCGTCGATTTTCCCTCGGCATTCCTTTGCGCAAAATCCTGATCAGGAGAGCGCCGAGGAAATAGTCGCCAATCTCTACGCCGGCCGCGTCGTAATTGGCGTCGCCAAAGATGGCATCGTTGTGGCAACAATGGAAAATCCAATCGAGCCGGAGACCAGTCCGCCAATGGTTGTTCAGCTGTCGAATGATCGCGTAGCAGTTCTCTTGGGCGCGGCCGATTGGTGGTTACCCAGCGAACACCGCGAACTCGCTCGCATCGATAGCGAATTGCCGGAGCTGCCGCCGCCCGCAGGTCTCCGAAAGGGTCCCACGTTGGGCGCAACTAACGGAGAAGGGGGCGCTGAAGCGAGTGATATCGAGCAGGTCGCCGGGCCCCTGCACGACCGCCTTACGGCTATCGCCGATCACATACATAGCAATCTGAATTTCGCGCCTAATGAGCCGCTCCTCGTAATGGTCCTTGTGGATTACGTCCAAAATTACGGTCCCGAAGTTTGGCTCGTGCAATATCCGATTGATCAAGAGCCCGAGCAAGGCGATTTCTGGCAGACCACCGTTCTGCAACCGCAATACACGCAACTTTGGCCGCCCGAAAAAGGCCAACCCCGCGGCCTTGTCGAAATCAGCTATCCGCCGGAACCGGCCACCGCGGATCTCTCCGCCCTGGTCGCATCGGGAGATCCACGCATTGCCGCTGCTCTATCCGCTTCGCCCCAGTTACGCGAAACCTCCAATTCCATACTGAATGGCGATCTTGAGAAATTACCCGCGGAAAGCGTCGCGGCATTCCTGCGTGATTCTCTTCGCGCTATTGCGCACCCGGGCGTGAGAATGATCGAACTGGAAATTAATAAAGAGCGAGGCGTCGGCTGGTTCATCGCGCCGCCCGTGGAAGCTCCAAAACCAGGCAGCGAAGAGGTTCGCCCGTCGGGCGCCCCGAGCCTCCGACGTCCGCCCGGCAAGCCCACGGGTCCGGGTCGGTGATAAAAATTATTCTGGCTGCGTTCTCTTACTTATTTCCGTCCTGCTAATTCGCCCTTCAGCCGCGCGCTTTTTTCTGCAACGCCTGCGGCCAATTCTTTCTTGTGTTCCGCTAAGGCGCGCGTAATTTGCGCGTCCGACGTCGCAAGAATCTGTGCCGCGAAAATGCCCGCGTTCATCGCCCCGGGCTTCCCGATTGCCATCGTCCCCACAGGAACTCCGCCCGGCATCTGCACGGTCGCAAGTAGAGAATCCATGCCGTTCAACGACGTGGCCGCCATTGGCACGCCAATCACAGGTAGGCTCGTCAACGCCGCCACCACTCCTGCGAGGTGCGCCGCGCCTCCAGCGCCCACGATGATTGCCTTTAACCCGCGCTCTGCTGCCGTCTCGGCGTACTCCGCGGCACGCGCCGGAGACCGATGCGCCGACACCACCTCAACCTCAAATCCGATGCCGAATTTAGCGAGCATCCGTCCGGCCTCTGCCATCACCGGATAGTCCGAATCCGAACCCATTATGACGCCAACTAACGCCTTCGCATCTGACCCCACCAATCACCCTCCTTTTTGAATCTATCTCGATCTTCACCATCGGATTTTCCGAACGCAGTCCGACCCGGCGTACTCCAGGTGCCTCCTATAACTGCGCAACTTGATTTACCGCCCTCGCTGATTCCTTGCCGATGTCTCTTCGATAATGCATGCCTTCAAAAAGGATCTCTTTTGCCGCGTCATAAACCTTTGAACGCGCCTCAGCCATGCTGTTGGCAGCTACCGCGATGTTGAGCACTCGTCCACTACTAACGTAGTGAACACCCGCTTTCTCTTTCGTTCCGCCGTGGAATATCGCGCAGTCCCTCACCCTGTCGAGGCCCGCAATCGGCGCTCCGATCTTTGGCACCCCCGGGTATCCGTCTGCCGCCAACACTAACGACAAGCTGACCTTTGGCTTCCAACTCAATATCGCGCCTTCCAGATTTCCGGTAACTGCCCGTCGAAGTAATGTGGCCAAGTCGAAATTCATCCGCATCACTAGCGCCTCTGTCTCCGGATCACCCAATCGGCAGTTAAACTCGAGCACCTTCGGCCCTGACGACGTCATCATAAGTCCAAAATAGAGAAATCCCTTGTATTCTTTGCCATCGCAGGCCATTCCTGCGATAGTCGGCCGGACGACCTTTTCTTGGATCGCCGTTTCCACCTCACTCGACACCAAGTCATCGCTCGAAATCGCGCCCATTCCGCCAGTATTCGGCCCAAAACCACCGTCGAAAGCGCGCTTATAATCACGCGACGCTGCTAGGGGAACAAAATCGCGACCGTTTGTCAGCACTATATAGGATATTTCCGCCCCGGAAAGGCCTTCCTCGATAATCACCTGCTTGCCCGCGTCGCCGAAGTCCTTGCTCTCCATCAATCGCTCTATGAACGCTGTCGCCTCATCTGGCGAGGACGTGACGAGTACGCCCTTGCCGCCGCACAATCCGTCGGCTTTTACCACAACTGGCCAGTCCACCTCGCACAGCGACGTGTATGCATCCACGGCGGCGTCAAATATCCCGTAGGTTGACGCTGTTGGAATCCCGTGCCGCTGCATGAATTCCTTGGCAAAAACTTTGCTACCTTCGAGTTGCGCGGCGTCTCGCGATGGGCCTACGATCGATAGGCCCCTCTTCGCAAACTCGTCGGAAATTCCAAGCACTAAGGGGTGTTCCGGACCGACTACTGTCAGCTCTGGCCTGAGCTTCGCCGCCATGTCCGCCATGCCGAAGACGTCATCTACATTCGCCGTCACGCACTCCGCGATTTCCGCGATTCCATCGTTTCCGGGGGCGCACCAGATGTGCTCGACCTCCGGACTTTGCTTCAATTTCCACACCAGCGCGTGTTCGCGCGCTCCACTCCCGATGACAAGAATCTTCATAATTCGTAAGCTCGCCGAACACGATAAAACGGGCGTCGCAGAGTGTCAACCGTCGCGTTTACATTTTTCGTCTTGGAAAGAATCGCGGCATAGTGCAGTCTGTCAAACATGCACTGGGACTACATCTTGATCCTTGCGATCCTCGCAGTTGTCGTTCCTTGGCGCAGTCTGGGGCGCATTCGCGAGCTTTTGGCCGGTCCGGAGTTAACGTCATCGGATCGCATCTTGCTTTACTTATCCACTATCGCGTTTCAGTGGGCAGCCGTCGCCGTCATTCTGTGGCGTTGCCTCGCGAATCACCTGTCTTGGGACGTCCTTGGCGTGGCTTTTCCGCACCCGCTTCGATCCCTGACTGCCGCCGCAGGCTTGTCGCTCATTCTGGTCTTCAATCAGGTCTATGCCATTCGCCGCGTCGCTGCGCTCCCATATGAGAGTCTGGGCATTGTTCCGAAACTTGCGGAAAAGCTCCTTCCTAGGGCTTCCAGAGAGGCGTGGGTCGGATTTCTCCTTGTCCTAACGGTCGCTCTCTGTGAGGAGTTCATTTATCGTGGATTCATTCAGGCCGTCTTTGCAGACGTCTTTTTCAGCTCCGCTCTGACCGGGGCACTCATTTCCGCCGTTTTTTTCGCGTCCGCCCATTTATACCAGGGCCGTAAAGGACTAATCACGACTTTCGCCGTCGGCCTCATTTTCTCCGCCGCGAGAATATGGACCGGAAGTCTCTTACCATCAATAGTTATCCATTTCGCGGTCGATTTCTCCGTCGCACTTGCGGCCCTGAGGTTCCTGCCGCTCGGGCGACACCCACTCGCTCTTTATGCCTTTCACTTCCCAGAAAGACGCTGCGTGCGCAGAGGCGCCAATTGACAATCCCTACGCCCAAGGTCCAAGATCTTTTGCAACCATACTCTCGCGACGTGCCCTTGGAGATCTGCGATAAGATACAGTCATATATGGATTTATTGTCTATTTGGGGAAGGAAAATCGCGCTGACGGCGGTTTCGAGCGAAGAGGACGTCGTTCGATTTCATTTTGGTGAGAGTCTTTTCGCATTGTCTTTGGAGAGTTTTGAACATGGTCGACTCGCCGACGTTGGTTCTGGCGCTGGCTTTCCGGGCTTGGCAATTAAGCTCTTGCGTCCGAATCTGAGCGTAATATTGCTCGAACCGAACAAGAAGAAGTGCGCCTTCCTAAACGAAGTCACTCGAAAACTGGAATTTAGCGATGTCGCCATCCTTCCCATCGGTTTCGAGGTTTCGAAAATTCGGCCAAATGAACTCGCATTCGTAACGTCGCGTGCGCTCGGAAAAATAAGCGATCTCTTGTCATGGTCTCGTACCAAGTTACGCCCAGACGGACGCGTCATTCTTTGGTTGGGTGCGGAAGATGCCGAGAACACAGCGCTAATTCCCGACTGGCATTGGATACAGAGCGCAATTCCAGGCACAGCAAGGCGTAGAATCATAGTCGGGAAACCCGGCAGATGATGGCAGTCACACCCAGTCCAAGCAGAATTTGTTCCACGTGGAACAAGATCTCTGTCTCAAGCCACGTTCTTCGAATGTTCCACGTGAAACATCTTGCGCATCCTTTTGCCACTCTGTTAGATTTACCTCGAAAATCGGGGAGAGACGATTGGGGAGAGTAATCTCCATCACAAATCAAAAAGGCGGTGTTGGCAAGACGACGACTGCCATTAATCTTGGTGCCTCTCTCGCCGCCGAAGAGAAGCGCACTCTCATCATAGACTCCGATCCCCAAGGCAACACCACCGGCGGTCTCGGTTTTCCGAAGGATCCTTCGCGCCGCACGATCTATAATGCACTGATCCTCGATGAGCCAGCCGAACGGATCGTTCTTCAAACGCAGGTAGCAGGATTAGACATCATCCCTGCCGACAAAAATCTCGTCGGTGCCTCGGTTGAACTGGTCAGCATGGAGGAACGCGAATACAAGTTGAAGGCTTTCGTTCGATCGATTCGCAGTAACTACGACTACATTCTCATCGACTGCCCTCCGGCTCTTGATTTGCTCACGATCAACGCGCTCGCCGCCAGCGATTCCGTCCTGGTTCCCATCCAGTGCGAATACTACGCCATGGAGGGAGTAGCCGAACTGCTCGATACACTGATGCGGCTCCGTCGCACGATCAATCCATCGCTCGCCGTTGAAGGCATCCTCCTGACCATGTACGATGACCGCACCACCCTCTCGAAACAAGTCTCCGCCGATCTCCGCAGTTTCTTCGGCACCCAAGTGTTCGCCACAGTGATTCCCAGGAACGTCCGCCTTGCAGAAGCCCCAAGTCACGGAAAGCCGATAATATTCTACGACATTAGTAGTAAAGGCGCTGAAAGCTATATTCAACTCGCAAAGGAGGTCATCTCCAATGACCAGAAACGCGTTGGGCAGGGGACTGAGCGCGCTGATACGCGAGCCCGAAGCAACGCCGCTGGCGGCGCCGAATAACCCAACAGGCTCTTCGTCGCCAGTGCCGTCGGGCCAGGCCGCTGCCGCAGTCGCGCCCGCTCGCGCCGGTAATTCCGGCGACTCTCCCTTCCAAGTCGACATTGATCTCATCGACCCCAGCCCTTATCAGCCGCGGACCCGATTCGCGCAATCCGCGCTCGACGAATTGGCGCAATCGATCCGTCGCACCGGAATTATCCAACCTCTCGTCGTCCGCAGGCGCGGCCCTCGTTTTCAGTTGCTCGCCGGCGAGCGCCGCTGGCGCGCTGCTCAACTCGTGTCGATGCATCGCGTCCCCGTCGTAATTCAAGACGTTCCAGACGAGAAGGCGATGGAAATCACTCTCGTCGAAAACTTACAGCGCGAAGATCTAAATCCAATTGAGCAGGCCCAGGCTTTCGATCGGCTGATTCAGGAATTCCACCTGACGCAAGAAGAAGCCGCTGAGCGCACAGGAAAAGAACGCGTAACGGTCGCCAATTCACTTCGCCTTCTGCGTCTCGACAACTCGATTCGCGAAATGGTCGAAGACGGACGCCTCACCGCGGGTCACGCGCGTGCGCTGCTGGCGATTGAAGATCAGCCTCTGCGCACAGAAACAGCCAGGCGCGCCGCTCGCGGCAACTTGACTGTTCGGCAAATCGAGCGCCTGGCCACACACACTCGACGCCACCGCGCCGCATCTGAGCCCGTCACCCTTGACGCCAATACCCGCGCGGCCATTGATGAACTGCAGCGCGTCCTCGGCACGCGCGTTACCGTGAATCCCTGTACCAAAGGACATCCCGGCCAGGTCATTGTCGAGTTCTACAACGAGAGTGATCTCGACCGTCTCTATCAGCTAATCATTGCGCGATAATCCGGGATACTTGCTTTTCTGAGGAGGCGTCCCGTGGCTGCGAAATGGCTGGGCGGTAAGTCTGGCGGTTCATCGGAGTGGGCGGGCTTTATTGATCGCGGCGTTTCGATCGAAGGCAAGATCGTCATCGCCGGAATGTTTCGCGTCGATGGCCATGTAAAAGGCAGCATCGCATCGGATCACGGACTGCTTCTCGGCGAAAACGCCCACGTCGAAGGCCAGATCGATGCCAACGATGTGACCATTGCCGGTCGGTTCGACGGCAACATCTTCGCAAAAGAACGCGTCGAGATTCAGTCGAAAGGCGTCGTCACTGGAGAAATCCATTCGCCGTGTCTGGTGATTCAGTCCGGCGGAATTCTGGACGGGCATTGCCACATGCTTTCGGCGGCCCGGCAGGAGGAGCCGCTGACGATTCCGATTCGTTCAAGCTCGCAAGTGGTTTCGCAAGCCTAAAATCGCGGATGCGCTTGAGAACGATTCGCAACCCGGCGGAATTGCAAGAGAGAATCAGCGCACGGGCGTAACGCGCTGAATGTTTCCAATCACTGAAAAGAACTCATTCGCGTACGCTTCGGGACCGATGTAGTCGACCGAGGTCAAGTCTTTCGGTACAACGCAGCTAATCCACAGTTGGCGCTGGTTTGCTCGGGCGGTAAATGTCCAGCAGCGTCCGTCCGCGCGCCCAATTCGTACATCGCGCGCTGTGCCTCCCACGTATCCCTGAGCGAGCAAGACTTTCGCTTGCACTCCGCCAAAGACGTTGTAATCGAATTTGTATCCAGACCCAAAATGCACAGGCAGGAAAGTCGCCACGGGTTTTTGCCACGACAACCGCGCCATTCGCTCGACGCTCATTCCTTCGCCACGCCGCACCGCGTACCATTCGAACGGCACCGTGATCTTCCATCCGCGAAATTCCACCGTCCGTCCGTGAACCGCGTGCCATCCCGCGGATACAACTTCGGGCAACAAGATCGCGAGCGCGGCGAGAATCACGGCCGCGCCAATCTTCCATTTTGTCTTGCGTTCCATGTGCGCGCATTTATGTTACGTTGCGCAGGGCGCAAACAAAATTGGGATCTCGTGCGTGCGTGTCCGATTTGTACAGAGTCCAGCGTATAATCCATCGGGTCGCACCGTGTTGAATAGTGAGGAGAGAAGCGCCTTGGCAGAGCCCGTGCGTCTGACATCCGCCGCCAAGGCCGCTGGTTGAGCGGCCAAGCTGAGTCCAGGTCTTTTGGACTCCGTGCTTCGCCGTTTGCCGCGGCCAACTGATCCGAATCTTCTCGTTGGTTTCGACACCAGCGATGACGCAGGGGTGTATCGACTCTCGGACGATCTCGCGCTCGTGCAGACGGTCGATTTCTTGACCCCTATCGCTGACGATCCGTTCACCTTCGGCCAAATCGCCGCCGCTAATTCCCTCAGCGACGTCTACGCCATGGGCGGCCGCCCCGTTTCCGCGCTCTCGATTGTCGGATTTCCTGATGGCGGCGACGCTGCCGTCCTCGAACAAATCCTCCGCGGCGGTCTTTCCAAAATGGACGAGGCTCATTGCACCATCGTCGGCGGACATTCCGTTCGCGACGAAGATTTGAAATTCGGCTACGCCGTTACCGGCGTCATCAACCCAAAAAATATCTGGCGCAACGTCGGCGCGCGTCCCGGCGATATTTTAATTCTCACAAAACCCATCGGCACCGGCGCGATCGCCACGGCGCTCAAGGCAGGGAAGGCTTCGCCTGCCTCCATCGAAGCCGCGATCGCTTCCATGGCGCGCCTTAATCGTGATGCCGCGGAAGCCGTGCATAAACTCGAAGAATCCGCGGGCGCATCATCCCCAATCCACGCCGTCACCGACGTCACTGGCTTCGGCCTTCTCGGTCACGCGCGCGAAATGGCCGCTGGCAGCGCCGTTTCGCTTCGCATTGACCACGCGAAAGTCCCTCTTCTCCTCGGCGCGCGCGAAGCAGTCCACGGCGGCTTTCTCGCTGGCGGCCTCAAAAGCAATCGCGAATTCATCGCAAGCTGCGTCGAATTCGCCGCCACCGTCGACGAAGATTCCCGCTCCCTTCTCTTCGACCCGCAAACTTCCGGCGGCCTCCTCATCGCCATCGCCCCAGACCACGCCGTCGCTCTCGGTGCCGAGCTTCAGCGCCGCCAAATCCCCGGGGCCCAAATCGGTGAGGTCGTCCCCGCGCGCTCCCCGTTGATCCAAGTCTTTTGAACTGCCTCTCGGTAGCAACCCCAAAGATCCCGTCCGCAATTTCGACCACCATTTGCTATAAACTGTCTATCTTTCATGGACCCTGTCACACACGGCATCGCTGGCGCGCTGATCGGCAAAGGATTTTTCGCGAAGCGCCCTTCGTCCAATCGGTCAAACGAATCTACCGCGCGCATTGCCGTCTTCGCCGCCACTCTTGGCGCCGTTTTCCCCGACATAGATGTTTTCGCCGACGCGTTCTCGCGCGATCCGCTTGCCATCGCGCGTTACCATCGCGGCTTCACGCATTCCTTCATCGGCCTGCCAATTTTCGCCACTGCTCTCGCCTGGCTCACTCGCGCTTTTGTGCGATGGCACGCCAAGCGCACTCATCGCAACGACCTCCACAGTCCCTCCTTCTACGTGCTTTTCATGATTTACGCCGCTGGAATCGCCAGCCACATCATTCTCGATGGCTTCACGTCTTTCGGCACGCGCATGTTGAATCCCTTCTCGAAAGATCGCGTCACCTGGGATTTCCTTTTCATCATCGACTTCGTCTTCACCGCGCTCATTCTGCTCCCGCAACTCGCCGCCTGGGTCCATCAACGCGGCGAAACCACAATGAACCGCGCCGCAAAAATGTGGGGCTTTTGTACGGTTTTTGCGGTCGGCGTATGGTTTCTTGCGCGCGCCGCCGAATTTCAATTTTCGATTTGGGTCATTGTTGTCGCTTCGGCGCTTGTCGCAGCGCTGTTTTTTCTCCCGATGCTCGATAACTGGGGCAGCCGCGTTCGCCGGTCAGCATGGTGCCGCTCCGGTTTTTATGTCGCCTGTGCGTACATCATTGCGTGCGGCGTCGCGCATGGCGTCGCAATATCGCGCGTTCGCGCATTCGCGGTGGCGCAAGGCCTTGCCGTCGAGAAAATCGGCGCCTTGCCGCTCCCGCCTTCTTTCCTCGATTGGAATGGCATGGTTCTCACGCCCAGCGGCGTTTATCAATCCACCTTTTCGCTTCGCGACGCTGGCCAGCCCAATTTTCGCCTTGTTCCAGACTCGCCGCCCAACCGTTACACTGAAGAAGCTGCGCGTCTTGAGCCTGTGCAGACGTACCTCTGGTTCGCGCGTTTCCCCGTGACCCGTTTCATGAGGGCCGG
>DASYYI010000242.1:0-1550 GCA_035933995.1 Candidatus Acidiferrales bacterium | reverse complement strand
CGTCAATCGTGCAGCAGCACATTCAACAGCGATCCGTGAACCTGCATTCCGCCGTTGTACTTGATGAATCCCATCTTGCGGAATTTGTTCATGAAGAAACTGATGCGCGAACGCGTTGTGCCCACCATCGACGCCAGCGTTTCCTGGCTCACTTTCGGAATCGTTGATTCGGTCGCGCCCTCGCGCCCGTACCGCGCCATCATCAGCAATGTGCGCGCCAGCCGCTTCTCGCTCGAATTGAATAATTGGTCGACCAGGTCCGCTTCCACGCGCGCCTTCCGCGTCAACAGGTAGCTCATGAAGAAATCGGAGAAGTCCCGATCCCCGTGGAGCACTTGCGCCATCCGCCGGTTATCGATTCGCACCAGATCGCAATCGGCCGCGGCGGTAGCCGTCGACATGCACACCTTCGTCCCCGCGATTCCATCCTCGCCAAAAAAATCCGTTGGCCCCAGGATTCCGACCACCGCTTCCTTCCCATCCTTCGATGTCACCGACAACTTCACGCTGCCGTCGCGAATGTAATACACATTCTTCGATGGCTCGCCTTCCGAGAAAATCACGTCGCGCTTCCGCCGCGTTTCCGGCTTGCGCCCAAGTCCCGCCGCCTCCAAAAGCGCCAGCGGATCTCGAAAAGACTTCCGGCGTCCGCTTCGTTTACCGCTACCCTTCGATTTGCTCTTCGCCTTCAATTCGTTCACTGTTCAGCGTCCCTCCTCGGCCCGCTATTTATTTAAAAGAATCGCTGGCAACATTTCTGTCCAAAATTGCACACTCCTGTTATTCCGTTGCTTCTCCGTAGGCGCAGCTTTAGCAGGATTCGCGGCTCTGCACTCGGGCTGGAGAGTCACTCGACCTACGAACACTCTGCGCCATACCGCGGCAGCTGCTGGAAGTTTTCTTAGCGAGGTTTTCAGTCAGCATCTCGCCGCTCCCTAGAAATTCGCTTCAGGCGGCGTGCGCTCTGTTCACTACGTGTACTGCGGTCCCTTCGACGATCGGATGGGACCTCAAACCATCACCAAGTCATCGTCGAGGAACGATTGCCTGGCTCTGGCGCTTGCCGCCGATCAACTCGCCTCCGGCATTTTGTAAACAACTACACCACCGCCGCTTTCTGCGCGCATTATAGCTCACCCACCCGCCGCCCGCAAATCCGCCTCTGCAAGCTGGATGTAATTTGGACTCGCAAAGTATGCAGTCTTCCCCCCTCCGCTTTACCCACGCGAGCGCTGCAGGCCCACCGCAAATTTGCCGTCCGGCAAGCGCTCGCAGTAAATCACGCGCCCGGTCCACTCGAATTGGCCTTCCTCTGAACGCACAAGCGCTGATTTGCCCGTCTGCCACAATTTGCCCGCAATTACGCGGGCCCCGTGCGTGCTGACGTTTTCGGTGCGGGCAAATTCCGAATGCGGTGAATTATCCGGAGGAATGAGATGAACAGGCACCGCTATCGCCGCCCGGTCTTCGGTCCTGTCAGCGCGAAGGCGCATTCGACTTCCCGGCGATGGACGCGTCTCGGCTGGCGGGGTTGCGGTTCGAGTCCTGTC
>DASYYI010000321.1:0-3771 GCA_035933995.1 Candidatus Acidiferrales bacterium | reverse complement strand
CAGCCAGATGGTGGCAAGGACGCGAAGGGTCGGCCGATTCACACAACGTTGCGCAGACAGCGACTGGCCTAGGGCTTCTGGGTGGGGCGGAGGAGGACTTCGCTGATGAAGCTTTGCGGGGCTTGGGTGAGGAGCATGGCGACGGCGTGGGCTACGTCATCGGGCTGGAGCATTTTTTTGGCGTCCTTTGTGGAGCTATGAGAAAAGTCGGTGGCGACGGAGCCGGGGCAAATGGAAGCGACGCGGATGCCGTGGGCGCGGAGGTCTTCGGCCATGCAATAGGTGAGGCCGAGCAAGCCCCATTTGGAGGCGCAATAGGCTCCGCCGCCGGGCATGGAATTCTTACCGGCAAGTGAACTGATGTTAATGATGTGGCCACGCGAGCGCGCGAGCATTCCGGGGATGACGGCGCGGCTGACGAGGAACACTCCCTTGAGATTGGTGTCTAACACTGCATCCCAGTCTGTTTCCGTCAATTGGTGAATGGGGCCGAAGCGGCCAACGCCGGCGTTGTTGACGAGAATGTCGATGGCATCGAATTTTTTTAGAGTGGCGTCGACGAGGGAGGCGACTTGATCGGCGCGAGAGACGTCGGCGGGAAAGGCGAAGGCGTCGATGGATTCGTCGCAGAGGCGCGTGGCCGCGTTTTCGAGGGCTTTTTTGTCGCGTCCGCAGAGGCTGACGCGCGCGCCCATTTGGCCGAGGCGGCGAGCGATGGCGAAGCCGATGCCTCGGCTGGCGCCCGTGATGAGAGCGGATTGGCCGGCGAGAGGATGCTCAGTGGACATGATGCGACTCCCGATGTGTTCTTGCTTTTGCACCCTGGGGCGACTGCCAAAACGGAAAACCGAAAGTCGAAAGTCGAAACCCCCCACCCTTCGCAAAAGACGCTCCCTTCCTTCGTCAGGGCGGGCAGGATGGGGCGCCCGCAAAAACAAAAAGGCAAAGGCGACGACTCCGAGCGCCGCAACGCACGGGCGACGTTTGGCTGACATTCATCATCTTATCACCAGAGCAGCAACGTTACCTGGGCGACTGGGCTAATGAGCGCGAACGCGGATTGGTGGGAATGGCCTTGCACGACTCTGGAGGTTTCCCTATAATCCGAGAGTTTTCTGCGCGCCCGCAATCTTAGCCAGTGCAATCCTAGAGATGCCTGCAGACGGTTGCGAATCTGATCGTGGAGGCAAGAGGAAGATGATGCGAAAAAGTTTCGCCGCGAACGGGCTTTTGGTGTTTGTGGCCGCCGTGCTGAGTTTGGCCGCCCCGCTGGCGTCCGCCCAAGATCAGCAGCAACCGCCAGCCGCCAAGACACCGTACACGCTTGCTGAATACAACGCTTTTCAGGCTTGCGCCAGCCAGACGGATCCACAGGCGCGAATTCAGTCGTGCGACGATTTTGCGTCGAAGTTTCCGAACTCGGTGCTGCTGCCCCTGGTGTATCAGACGGATTATCAGGCCTACAACCAGTTGAAGGATTATCCGAAGACGATTGACGCCATCGACAAGTTCCTGGCCGTGCCGGATGACAAGCTAACAGTGATTCCGGGTGTGACCAAGGAGAAGGTGACTGGCGACAGATTACAGGCTCTCTACATTCGCGCCGTGGCGTTCAATCAAGTGTTCAACGAGAAAGATCCCAACGCGCAGGACGAATTGACGAAAGCGCGCCAGGCGGCGCTCGACGGGCTGAAGGTGCTGGGAGAGCTTCCGAAGCCGGCGAACATGACGGACGATCAGTTCACGCAGCAGAAGAAGCCACCCGAGATTTTGTTCAATTACACGGCTGGCTCCGCAGCGTTTCAGTTGAAGGATTATAAGGACGCCATTGATTCGTTCAATGCAGTGCTGGCCGACAAGTCGGACGACGCGGCGACGTATTTCAGACTGGGCGTCGCTTATCTGCAATTGGCGGGGCAGCAGACGCCGAAGCAGGCGCAAACGCCGCCAAATGGAACAGCCCCAACAACGCCACCATCCGCAGGGGCAACACCGGCAGCGCCAGATCCGGCGCAGCAGCAAGTGAACGATCTCTACATGAATGGTTTCTGGGCCCTGGCGCGTTCGATCGCGTTGAAGGGGCCGGGCGAAGCGCAGATGCGGACTTATCTGCGCGCGCAGATGTTCAATTACGAGCAGCCGGCTTGCGGTTCACTGCTGGATCAGCAGATGAGCGAGCTGATTCAATTGGCTGGAACTACGCCGACGCGGCCCGCGACTTATAGTTTGCCGAGCGCGGCGGATTTGAGCACAGTGCTCCAATCGAGCAACCTGCTTACGATCTTGGATAACCTGCAGGCGGGCGGCGACAAGGGGAAAATGACGTGGCTTGCCGTTTGCGGTCAGGAAATTCCGGACGTGGTCGGCAAAATTATTGACATTACACCAGGAACAGATTCGATCGATTTCAAGGTATTCACGGCGGCGACGGGCGAGGAAATTCAAGCTGGCACAACCGCCAATCTGGACGTGACGGTTTGGACCGCTCCGCACACAGACACCGCTGCGGCGACACCGGCGGGGGGCGCCGCTGCCGCGCAGACGTCCACTCCTGCTCCTGTGCAACCGGAAGCGGCTCGATTGCAGAAGGGCGACGCCATCAAGT
Organism: Candidatus Acidiferrales bacterium; assembly: GCA_035933995.1. Lineage (GTDB taxonomy): Bacteria > Acidobacteriota > Terriglobia > Acidiferrales > UBA7541 > DAHUXN01. Next base: position 1,166 of record DASYYI010000321.1, on the reverse strand, counting down.
TCACGGGGACGCTGGTGAGTTACGATACACAGCCATTCTTGGTGCACTTTGACAAATGCAAAGTGGATGCATCGGTGATACCGCCGGAAAAAGGCGCTCCGAAGCGGAAGCCGCGGCGCCCCGGCGCGCGTTAGCTTTCGCGGTTTGATCTGCACGTAATCCGTCTGGTATGGGAAGGCCGCTTGCGAATGCACGAAGCGGCCTTCTCTTTTTTGGCGCGGATTTATTTGACCGGTTACTTCAGAGCAAGCTAGGAATGGCGGCGGCCGTTACGGTCTAGCTTGTACTCTTCGAGCTTGCGGCCGAGCGTATTGCGGTGAATTCCCAGAGTGCGCGCGGCGCGGCATTGGTTGCCGTCCACGTGATCCATTACGCGCTTAATGAAACGGCGCTCGAATTCACCGAGCGCTTCCTCGAGCAAGATACCGCGTTCCACCATCTGCCCGATAAGGACTTCCAACTGGTCTTTCACAATACCATCCTCCGAAGTACCGCTCCGGGGGTTGAGCTGCGGGCCCAAAATGCAGAAATGCTAGAAACTATCCCACAAATAGCGAGGACGACCTCAGGGGCTAAAGCCCCTTCGAAAATCGGACATCTTTCGGCACGGCCCTTCGTGCCTCCCTTCCTGCGTCAGGGCAGGCAGGGTGAACTGAAGCCGTGCCCTGACGAGAATCACCCGCTCCAAAGCACCCAAGTAGCAACTTTACGAGATACGTCTAATCGAGCGGATGCCCGGTCAATCGTTCGTAAGCTTCGCGATATTTAGCGCGCGTTCCGTTGACCACATCCGGAGGCAGCGCGGGCGCGGGCGGCTGCTTCGACCAGCCGATACGTTCGAGATAGTCGCGCACAAACTGCTTGTCAAAAGATGGCTGGGCTTTCCCGGGTGCGTAAGAATCGGCGGGCCAGAAGCGCGAGGAATCGGGAGTCAAAGCTTCGTCGATCCAGACGAGTTCGTCGCCAATGAGGCCGAATTCCAATTTCGTATCGGCAATGATAATGCCACGCGCGGCGGCGTATTCGGAGGCGCGGCGATACACTTCAAGAGTGATGTCGCGCAGGCGCGTGGCCAACGGCTGACCGATTTGCGCGGCGGCTGTGTCGAAGGAAATATTTTCGTCGTGGCCGGAAGTGGCTTTCGTTGCGGGCGTGAAAATCGGTTC
>DASYYI010000308.1:0-3303 GCA_035933995.1 Candidatus Acidiferrales bacterium | reverse complement strand
GAAGCGGTCACCGAAGACCTCGCCATCAAGCGCAGCCTGCTCTCGCGCGTCGACGAGCATCGCCGCCCCGGCACAATTGTCAGCTCGAACACTTCCGGCCTGCCAATTCATCTGGTCGCCGAAGGCCGCTCTGACGATTTTCAGGCGCACTGGGCGGGCACGCATTTTTTCAACCCGCCGCGCTATATGAAGCTGGTCGAACTGATCGCCGGGCCGAAAACGAAGCCCGAAGTTCTGGCCGCGCTGGACCAATTTTGCGACCGCTGCCTCGGCAAAGGCGTGGTCGCCGCGAAAGACACGCCGAATTTCATCGCCAATCGCATCGGCACGTTTTCCATGCTCAACGCGCTGCGCTTGATGGGCGAGCTCGATATGACCGTCGAGGAAGTGGACGCCTGCACCGGGCCCGCGATCGGCCAGCCCAAGTCCGCGACGTTCCGCACCGCCGATCTTGTTGGCCTCGACGTGCTGGCCCACGTGGTGCGTAATATTTACGACAGCGTGCCAAACGACGAGTCGCGCGAAATTTACAAACTGCCACCGTTAATTGAAGAAATGATGAAACGCGGCTGGTTGGGCGAGAAGACGGGCAGCGGTTTTTACAAGCGCGTCAAAAAAGGCGGCGGCGAAAGCGAAATTCTGACGCTCGACACGAAGACGATGGAGTATCGTCCGCGCCAGAAGACGAAATTCGCGTCCATCGAAGCCGGAAAAATGATCGATGACACGCGCGAGCGGCTTCGGTCCTTCATTGGCCCGATTCTCGAAGGCAAAGTCGTGGACAAAGCTGCGCGTTTCATCTGGGGCGCCCTTTCTGCGACGTGCCTCTACGCCGCGCGGCGCGTCCCGGAGATCGCGGACCGCATTGTGGAAGTGGATCGCGCGATGCGCTGGGGATTCAATTGGGAGCTGGGACCGTTTGAAATTTGGGACACCATCGGCGTGGAACCCATGTCGCTGATACTGAAGATGACGGGCAAGCCGATGCCGCCGAGCGTCACTTCACTTTTAGCTTCCAGCAAAAAAACATTCTACGAATCCGCGCATGGGCATACGCGCTATTTCGATCTGGCGACCACGGAGTACAAGCCCGTCGAGGAACCTGCGGGAATCATCATTCTGAAATCGCTGCGCGAGCAATCGAAAGTGGTCGAGGAAAATTCCGGCGCGAGCCTGATCGATTTGGGCGATGGAGTGGTGTGCTGCGAATTCCACGCGAAGATGAACTCCATCGGCGGAGACATTGTCGCGATGTTGCACGCGGGCCTGAAGCGCTTGCACACCGATTTCGACGCGATGGTCATCGCCAATCAGGCCGTGAATTTTTCCGTGGGCGCGAATCTGATGCTGCTGCTCGTCAGCGCGCAGGAAGAGGAATGGGACGACATTCACATGGCCGTCCGCCAATTTCAAAATGTGAATATGGCGATTAAATATGCGCCGCGCCCCGTCGTCGCCGCGCCGCAGGGAATGGCGCTTGGCGGCGGATGCGAGATCAGCCTGCACGCCGCGCGCATTCATGCCAATTCCGAACTTTACATGGGACTCGTCGAAACCGGTGTGGGCCTGATTCCCGGCGGCGGCGGCACAAAGGAAATGCTGATTCGCGCGAACGAACACGCGACGGGCGGGGAAGATTTGGATTTATTTCACGCGCTCAAGCCTGTCTTCGAAAATATCGCCATGGCCAAGGTGGGAACCAGCGCCGAGGAGTGCCGGTCGCTCGCCTACCTGCGCGCGTCGGATTTGGTGGCGATGAATCGCGATCGCCTGGTCGCCGACGCCAAAGAAACGGCGCTCGCCATGGTGCGCGCCGGCTATCATCCTCCCGCGCCCGCGCAGATTCGCGTCCTCGGCGAGGAATTCATCGCGGCCGCGAAGCTCGCCATCCATCAGATGCTGCGCGGCGAATACATCTCCGAATACGACGCGCTGGTGGGGCGCAAACTTGCCAACATCCTCGGCGGCGGGCCACTCTCCGCGCCGCAGCTCGTCTCCGAGCAGTACGTCCTCGACCTCGAACGCGAAGCCTTCGTCTCCCTCTGCGCCCAGCGCAACACCCAAGCTCGCATCGCCCACACGCTAAAGACCGGCAAACCGCTCCGCAACTAAACACTGGGCCTGCCTTCCGTTCTATTGCGTTTTGGCTCTGGTTGCTGCTAAATTGTAAACATTCCTGATAAGGAGGTTGTTTTGCCGAAGGGAAAATCGAAGGTGTCTAAAAAGAGAATCTCCGCTCGGGCATTCACATCGGAGTTCACTCAAATCGTATCGAAACATCTTGCGATGCTTCCGCCCGACGAGCAGGACCGGCGCATTCGCGCGGCCCGCCGCAGAGCTACGCGTTCCCGTGGCGTTTCCTCCACAACGCGAGAAGCTGACGATACTCGGCAGATTCGTCTGTCAGCCCGAACTCGTGAATAGTTTCCAGAAAAGTTTCCCGGTCACAATTTGGATTTGCGAGCAACTGCGCAACCCTACGTATGGCGCGCTCGCGTTCAAGTGAAAGCGCCTTTTTGGGCTGCTTTCGGCCGCGGCTCGTTTCCTCCTTAAGAAGATCTTTCAGATCTTCCCCGTTGTTTTCTGGGATTCGAGAACGTTCACTCATGTCAGTACTTGCCTCCTATAACCATAGAACGTCCGAACCAGAAGATTTTTCAGGAAACATTGATTTTGGTCGCTATTGCGACCAGAGATCACGATTCGCAGAAACCGGTCCCATTCCTTTCAACAAAAACTTTCGTGACTCCATGCGCGGATTCTTGTACTGTTTCGCCCCAGCGTCACGGATGCACATATAGACCCGCGCTTCAGATCGGGGCGTTCACGACGCAGCTGAGCATGAACAGCCACCATTTTCTATGATTTTTGGGGTGTGAAATGAAACAACGAAGCTGCATTCGTATGCTCGTGGTATCGCTCGCCATCGTCGGCGTGTGCGCGATTGCCGCGCTGAACTTTTCGCCAACGAGTCTGGCGCAAAGCTCTCTGATTACGCCGGGGGAGCCGCGCTACTTCGCCATCAAGGGCGCGCGCGTTGTCCCCGTCTCCGGCGCGCCAATCGAGAGCGGAACAGTTGTCGTCGCCGACGGAATAATCAAAGCCGTGGGCGCGGACGCCGCGATTCCGCCCGAAGCCGCGGTGATCGACGGCAAAGGCTTGACTGTTTACCCTGGCCTGATTGACGCAGGCACCAGCGTCGGCTTGCCCGCTCCCGAAGCGCCGCAAATGGGCCCTGCACGCGGACGTCGCGCGCCGCGCCCCATGCCTGCGAAACTTTCGACGGGCCCCGAAGATCGCCCG
>DASYYI010000238.1:0-3196 GCA_035933995.1 Candidatus Acidiferrales bacterium | reverse complement strand
CGGAGCGTCATGCTCTTTCCGGCGCCGGATGGACCCAGAACGGCGAGAGGATCCGCGCCGCAGGAAAATTCGACATTCAGATTATAGGTGGCGAGGCGCTTTTCGAATTGGACTTCGAGGGCCATGTCAGCGACCGGACTCGCTTGTCTTTCTCCGCTGCGGGCTCCAGCGCGGGCGCGCGGGATTTTGCAGATGCGTCCAGTAATACATGCCGGCGATCATGGCGAGGGAAATGAAGATATCGATGAGCGACCAGGCGACGGCTTGATGCAGGTCGTTCGATTCGACGGCGAAATAAATGGCGATGGGGATAGTTTGCGTTCTGCCGGGAATGCTGCCGGCGAGCATGAGAGTCGCGCCAAATTCGCCGAGGGCGCGCGCGAAGGCAAGGATGGTTCCCGCGAGGATGCCGGGCCAGGCGAGAGGCAGAGCGATGCGTCGAAAGACGCGCCACTCGGATGCGCCGAGAGTTCGCGCAGCTTGCAGGAGATGCGCGTCCACTTGCTCAAGCGCCGCGCGAACACCCAAGTACATCAGCGGGAACGAAACCACGGCGGCGGCGATGACCGTTGCGGGCCAGGAAAAAACCACTGTCGCGCCGAAATGCAGGAGCAAACGGCCGAGCGGACCGTTGCGGCCGAAAAGCAGCAACAACAGAAAGCCCACCACGGTGGGAGGCAGGACGAGGGGCAAAAGGAAGACACTGTCGAGCAGCGCGGGCCCGAGACCGCGGCGATTCGCGCGCCAAATCGCCACGGCGACGCCAAAGACAAGCGTGATGGCCGTGGCCGTGAGGCTGGTTTCGAGCGAAATCCAAATTGGCGAAAGATCGAGAGGCATGGGCAATCAGTGTACTGCGGCGGGGGCGGGCGCTGGAGTGAAACCGTATTCTTTAAAGAGGGCGAGCGACTGCGGGGATTCGAGCGCGTCAAGAAGCGCGCGGGCGGCTTGCGGAGACTTCGAGGCGTTCAGCATGGCGACGGGATAGAGGATCGGGTCGTGGGAAGCGGATGGCGCGGTGGCGACGACGCGAACGCGGTTGGAAATGTGCGCGTCGGTGACGTACACCAGCCCGGCGGCGGCGTTGCCGGTTTCCACGTAGGCGAGAACTTGGCGGACGTCCGCCGCATAAACGAGCCTGGATTTCACCGCAGGGAGCAAATGCAAATGTTCGAGGACTTGCTGCGCGTACATACCCGCGGGAACGGTGCGCGGCTCGCCGACAGCGACGGATTTGACGGAAGGTTTTGCGAGATCAGCGAAATTGTGAAGCGTGGTGGAATTCGCGGGCGCGATTAGCACGAGTTGATTGGCGAGCAGATCGCGGCGAGTGCCGGCGGTGAGCAGATTTTCATTTTGCAGCGCGTCCATTTGCTTTTCGCCGGCGGAAATGAAAATGTCGACGGGAGCGCCCTGCTCGATCTGTTGCTGGAGGGTGCCGGAAGCGCTGTAGTTGCAGACGACGCGAAGATCGGGATGCTTTTGATTGTAGTTTTGCGCGAAGGAGTCGAGAGGCTCTTTCAAGCTGATGGCGGCGGAGATGGTTAGGCTGACGGGTTGGTTGGGCGAATGAATGGCGCTGCCGCCGCAGCCAGCGAGCACAAAACAAACGAGTAACGTCGCCGGCCACACGATAATGCCGATGCCGAGTCCGCGGATGTTTTCTGGCGTACTGCTTCGTCGGATCGTCACTCGACGGCCTTGACGGCGGCCAAGGCTTTAACAGTGCAGCCGCTAGGTGAAACCGAGAGCTGCAACCGCGCCCCAGGACCAAGCAAGTCAACCTGTTTGTCGCAAAGCAGTTTGTCGGCAGCGACTAATAGTAAAAGGAAGCGACCAGGAAAGAAGTTGTAAAAACGGGCTGAATGAGAATCGACGCTTACGTCGTCGACTTCATGCTCATCGCTATACTCTCCGACAATCTTAATCCATTGTTGTTCGGTCTTCGGAACAGGACTGCCCGCGACGTAGACGGTCAGGCGAGGCTCTGCGCCAGTGTAGTAATCTCCGTGGCCTGGATGAGACCAGACACCTAGAACAACGAACGCGTGAGTTCGTTGAACTGAAATCCAAAACGGCCCGAGAATACCTCCTTGTTCACATCTGAGGATCGCCCGATACGTCTTTCCAAAGGGGATTCCTGTGCCCGTTAAGCCGTGAAACCGACTCCGGTACTCAGTCTTGTCCCCTTCATTGAAAGAGAGGAATCCTTCGACATGGCATGCGGCAATTGGCTCCCCAAAGGAACTGAACAAGCTCAGAGTTACCGTTGCGGACCGTCTCGGTTGTCCGCTAATTGAACTTGCCACAAGTCCGACACTGGCTAACATGATCGCTGCTATGCAACACCTTGACGCCCTCATGGCGCTTTAGCTCCTGAAAAACAATCCAAACGTCCAAAAACGCTTTCGCCGAACACCAAATTTCACCGTGCCAGTTTGCATCAATCGTCTCACGCCCGCAACGGGCGGATGAATTTGGGACGGTGGATATATTTTGAGGTGACTCTGGTACGATGGCGATTGCTGCGTGCGAAAGCAGGCGAAGGGGAATGTTCATGGATGAATTGTTGAAGTGGCGTGGAGAGTTTCCGATTCTGGAGAGCACGACTTACTTGATCAGCAACTCGCTGGGCGCGATGCCGCGCGCGGTGTATGAACGCGTCCACAATTATGCGGAATCTTGGGCAACGCGAGGAGTGCGCGCATGGGAAGAGGGCTGGTGGGAAATGGCCGTGTCGGCGGGAGACAAGGTCGGCGGCATTATCGGTGCAGGGGCGGGCGACATTTCGCTGCACCAGAATGTGACGCTGACGCAGGCGGTGATTTCGTCGTGCTTCGATTTTTCCGGGCCGCGCAACAAAGTGGTGCTGGTGGATCTGGAATTTCCGTCGATCGTCTATTTTTACATGGAGCAGCGGCGGCGCGGAGCGCGCGTTGAATTGCTGAAGAGCGAAGATGGAATTCATTTGCCGCTTGAGAAATTCTTGGCGGCGATTGATGAGACCACTCTGCTGGTGCCGATTTCGCTGGTGCTGTTTCGCAGTGCGACGATTGTGGACGCGAAAGCGATCATCGAGCGAGCGCATAAGGTGGGTGCACACGTGATTCTGGATTGTTTTCAAGCGGCGGGAACGGTGCCCGTGAATGTGCGCGAACTCGAAACGGATTTTGCGGTCGGCGGAGCGCTGAAATGG
>DASYYI010000286.1:0-8442 GCA_035933995.1 Candidatus Acidiferrales bacterium | reverse complement strand
AACGGAGGTGCGGCAATGGCGGTTTATATGGTGGAGCGCAACCTACCCGGCATCACCATGGAGCAATTAGCCGAGGCGCAAAAGTCGGCGATAGCAACGAGCAAGGAATTCACCAAAAACGGCAAGCCAGTTCGTTACATCCGCAGCATGTTCCTTCCCGAAGAGGCGCGCTGCATGTGCATGTTCGAGGCGCAAGCGCCCCAGTACGTGAAGGAAGTGAACGAGACGGCCAAGATTCCCTTTACGCGCATCGTTAAGGCCGAGGATTTGACGCCCTGATTGGCGCGCCGTCGGCCGTAGTACGAAAGTTCTGTTGTCGAATGCGCGGCGCGCGCTTGCGCCTGCGCGGCTTCCTGCGCGAATCCCAAGTAAAATTCAGGGATGACTTGCCCGAAATGCGGCGCTGCGAATGCGGAAGGAGTGCAGTTCTGCACGAACTGCCACGCCACGCTGCTTTTCAAATGCCCGAACTGCGCGCACACGCAAACGCACGGCGGCACGTGCGAGAGTTGCGGCGCGAATTTCGATCTTTTCTGGGCCAGCTATCTCGCGCTGAAATCGCGCGAGACGCAGCAGGTCGAAATTGACAAACTGAAGGCGGAAGCCGGCACGTTCATGCAAATCCTGATGCTGCCGCTGGCCGCCGGCGCGTCACTCACGCGCTTCTTTTTTGGCCAAGCCGTTATGCAGGCCGTCAGCCGCGTTTTCTCGCGTCTCACTTCGCGCTGACACACAAGTTCTCGCCGCAACTTCCACGTCAGCGAAACCTCAGGTCAGTTCGCGCCAACACAGCGCGAGCCCTTCGTGCGTCAGCGCAGGCGGGAAATGAGCCACGGAAGCCGGCGTTACGCCGCGCTGGCGTTTTTTTCGTCACGAATCGCGGCGCGAACCATCGCGGTAATTTCCGGCGTGATCCGCCGTATGTTGTGTTCGATGCGCGCGTGTTCCGCGGCTTGCCGCATGACTTCCTCTTCCGTGACGCCGCGAACAACGTAGGTGCATCCGGGAATAACGTCATTGCAACGGAGTGACTTGGCCATTGCGAACTCCTTTCGGCCTGCGGCCGCATTTCGTATTACCTGAAGATCGGCGCTGCGCGCGATTCTACCTCGCCCGCTGAAAAACGCAAACGACGCCAGTCTTAGCGACCCGTTTCGCGGCTCTTAGCCCTCCGCCACGGCCACTTCGTCGTCGCGGATCGCGCCGAGAAGCCTGCGCAACAGTTCCGGAGTCAGTTCGCGCAAATGATGCTTCGTCCATGCATGTCGCATTGCGCGGATGATCACTTCGTTGACGTTGATTCCTCGCGCCACAAAATCGCATCCGGGAACAATTTCGCTGCAATGCAGGGACTTTCTCATGCGGGATCCTTTCGGCAGTCAGCCGATCGGGCCGGAAGGGCGGGATTCCAGACTTCCGCGAATCCTACGCCTTCGCCGCCGCTGCGTCAACAACCGCGACCCGCGTCCGTAGATCAGTAATCGCGCCGGATACATAAGTCCCATCACGACAAGCCGAATGCCGAAAAGCCACAACCACCATCAGAAACAACGCACGGCGAACATTCACGCCACCGTCAGTCAACTGGGTGTCCCTTTCCGTTGGCATCAAATAGCCAACGAGTGGCTGTTGTCGGAAACTTCTTCTCGTATAACCCGAAGACCACGCGAGGTGTAACGCAATAGAGCGGCTCTTTCATACCGCGAATGTCCAACTTGTACTTTTTCTGATATTCGCGCGCGAAATCCTCGAAGCGCACTGCATCGTTCCAGACGCTGGCGGCACCTTCTACAATTACGGCCTCCCCCGCGTCTTCATTGCACACGCTGCAATTCGGGTTCGCGGCAAGATTCCGCGCCTTGCGGGTTCGGCCGCCGGTGCTGAAGTAAAATCCGCCGTCGCGCCAAACGCCCCAGACGGGCATTACGTGCGGGCGGCCATCGGCGCGCACAGTCACCATCCAATACTGGCGGCTTCTCCGCAACCGATCTTCGGCCCACTTCCACGGCAGCATGCCTTTCTTTCCAGTCGAGATTCCGTAGCCAGGCATGTGGGGGCGCGTAGCCCTGGGTTCCTTGCGGCGACTCGCGTTTTTCTTGGCTGGCATGTTCGTCACTCGTCCCCTTCCCGGCTCCGTTATTGACTGACATCGAGCGCCTCGGCGCTTCCCTGCCTCAACGCAACGCGCGCTGCGCGAGACTAAAAATGCTCTTTTTTCTTCCACTTCGGCGAGCGGCGTTTCAATATCCGTGGAGATGTGCGCCCCGAACTCAGACTCAGTGAATTGCAAGAGCGCTGCAGGACGTGCCGGCAAGCGTAATGCTCACCTGATTGGTCGGAGTGATTGAAGCTGAGAAGCCGTTCGATGCATTCGATGATTGACAATTCGTATTCACGCCGCTGGCGGAACTCTCCTGGTCGAAGACCGCCGCGGTCAGTTGGCTCGGCCCGATCGTTGAAGCGGACGCCACGATCAGAATCGTTCCGTCGGGGCTTCGGAAGATGCGCGGAACGTACGATGCATTTCCAGCCGGTGTGTCGTAATTGAAGAAATAAGAGCCACCCGACGGAAAGTGATTCGCCGTGACCAGGTCAAGAAACTCGATGCCCATCAATTGCGGAGACACACCGGTAGCATCTCCGTCCAGCACCACGCCAACGGTGCACAAACTGAAACCCGCACCGCCCAGACCGCCCACCCGCGAATTATTCAGGTGGAATGGGATTGGCTGGTTGATCTGTGGCCCGTTGGGAGCTTTTTGGAACGTCGCCACGTAAGGATAGTTGGAACCGCAATTAGAGCTGCAGATGTTCAACTTCGCTGTTCCCGTCGAGCAAGTCTGATTCGACACCTGCCCTTCGATGCTGGTCGTAATTTCGACAAAGGCCCCCGGCTGCCGAGCAACAGTGAAATTAATTCCTGAGCTCGTGCCTGCCCCGGTCTTGACCGTGAGTTGGCCGGGATTGGGCTCGAAACTCGCCGTCTGAGGCACGCTGACGTTAAGCGAAGATGCCGAGCAGGAAGAAGGCGTTGTCGCCGCGCCGCCAATGGTCACCGTGTCGTTTGCGCAGTGGGTGTCAAAATTGGAACCGGAAACAGTCACGCTGCCGCCGCGAGTTTGCATCGTCGGAGAAACGGAAGTGACGTGCGGCGCGCTGCCCACGTTCAGCGTAAAGTTCGCCGACGTAGTCTGGCTGCTTGCCGCAGTCCCACTCACGTTGGCAGTGGAGGGGCCCGGCGAGGCCGAGGAAGTTGCTTTGACCGTCGTCGTACCGCTGCCGCTTCCACCGGAAAGATTGACGCTGAAACTCGGTGGAACCGCGCTCACTTGGCTCGGCAAGCCACCGACGGTGACCGCTACCGGTCCCGTGATGCACGTGCTCGCCGTGACGTTCACCGAAAGCGTCGCCTGTCCACCCACCGGAACATTCAGCGGATTGGGGCTCGGGCTAACGCCAAAAGGAGAATTAACGCTGAAGTTTACTGTCGTGGACGTGAAGTCGTAGGCTTGCGAATACCATGTCCACAGATTTCCGCTTGCCAGCAGCACGTGATTCCCTAAAGGAATTGTTAGGTTCGCCGTGGCCTTAGAGCCTCCGTTGGAAGTCGTGCTTGTCGTGAACTGACTTGTTACATCTGTGGCTGATCCGCTGGGGTCGAGCACCACCTTGAATGTGTTGGATTGAAGGCTCTCGCCCCAGTCAACCTCTACGGGAACGGGACAGTTGGCTTGAGCGTTCGGTTGCGGCGTAATGATATTGAAGACGGCGCAGCCCGACGGCAAGAGAGCGATAGCGATAGCGATAGCGACAGCGACTCGCAGGCTAACACCGGGTCGCAGCGAGGTGGGCATCGGAGTTCCTCCTCCATCCAAATGCTGATTCGGCCGTGGCCTAACGAAGAGAAGTACGTAGAATTACCGGCTAGTTACACCATACTTGAAGATCTGTCAAGATACCTGAAAGTTCGGTAGGGCAAAGAAAACGTCACGCGTGAGTGCCATCGGTCGCGACCGGGCAATTCTAGAAATGCTCCTTTTCTTCCGCTTCGGCGAGCGGCGTTTCAATATCCGTGGAGATGCGCGCCCAGGCGCTGGTGCGCCAGTTATCGACGATCTGTTTCGCAGGTACCCACGCACCCACCGGCATCAGCAAACGCTCTGAGAGCGCCGCGATATACGGTTCGTACATACGCCGCAAATCGCCCAGCCTCCGCTCGGATTCCTCCCGGTCCTCGGAGCAGCAGTCCGACAGTTTCGCCGCAATCAGGACTCCGTGCAGTTTTTGCAACTCGCCGGGAGGCAGGCGCGCGCCGTCCGTTTGCTTCGGCGGGCAATTCAACACTTGCGCCAGATCCACCACGGCGTGGCGCGAAATCGCGAACGTCAGCTTCGCTTGCCAGCGCAGCGCGCCTTGGCCGTACGCAATCAGCAGCGCCGACGCATCCAGAATGGTCGTCAGCGCCGCCAGCCACGATTGATTGTTGTGCTGCGAGCGGAAATAGCACAGCACGGGATACGACAGGTGGCTTTCCATCAACTCCGCCGCCCACGTTTCCCAGTCGTGAAAATATTGTTCGAGCGCGGCGACGCTCTGCGGCTGGGTGTGGCGCCGTAGCAATTCGGCGGCGGTCGGCGGGGAGCCCGCGCGCGCGTCGAGCAGCGAGATATTCACTTCGCGCCGCGAAAACGCGCCGTAGAGCACGGGCAAATAGCTGATCACCACGGCAAGAAAACCGAAGCCGATTCCCGCTTCCATCACCGTGATCACGCGCGCCAGTTCTGTCTGCGGCGTCACGTCGCCCAGGCCCAGCGTAAAAAATGTGGTGCCGCTGAGATAAAAATCGGCGAGGAACCCTCGATGCTCATTCACGCCCAGGCTGATTGCCGAGCCAGCGCCAAAATGCAAAAGCGCGAAGCCGAAAATCAACCCAACGGCCCACACAACGAACAGCGCAAGCAGCGACAGAGGCCCAAAGTAACTCAGAAACGATTCGCGACGGCTGCCGCGACGAATCGCCCGCGCCACGGCCCTCCACGGAATCCAAGTGTAGCGATAAAACATCCGCACGATCCGGAATCGCCGCGTCACGCGTCGCGGCAAAATAATCGTCTCGAACACATCCCACAAAACCACCACAAGCACGGCCAGCCCAATTATCGTCGCCGCCATCGCATGCATCCCTCGCGCAAGCCCTCGCGCGCTACGCCATTTTAGCTCGATTCGCGAAACTCGGCACCGCATCCTGGCGCGACGGCGTTCCCCTGAGTCTTCAGGCGCAGCCTCGCATCTAAAACGGATAATTCAAGAAGAGCGCCCCGCCAGCGCTCTGGCTTGGCGCGTGTTCTCCGATGCAAATTCAGCGCGCCGCATTTGACGCGCGAATCGGATAGCGCGCCGGCTGCTTTTGCGTATCATGGGCAAAGCGGAGGGGAAAATGGCGACGACCACCGAAACGTATCTGCATTCGCAGCTCGAAGATCGCCGTAAGAGACTCGAAGCCGCCATCGCATTGCCCGCGGCCAACGCTTCGCTTACCGCGCTTCTCGGCGAAGTCGATGCCGCACTGGAGCGTATGCGCATCGGCTCTTTCGGAATCTGCGAGGAGTGCCACGAGCCAGTGGAGCAGGAACGCTTGCTCGCCGATCCGCTTGTTCGTTTCTGCCTCGACCATCTCAGCGAACCACAGCGTCGCGCTCTCGAACAGGATCTCGAACTCGCTTCTGGCGTGCAGCGCGCACTCCTGCCGCCGCACAATTTCAGCGCTAGCGGCTGGCAAATTCACTATTGCTACGAACCGGCTGGCATGGTAAGCGGCGATTATTGCGACGTGATTCCGGCCGACGGCCCCGGCGAAACCTCGCGCGATGTCTTCCTTGCGCTCGGCGACGTTTCCGGCAAAGGCGTGGCTGCTTCGCTGCTGATGACGCAGCTTCACGGCATGTTTCGCAGCCTGGCGGGCAGCAACCTGCCTCTTGACCAGCTTGTTGGGCGCGTTAATCGTCTCTTTTGCGAAAGCACTACGGCGGGGCAATACGCGACGGTCGTCTGTGGACGCGCTTCGGCTTCCGGCGCGGTCGAACTTTGCAGCGCGGGCCATCTGCCCGTTTTTCTGCTGCAAAACGGCGCGGTGCGCTCGCTTGGAGCCACTGGCATGCCGCTTGGAATGTTCTGCGCGGGGAATTATCCGGTAGAAAGCATTCGCCTCGGTGCCGGCGACAGTCTCGTTTTTTACACCGACGGCCTGACGGAATCGCTCGACGGCGAAAACAACGAATACGGCTTCCGCCACCTGGCGCAGTTTCTGAAGGGGCGGCACGCGCTCGAGCCGGAATCCCTCACCGCCGCTTGCCTCGAGGAAATCAACAAATTCTCCAACGGCGTCGCCCAAAGGGACGACCGGACAATCTTGGTTCTCCGCCGCGCCTGAAACTATTGACTTCCAACTACGCGCTTGCGATGCCCGCTTCGGGCCTGAGCTCGTAACTTCTATCGCCGCCGCGATTCCTCGCCGCGGGCTGGCGCTCTTGACACACCGTGGCTGCTGCCGTATCTTCCCCGCACGTCAAATGCATACGAGTCCCATCTTATTGCTCTAAATTGCAGAGTGCGCAAACCATCCCTAGGCGCTCTTCTGTTCGGGCTGATTCCCTTCATTGCGATGTGCTTCTCCGTATCCCTCTGGGATCGCGTGTACCCGATGGTTTTGGGCCTGCCCTTCAATCTTTTTTGGCTGGTCTTGTGGATTTTGCTGACGCCGCTCTGCCTGTGGGGCGCATACAGGCTCGAGACGCGGCAAGAATCCTCTCGCCGCGCTCCACCTAAGATCAGCTCCGAGCGCGCGCGAGGGCGCCTATAAATGAGTGCCGCCGCGATCGCGTTAGCGGTCATGTGCCTGATTGTGGCTGCGGGCGCCGGGCTGGGATTTTATGCCGGCGTGCACCGCAAGAAAAATTTGGAGGAATGGGCCGTCGGCGGGAGGGGCTTTGGGACGCTGCTGATCTGGCTGTTAATGGCCGGCGAAGTTTACACCACGTTCAGTTTCCTGGGCGCGAGCGGCTGGGCGTACTCTCGCGGCGGACCGGCGCTCTACATCCTGGGCTATCTTTCGTTGGCATACGTCGTTTCGTTCTACATTTTGCCGCAGCTCTGGGAAGTGGCCCGCGCTCACAAGCTGCAAACGCAGTCGGATTTTTTCGAGACATGCTATAAAAGCAAAAATCTGGCCGCGTTCGTTTCCATCATCGGCGTGGTGTTCCTGATTCCGTACATACAACTGCAACTCACGGGCCTGGGAATTATCGTCGAAGTGGCAAGCTCCGGCGCGGTCGCGCGGACGGCGGCAACCATCATCGCGGCGGTCGTCGTGGCCGCGTTTGTATTCACCAGCGGAGTGCGCGCGGCGGCGTGGGTCAGCGTGGTGAAAGACATTCTGCTGCTCATTGCGGCCGTGTCCATCGGCATTATCGTGCCCTACCATTACTTCCACGGAATCGGCCCGATGTTCGCCGCCATTGCGCGCGCGCATCCCGCGCACTTGACAATGCCGGGCGCCACTAAAAATCTGGGACACGCCTGGTACATTTCCACAGTTCTGCTGAATTCTTTCGGCCTCTACATGTGGCCGCACAATTTCGGCGCGTCCTTCACGGCAAAAAGCAGTGACGTTCTCAGGCGAAACGCCGTAATCATGCCGCTTTACACCCTCACGCTGCCCCTGATTTTTTTCGCGGGCTTTGTCGCGCTGATGGTCATTCCCGGACTGAGCAATGGCGATCTTTCGCTCCTGACGGTGGTGCAACGGACTTTTCCGCCGTGGGCGCTGGGCGTGATTGGCGGCGCGGGCGCTCTGGCGGCCATGGTTCCCGCGGCAATTTTCACGCTGACCGCGGCCACGCTCTTCGCCAAGAATTTCTACCGCTCCATTTTCGCGCCCACAATGAGCGACGCGCGCGTAGCCAAACTTGCGAGAATCATGGTCGGATTCGTGATGGCCATCGCGCTGTATTTTGCGATGCACAGTTCCACAACGCTGGTGAATCTGCTGCTGTGGGGATACGACGGGATAACGCAATTCTTCCCGGGAGTGGTTCTCGGCCTGTATTGGAGGCGCGTTACGCGTGTGGGCGTTTGGAGCGGAATGGTGGCGGGCATTGCGACGCTCGCCGTCTTGCTGCTCAGCAATCACGACCCAATTTTCGGCGTCAACGCGGGATTCGTCGCGTTGTGCGTCAACTTCGCGGTGGTAGTGGGAGCGAGTCTTCTCACCGCCGCCGAACGCAGCGAATTCCACGAGCCCTTTGAAACCAGCGCCGAAGCGTAGCGGCGGAGCGGCGATCAAAGAGAATTTGCTCTTGCCCCCGGCGCATCGCGGCACAAGAAGCAGCAACGCGGAATTGCGCTTGCGCAGCGCTTGCTGCGGCGCGATAATGGCCGCGCCTG
>DASYYI010000254.1:0-18152 GCA_035933995.1 Candidatus Acidiferrales bacterium | reverse complement strand
GGGCGCCATTTCTCTTAAAATCGGCACCTTTACCAAAGACGCCATTGCCGGCGTCACGCCCATTCAAAACATGCTCGACGTCCAGAAGGCCATGGCCGCCCCTTCAGGCAACAGCAATGGCACTCCTGCCGCGTCCCCTGTAGGCTTGCAACCCGAAGCGTTTCCCGAAAAGGTCGCTCTAGGCGATGGAAAATTCCTCGTTCCCATCGAAACGCCTCTCGTTTTCTCTGGCGTGATGCCCCAAACACTCGCTCTTTTTGGCAACCAATTACAGGCTTTCGGAATGAGCGCGATGGCAGGCGGCACCACAGCCGCGCGTCCCGACGATGCGCAGCTTAAACCCGGTGACATGGTCGGCATGGAGTTGATTTCCGGCGATCTCGCCCTAAACGCCGGATGCACCGTCACCGCGATCGTTGGTGACGAAGTCTTCGTTTGTGGCCATCCCCTTTTCGGCTTCGGTTCTGTGGCTTTGCCCATGACTCGCGGCCACGTAGTCACCACGCTCGCTTCGTCCCTCGAGTCCACAAAAATCATGAATTCCGGCGGGCCTATCGGCACCATCACGGAGGATCGTGTCACCGCCGTCGTCGGCCGGCTCGGCGCATCCCCGAAGACACTTCCCGTCGAAGTGACCGTCAACACTCCTACGGAACAACGCCATTTTCATTTTAATGTCGACCAAAATCCGAAGTTGACGCCCCTGCTCGTCGCCCTGGCGGCGTTCAACGGCATCGTCTCGAACACTGCCTATACCGAGGGCACGACTCTTGAACTCGACGGCCGCATCGATCTCGCCGGCCATCCACCTGTTCAGCTTCGTGATATGTACCCTCCTACGAACGCTTCAGTTCCAGACGGTTACCAGTTGGCTGTCGCCGTGGCCTCCTCCTTCGACCGTATTTACGCCAATCCCTACGAGCAGCCCAAGATCGAAAAAGTCACCCTCAACGTCACCAGCCGTCCCGAAAACCGCTGGGCCGCAATCGACGGCGCTTGGAGCAACAAAAGCGAAGCTCAGCCCGGCGAAACCATTCGCATCAAAGTGTTGCTGCGCCCTTATCGCGGCTCTCCCTTCATTCAGGAAGTCCCGCTGACCATACCCGCCCAAGCTGCCCGCGGCAATTTACAGATTCTTGTCAGCGACGCGCCCTCTCTCGATCGCATGCGCGAGCTTTTTCCTGGCGCGGGCGGAGAGCGATTGCAAAGTCTCGACGAGTTGATCCGCGTCATCAACCGCGAGCGCCAGAACGATCATTTGTACGTCACATTGCTTCAGAATTCCCCGACCCTGCTCGTCGAGGACAAAGAGCTTCCCAATGTGCCTGCTTCCGCGGTCAATGTCCTCGATCAGCATCGCGTTCCCGGCGGAGCCCAAATGCTCTTCCAGTCCGTCATCGGCGAGCATTCCGTCGGCATGAGTCAAGTCATCACCGGCCAGCAGTATCTTTCGATTACGATCAAGTGAATTCAGCGAACAACCCGGTAAATAAAAAGATTGCGAGACACCTGATGCGGCGAGCCATACTCGTTTCGATTCTCTCTGTGGCCTTGTTTGGGGCGGTTGCGGCGCGCGCCGAGCACACGCGCTTCTGGGAACAATCCAGTTTCACGGAATTCGAAAAGGGCACGCATAAAGGTGTCGCTCTCCGCAGCGACGGCACCCTTATACCCGCGCCGGAATTCAAGTCCTTTGCCGATCCCAACCTCGCCTATCTCTGGGCATTGGCCGTGGATTCTCACGGGCGCGTATTCGCAGCGGGCGGCTCTGATGCCAAGGTTCTCCGCCTCGACGCCTCCGGTAAGCCTGCCACCGTTTTCGAATCAACCGAACTTACAGCTCAAGCCCTCGCGATCGACAAGCAAGACAACGTCTACGTCGCAACATCTCCCGATGGCAAAGTTTACAAAATCACTCCTGATGGAAAACATACCGTCTTCTTCGATCCCAAAACCAAATACATCTGGGCGCTCGCGTTTAATTCCGCAGGCACGCTTTTCGTTGCCACCGGCGACAAAGGAGAGGTTTTCGCTGTCGGCCCGGATGGCACGGGCAAACTTTTCTTCAAGAGCGATGAAAGTCATGCCCGTTCCCTCGCCTTCGACCACGATGGCAACCTGCTCGTCGGCACTGACCCCAGTGGCTTGATAATTCGAGTCCCGTTCCACGCGGCCAGTGCCTCCGCTCTTCCACAAGCGGGCAAAGCCTTCGTCATCTACGAAACCAACAAAAAGGAAGTCACCGCCCTCGCCGCGGACTCCTCCGGCAATATCTACGCTGCTGCGGTTGGCAATAAGACGCCTCGGCAACAGCGAATCGGCGTCAATCCGGCCGCGGCGCAGCAGCTTGCCGCCGCGTTTCAAGCCGCCGCCGCTCGTTCCGCTGCCGCCGCTGCGGCGCAAGCTCCAACCGTCGGCACGCCCGCTGCCACCCCTCTGGTTTTTCCGCAATTCCCCAGCGCCACTGGAGGAAGCGAAGTCTATCGCATTGCCCCGGATGGCTCGCCGCAAGCGCTTTGGTCATCGCCGCAAGCCGTGGTCTATGCCCTCGGTTTCTCGCCTGAAAACCATCTTCTGCTCGGAACGGGAAATCACGGTGAAGTCATCGAACTCACTGACAATCAAACGTTCTCTTCTCTCGCCAGCGCCGACGCTTCTCAAGTCACGTCTCTTGCCACGGGACCCGGCCATAAGATCTACGTCGCAACCGCGAATCCCGGCAAAATCTTTACCCTCGGCCCTGAATATGCCGCGGAGGGCACGTTTGAATCCGATCCCTTTGACGCGAAGATCTATTCGCGCTGGGGTCGCCTCACGTGGTGGGGTGAACATGACGGCGCAGCCGGAAAAATTGAATTTTACGTTCGCTCCGGCAACACTTCGGACCCCGACGATTACTGGAGCCCCTGGTCCGGTCCCTTTTCCGACGCCTCCGGAAACAACGTCCAATGTCCCCCGGCGCGTTTTGTGCAGTGGAAGGCTGTCTTCCACATTGCCGTCCCGCGCAGCGTCGGCCAGGATGCACACCAGCAGCAGCCTACCCTTTCTTGGGTGAAGCTCGCCTATCTTCGCAATAACGTCGCGCCCGTGATTGATGGCATTGTTGTCGAGGAGCCCGGTCTCCGCGCACAGGGGTTTTCCGCCGGCGGTGCCGGACCTCAGCAAGCTCCCTCGGTCGTCCCACTTCGCGTCCCTGAAACTCACGAAGATGGCGAAACAAATTTTTCGAACGTCACCGAATTTCAGCAGCAGCACCCGCCGCGTTTCACTGCTCCTCCTCAAGGATTTTCCGCCAAGGGCTACCAGACAGCCGTTTGGACAGCCCACGACGAAAATGACGACGAACTCACTTTTTCGCTTTACTATCGCGGCCAGGGTGAAAAAGAGTGGAAGCTTCTGAAAGACGACATCCACGAGGATTTCTATTCCTGGGACACCAACTTAATGCCCGATGGCGCCTACTACTTGAAGCTCGTCGCCTCCGACAGCGCATCGAATCCTGCTGGACAAGCGCTCACCACGGATCGCATCAGTGATCGCTTTCAGGTGGACAACACTCCGCCATCCGTTGAGAATCTGCGGGCGCAGCCAGCCGGCAACGAGTGGCATCTGCTCTTCACTGCCCGCGACGCGGCCAGCGATATCGCTCGCAGCTCTTACAGTATCGACGCCCGCCACTGGCAATCCGTCTTCCCCGAGGGCCGGCTCACCGACGCGCCCGTCGAGAATTACGATGTCGTCCTCCACGATCTCAAGCCCGGCGAGCACACCGTGGCCGTGCAGGTCTTCGACCAGTTCGAAAACTCCGCCGCCTCCAAAGTCACCTTCACCGTCCCGCCCGCTCGCTAGTGCATCTCTTCGGCCCGTCGGATCGTTCCGTGTAGGGAGGGGGTTAACCCCCGCCCGCCGTTTGGTCCGACACGGTTCGTCGCGGCCGTCTGTCTTTGGTAGGGCCCGATCGGACTTATCGGGCCGATGCCGTCCTCCGGACGGCACATGGGTTTTGTCTAGGGTTGGCCCGAGCCATAAAAAAGCGGAGCCAGATGATGCATTCGTGCTGATTAATGTGAAGTTGAATCACAAGAATCCGCGCACTTTCGATAATTATTTTGGGTGAAGAATGACAAAGAAAGTTCGGATGATGGCTGCTACCCTGCCAAAATTAGGACACCACCAGTTTTCTTCGCTGGTTCGCTCCGCTCCTCA
Organism: Candidatus Acidiferrales bacterium; assembly: GCA_035933995.1. Lineage (GTDB taxonomy): Bacteria > Acidobacteriota > Terriglobia > Acidiferrales > UBA7541 > DAHUXN01. The sequence continues at coordinate 13,946 of DASYYI010000254.1, read as the reverse complement.
AATATGCAATAATTCCAAGCATGACAACCGCGCAGACCGAACGAACCGCCGAGACGCCAGCGCCAAATCTCCAAGCCATCCGGTCGGCCCATGCACGCATTCGTCCTCACATTCACCGCACCCCGGTTTTCACTTCCGAATCGCTCGACGCAATGACCGGCGCTCATCTCTTCTTCAAGTGTGAGAATCTCCAGAAAACCGGCTCGTTCAAATTCCGCGGAGCCACTAACGCCGTTCTTTCGCTCACCGACGAAGAGGCGAAGCGCGGCGTCGTCACTGTTTCTTCGGGAAATCATGCCGCGGCTATTTCGCTCGCCGCTCGCCGTCGCGGTATTCCCGCCTGGATCGTCATGCCAGGTAATGCCCCGCGCGCCAAGCGTCAAGCCGTCGAGTCCTACGGCGGCCGCGTCACTGAATGCGAATATAGCGTCGCTTCGCGCGACGCCGCCTGCAAAATCCTGCAGGAAAAAACCGGCGCTGTGCTGATTCATCCTTACAACAACCCGCAAGTCATCGCCGGCCAGGGCACGGCCACGATTGAATTGCTCGAAGACGTTCCCGATCTCGACGTCATCATTACGCCAGTCAGCGGCGGCGGTCTCCTTAGCGGTACTTCCATCGCCGCGAAATCGATGCGCCCACAAATTCGCGTGATTGGCGCTGAACCGAAAAATGCCGACGATGCTTACCGCTCCCTTGCCTCCGGCAAAATCGAGCCCGCGGCCAACACAGAGACAATCGCCGACGGTCTTCGCGCCACTCTCTGTCCCCTCACTTTTTCCATTCTCCGCCAGCACGTGGACGAAATCGCTCTCGTCGCCGAAGAAGAGATTCTTTCCGCCATGCGCACGCTCTGGGAACGCTTGAAACTAATCGTCGAACCTTCCGGAGCCGTCTCCGCCGCCATCGCCATCCACAAAAATTTCCCAGTCGATGGAAAACGCATCGGCATCATTCTTTCCGGCGGAAATCTCGACCTCGACCAAATTCCCTTCGTTCGCGCCTCGCAATAGAATTTTTCTGCTGTTGCATCCTGCAAATTTGCTTGGATGGTTTGCAAAAAAAAATCTCGCGGCTCTGGTCTAGTGCGAACCGGAAGCCCGGCTTTCTTGTGCTTGGCTTGGTTTTCTGCAAGGCGAGGAATTGCTTTTGTCGTAGCCAAGAAAATGACCAGAAAAAATTTAAATCGCCGGCGCTTTATTCCTCCGGCGATTTCCAATCCGTCGGTGGAAATGAGATATGCCAAAATCCCGGAGCTGCTGTGTCGAATTCCACCGGGACTAGAAATCCTCCGTGAGTCACGCTCGGCGTCCTAGTCACTCGGCAGCCCACGCGTTGCCGCGAACTTTTGTGCTCCAGGATGAAACGCCCATTCGTCGGGAAGCTTTCGGGGCATGCGAGTAACGCCCCATGGTCATTCACATCCGCGGTTTGTGCTTCGATTGTTTCCGGTTTTCCTGGAATCCTAACGTGCAGTTTCACTGAAACGCGAAGCCTCACGCGCTGGCTGCGTCTCCGTTCATCGTGCGGCGCGACTTGCGCTCCCTCATCCTTCGCCGGATCCTCGCGACTCATCGTCGCAACTCTCCCGCAAAGTTTGATTCACTGATCAGGGGGAACTTCGTGCCTCGAAATCTGCAGGGTGCCTTTACAGTTCTAAACCCCAGAAGTCCATTTTCGGCTGAACTAATTCCACTCCAAGCTCCCAACCGTCCACTCGCCTGTTTCCTGTGTAAACGACCACCGCGCCAATCGACTGTCGGTTTGCCAGGTTCGTCACCTTCAGACGCTGCTCCAGCGGCATTGCGTGCGGAGACACCAATAGGCATCCGTAGTAGTTCACCACCCGCGTGTGGGCGTGCTCCTGGTGCGGCGCCTTCGCCTTGCTCTCCACCCATTCAATAGCCAGTGGGACGCGCGAATTCATCCGCGGTCCTCGCCGCTTAGCTCGCATTTTTGATTCCAGTGATGGTTCTTGACGAAATGGCAACCTGTTGGGCACCGGGCAGGATCCTCGCACATTCCTAACCGCTTATATATCAATGCGCTAAAGAAAAGACAGACCGCGTAATTGATCCAATGAGGGAATACTAGTACTCGGGGGGTGCCTCAGTCAATAGTACTCAAATGCGGCTTGCATTCACTTCAATTCGTTCCGTTTCGGGAATCCCCTCAGTTCTCTGCGATGCGTTTCGAGTGCGGTGCCAGCAGCGGCTGCTCCATCCCGACTTCCGGCCCCTCTAGGGCCTTTCGCGCTCCCTTACCCAGCCACGTTTGGAACGAATCCATGTAGGTATAGAAAACAGGCGTCAAATATAGTGTCACCACCTGCGCAAAAATCAGCCCGCCGACCACGGATACGCCTAGGGGCCGTCGCGAGTTTGCTCCTGCGCCAAACCCGACCGCGATCGGCAAAGTGCCCATAATTGCCGCCATCGTTGTCATCATAATCGGTCGGAATCGTATCAAGCATCCCTGCATTGCCGCTTCGGCCGCCGTATGGCTTCCGCTTCGTTCCAGTTCCAGCGCGAAGTCCACCATCATGATTGCGTTTTTCTTCACAATTCCGATCAGCATGATGATTCCCACGAACCCGAACAAATCGAGCTGCATTCCAAACGCCAGCAGCGTCAGCAACGCTCCAAACGCCGCCGCCGGTAACCCGGAAAGAATCGTCAGCGGATGAATAAAGCTCTCGTACAGAACCCCCAACACGATATAAATCACAAGAATCGCCATCACCAGCAGCATGCCCAATCCCTTCAGGGACTGCTGAAAGGCCTGCGCGGTTCCCTGGAAACTTGTGTTGATTGTCAGAGGCAGCGTCTCCGCCGCCAATTTCTGAATTTCGTCCACTCCTTGTCCCAGCGAAACGCCCGGCAGCAAATCGAACGAAATCGTCACTGACGGAAGCTGCCCCATATGATTCACGGTCAACGGACCCAGGCTTGTCGCCAGGCTCGCCACCGAATTGAGCGGCACAAGCTGTCCATTCGACGACCGCACATACAGGTAAGACAGCATCTGCGGATCGAGCTGGTATTGCGGCTCGAGTTCCATAATCACCCAGTATTCGTTGTTCGGCGCGTAGATCGTCGAGATCTGCCGTTGGCCGTACGCCGTGAACAACGCGTTCTCGATTTGCTGCGGTGAAACGCCCACCACCTGCGCTTTATCCCGGTCAATCTTCACGTTGACTTGCGGGCTTTTGATTTGCAGGTCCGTCGTCACATTCTGCAATCCCGGCAATTCCTTCATTTTGTCGCTCAAAATTTGCGCGTACTTGTAGAGCTGGTCCGTTTGCGGGCTCACTAGCGTGTATTGATACTGGCTTTTCGTTTGTTGCCCGCCGATTCGAATCGGCGGCGGATTTTGCAGAAACACTTTCAGTCCAGGGATCGTGTTGAGTTTCGGCTGCATTTCCTGCATGACGTCCGGAATTGTCATGTGATGCTCGAATAACGGTCGGACCGCATGCAGCAGCGAACCAATCACAGCGACGTGCCCGACTTTCGCGTCCCAGTCGTTGTAAGTCGCGCTGGTTGTCAACGGGCGTTCGGAAGGATCCTTCAAGTGATCATAAAACCGCCCGATATTCAGCCCTTGCCCGCCTTCGCTTATACTCGAGAAGAATTGCATCGTGTTGGGATCGGCCCAAACGATCTTGTTTAGCACCTCCTGGTGCGCCTTCATCGCGTCAAACGAAATTCCTTGATTCGCCTCCGCGAAACCAATCACTTCCGATTGATCCTCGTCGGGCAAAAATCCTTTGGGAATCACCCAGAATTCCCAGGCCGTGCCGGCCAGCAACAGCACCCCAATCGCCATCACGGTCACGCGATGCCTCATCGACCATCGCAGCGACACTTCGTACGAACGCAGCATTCCGGTGAACATCCGTTCCAGCGCGTTGTACATTCGCCCGTGCTTTTCGCCGATGTGCGGTTTCAGGAACCGGCTGCACAGCATGGGTGTCAACGTCAGCGACACAAGTCCGGACACCAGAATCGCCGAAATGATCACCACCGCGAATTCATGCAACAACCGTCCTAAAATCCCGCCCATAAAAAATACCGGCAGGAAAACGGCGGCCAGCGAGCATGTCATCGACACAATCGTGAATCCGATTTCGCGCGAGCCGCTCAGCGACGCTTCCAGCACTCCTTCGCCATGCTCCATGTGCCGCACGATGTTTTCCAGCATCACGATCGCATCATCGACGACGAAACCCACCGATAGCGTCAATGCCAGCAGCGATAAATTGTCCACCGTGTAGTCCAGCAGATACATCACCGCGAACGTGCCGATGATCGACATCGGCAGCGCCATACTCGGAATAATCGTGGCCGAAGCGTTTCGCAGGAAAAGAAAAATCACCAGCACCACTAGAATCACCGCCAGCAACAAACTGAACTTCACGTCGTTCACCGACTCTTTGATCGATATCGACCGGTCGTGCTCGATCGACATTTCCATCGCGGGCGGCATGATCGCGCGGAAGCTCGGCAGCAGTTTTCGGATCGCATTGACGATCTCGATGGTATTCGTCCCCGGCTGCCGTTGGATGGCCAGGATGATTCCGGGCTTTGTGTTGATCCAGTTCGCCAGTTTCGTGTTCTGTACGCTGTCGTACACTTTCCCAAGCTCATCCAACCGCACCGGCGAGCCGTTCCGGTAGGCCACAATCATCTGCCGGTACATCGCCGCGTCCGTCATCTGGCCGTTGGCTTGAACAGTGAACGCCTTGTGCGCTCCATACAGCGTTCCCGTCGGCAAATTCACATTCGCGTTTTGAACGGCGGCCGTGACTTCATCGATTCCGATCTGCCTGCTCGCCAATTCCTTCGGATCAAGTTGAATCCGCACTGCGTATTTCATCGACCCGAACACCGACACCTGCGCCACGCCGCTGATCATCGATATCTGTTGTCCCAGCAGCGTCTCCGCGTATTCGTCCACCTCGGATAACGGCAGCGTCGGCGAGGTCACGGCCAGGAAGAAAATCGGCGAATCCGCGGGATTTACTTTTCTGAACGTCGGTGGCGTCGGCATATTCGGCGGCAACTGGTTCGCTGCGGCCGTAATTGCTGTCTGCACATCCTGCGCCGCCGCGTCGATGTTTCGCGACAAGTCGAATTGCAGCGTGATGGAAGTCGATCCCAGCGAACTCGTCGAAGTCATCGAGTCGAGTCCCGCGATCGTGGTGAACTGTTTTTCGAGCGGCGTCGCCACCGCGGAAGCCATCGTCTCCGGGCTGGCGCCCGCCAAGTTCGCCGAAACCGTAAGCGTGGGGAAATCAACGTTTGGCAAATCGCTGACCGCGAGATTCTGATACGCAATCACGCCAAACAGCAGAATCGCCAGCATCGTCAAGCTGGTCATCACCGGACGTTTAATGAAATTTTCGGCGATTTGCATTCCAGATCTCGCGCTTCCTTAAAGACTCGTCTTGATTTCCACTTTCACGCCTGGCACCAGTCGTACCTGCCCGTCTGTCACCACGGTTTCTCCGGCCTTCACTCCGTCTGTGATTACGGATTCCCCGCCAACCGTGCGCGCCACTTTCACCGCGCGCGAATCCACCGTCATGTCCGGTTTGATCACAAATATGTAATCGCCTTGCTGTCCCGTCTGCACTGCTTGCGACGGCACCACCACGGCCTTCTCTTGTTCAGACAATCGCAAGATCACGGTCACAAATTCTCCTGGCCACAATCGCGAATCCACATTCGGGAATGTTCCCTTCAGCACAATCGTTCCCGTCGTCGCGTCTACCGTATTGTTCACAAACGTCAGGTATCCGGATTCGGGCTTCGCGTTGTCCGACGCGGTCGCTTCAATCGGCAGCTTGCCTCGTTTCATGTAAGCCTTGATCTCATCCAGGTATTGCTGTGGCACGGAGAAATCCACGTACACCGGCGAAATCTTGTTGATGACCACCAGAACCGGAAGATCGTTGGCTTTTACCACCGCGCCCGGATACACAAGTTGGCTTCCGGTGCGTCCGCTGATTGGCGCGTAAATCAAGCAGTAGGCAACTTGCAACTTCGCCGTCTCGATCGTGGCTTGGTCCGCCTGCACCGCCGCTTCGCTCGCGTCCGCCGTTGCGACAAACTGATCGTACTGTTCTTTCGGCACGATTCCTGACTGATAAAGTTTTTCGTACCGCCCCGCTTGCACTTTCGCCAATGCCGCGCTGGCCTTATCCTTTGCCAAATTCGCTTGCGCCAGCTGCAGATTCGCCACGAACGGCCGGTTATCCAACGTTATCAGCAGGTCGCCCTTCTTCACAAATTGCCCCTGCTTGTAATGCACTTCGCTCACGATTCCCGCGACTTGCGATTCCACCGAAACAGTTGACGATGCTTCTCCCGTGCCGATAGCGTGCAATTCGATCGGCATGGCCTTGACCACCGCCTTCGCCGCCATCACCGGCACAACCGGTGTGTCGGGAGGAGGAGCCGCATGTTCCGTGCATCCTGTAATCGCGAAAAACGCCAAGGTGCAAAAAATAATGCTCAGTTTCGAGAAGTGCTTCATTTTTCCCCGTAATGTTTTGAATGTAACTAGCATCCGCCGCAATCAGCCCTTGTTCAACCGAACATCGTTCAACCGAAGATCCTCGATCGGCGCCATCGCGCTGCCCCCCCCCCAAAAAAAACGAAAAGACGAAGGCCGCCCCTTTTGCACGTCCAATGAACCCTCGCGTCCCTTGTATATCTGACGTTGCCTCATGCCTATGCGTTGCAACTTGTCGCCGAACTTTTTGTGGGTTCCCGCTCCCTTGTCGGCGCGTGTCTGTGCTACGATTCGGGGTTGCCGTCGGCGCTTTCATCGCACTCGGATGCGCGCGCCGGCATAAAGCACTTATCCCACGAAAGCCTCCGTAAGAGAGGGAGCACGGATGGAAAACGGTCAGGCCTCGCGTAACGGCAAACCTTATCTCTTGCCCGATAGACCGCTGCAATCGCTCGACGACTACATCGCCATCGGCGGCCTCAAAGGGCTCGAAAAAGCGCGCTCGATGACGGCGGATGCAGTAATCGCTGAAGTGAAAAAATCCGGCTTTCGCGGACGCGGCGGCGCTGGTTTCCCCGTCGGTATTAAATGGGCCAGCATCGCAAGCGATCCGTGCCTCACAAAATATGTTGCGTGCAACGCCACCGAAGGCGAGCCCGGCACATTTAAAGACCGCATGCTCATGCGCCGCAATCCCTATCAGCTTCTCGAAGGCGTCGCCATCGCGGCACACGCCATGTGCGCACGCAAAGCTTTCATCGCCATGAAACGCACGTTTGACCAAGCCATCGAGCGCACTGCGTTTGCTCACCGGGATATGACCGCGCGCAACGCGCTTGGCGATATTCCCATCGAGTTCGTCTACGGCCCCGAGGATTATTTGCTCGGCGAAGAAAAGGCCATGCTCGAAGTCATCGAGGGCCGCGAAGCCATGCCCCGCGAAATGGATTACCCTCCTTACGTTCTCGGACTTTTCGCCGGCTATCCTTCATGCATTCCCGGCCAGACAAATCCCACGCTGGTCAACAATTGCGAAACCATGTCGACCATCACGCATATTATTCGCAATGGCGCGGACTGGTTCCAATCCATGGGAACCGCGGACACGCGCGGCCACACAATTTTCACGCTCTCTGGAGACGTCCAGCGCGAAGGCCTCTACGAATTGCCGATGGGCACGACGATGCGCGAACTCATCGAGAAGTGGGGCGGCGGTTTGCGTCCCGGGCGAAAACTCAAAGCCATTTTCTCCGGCGTCGCCAGTGCGGGCCTTTACCCCGAATCCATCGACACGCCTCTCGACTTCGGCTCGATGCGCAACGCCGGCTCGGGGCTCGGCTCAGCGGGCTTCATGGTTTATGACGACTCCAATTGTATGGTGCAGGTCGCGCACATTTTTTCAAAATTTCTGTGGATCGAATCCTGCGGCCAGTGCCGTTCCTGCAAGGACGGCACATACGAAGCCACGCGCGGGCTGGAAAATCTGATCAACGGCACGGGCAACGAAATCGATATCGAAGCTATTCTCCAAGCCTCCATCAACGCGCCGCGCGGCAATCGCTGCTTTTTGCCCACGGAACATTCGCTAATCATCCCGAGCATCGTGCGCCGATTCGGGCAGGAATTCGCCGAACATTACAACCGGGGGTGCCGAAATTGCCGCGTCCCGATCCTCCCCAAAATGCACGACTACGACGAAGCCAAGCACGAATTCCACTACACTCACGGCCGCCTGACGCCGTAGCCTATCTTTTCGTCTCGTTGTCATCCCGCCTGCCCTGAGTGTGTTTCGCGAAGGGAGGAGCCACGCGACGAGCCTGCCTGACGCTTGCCCGCCGTGGCGGGCGGGCGGGGAATCTGCTTTGTTGCTTCGTTGCTTCGTCGTTGAGTTTTGTTGTCATTCCGAGGAGCAGCCGCGACGAGGAATCTGCTTTGGCTCTTCGTCCCTGAGTTCTATCGTCATTCCGAGGAGCGGTGCGACGGGAGGAGCCACGCGACGGGCCTGCCCGCCGCTTGCCCGCCGTGGCGGGCAGGCAGGGAATCTGCTTTGTTGCTTTGTTGCTTTGTTGCTTCGTCGTTGAGTTTTGTTGTCATTCCGAGGAGCAGCCGCGACGAGGGATCTGCTTTGGCTCTTCGCCGACACGACTAGCAATTCTCACCGCGGCCTCTCATTTAGATCGCGCTCCAACGCAAACTTTAGAATCGCGAGCGCCGCGATCACCGCCGTTTCCGTGCGCAGAATTTCGCGGCCGAGCGACGCTTCGCGAAACTGATTTTCCGCCGCTGCCGAAAATTCCTGTTCCGTCCAGCCGCCCTCCGGCCCAATCGCGAGACAAACTTCGTTCGCGGAAACGCCTTGCAAGATTTCGCGCAACGGCTTCGCGTCGGCTCGTTCGGACAAAATAATCTTCACGGTCTCATTTGCCGTGGCGAATGCGCCTTCGACTTTCGCAATTTCAGCGAGCACTGGCGGCCGCAATCTCCGCGATTGTTGCGCCGACTCGGTCAGGATTTTCCGCCACCGCTCGGCTCGCTTCTTCGATGCCAAAATCAGCGCCTTCTCGCTGCGCGCCGCCGCGAGCGGAACAATTTCCGCGACGCCAAGTTCCGTCGCTTTTTCGAGGCACCATTCCATGCGCTCGAATTTCACGACAGAGAGCAGCAATTTGATTCGCAGCGCCGATTCGCGCGCGGGAATCCGCTCGATGAGCGCGAATTCAATCGCGCCGTTTTTGTGTGTGGGCGAATTTTTCTCGATGCGCCCGAGCCACACTTGCTCGCCGTCGCTCAATTCGTAGATTTGCCCTGGCTCCGCGCGCAGCACGCGTCCCAGATGCTCGGCCGCTTCGCCGCGGAGTTCCGCGCGACCCGCTTCGAATTTTTCAACGAAGAATCGTCGCCGCATCATTCACCCACACAAAACCGAAAGCCGAAACTCGAAAAACGAATGGCAAAAATTGCGTCCAGTCTACAAGGCCTGAACCCTTCGCGCCCTTCCTGCGTCTGGGTAAACGGATGAAGCGCGCGATAGGAAGAAGAATCAGCGACGCTCTTTTGTCGGGGCTTAAGCCCCGACCCCCTAAGGCATCGGTCCTCGTTCGCGCAGGAGAAGCGCGCTCTTCGCGGTGCCCCATGCTCGATTTGTGAGCGTGGGGCTTTTCTTTTTTGGAGTGCGGCGGCTCGACGCCGCTTTAGCCGTCGCGCGAAAATGCGCCGAAAATTCGCATCCTGCAAACGAAACTCATTACCGATCAAGAAAATGGAAGTAGCACATTGTAAAGCAGTTGCGCTTTCGGGACTGTGCATGTCATTTGCGATTAAGCGCGCGCGTTTTCTGGCAGTTTTTGGGCGCTTTTGGGTGCCTTTGGCTTGTTGCGAGGGTCGCCACGGTTCAGAGAAAAGCCCCACGCTCACAAACCGAGCATGGGGCACCCGGAAGGTCCGCGGCTTCGAGCCTAGGTCACCCGCCCAAGTGTCCGGTAATTTTAGAAACGCGAAAAATTGGCGATTAGAAATGGGGGCGAACTTTTGTTTTGTGTAACTTAACTCGATGTCTAATTCCGGATTGTCGATTAGAAATGAGGAACGATTGGGGTCTATTTTCCGCGGAAGGTGCGTTCCGGGCCAGCCTGCCGCGGCAGGCCGGTTTCGATTGGCGGCTTGGGCCTTCACACACGCATCCTGCGCTCCGCGCACTTGCGTATCCTTCGCTGCGGTCCCTTCGCAAAACACGCTCAGGGCAGGCAGGGTAAGCGGGAGACGGTGCGGCGCTGCAAGGATGAACGAGTCCGGCGAGGAAATTGGTGACGGTTCAAGCCTGTTGCTTGGTTTGTTGTACGCCGCCGCCGCTCGCATGGTCGTATTCGCGCTCTAACGACGTTAGCACGATGCGCGACGCAGCGATAGGCCGGGCGACTGTGGTGTTTTGGCGCGACGAGGCAAGCGGAGGATACGGCGAAGAACCGCACCCTTGCACGTCAAAGGGTGCGGCACCCAGAAGAAAAGTCAAACTCGTCTTAGCGCGTTAAGGGTGGTCCGCCCGTCCTAGTTCTCCTGGGATCGAATTTTCCTCACGGTGCTGGCCGTCTTTGGTGGATTCACTTTCGCAGCATCGACCGTCAGATTGTTTGGAGAATCGAATCGCTGAATCCCGACCCTCTTCATAATTGTAATGGCTGCGGGGAGCAATGTCTGGGCATCTGGACTTGTCGGCACATTGGCACCCTGTAGACCAAACTCAAAATAAACGCCCCAGAATCCTTCATGAACATCCAGTTTCCTGACGAGAACTTCGGCAAGTTCGGTGTAACTGAACAAGAAATTCTTAGATTCTGGCATAATTCTTGGTACCTCCCTCTTGCGACGGACTCGTAAACTCAATGGGCTCGGCCAGTTGCGTTTCGCTAAATGCTCTCTTAGTGTCTTGGTTGGCAGTTGAATTAGCAAACCCTGTTGGTCGCATGTCGTGGTACATAAACGAGACGCAAATCTCGCGAGCGGCCCGGTCAGTAGTGGCGGTTTGGAGATTTGCATCCAGGGTCCACACGTCTCTCGGCCTGCCAATTCTTTCCCAACAACTAGCGAAAAGTTCTGACCCAACCGGCCCGCGTTCGTTCTTTGGGTCGCCGTCTTCATACGCCACGACCGCAAGTTTCATCCCCAATGCCCTCGCGTATCGCACCATTGTCTTAAGGTTTAAGTTTGTTCGATTGAGATTGAAGACCTGCGATACGGCACCCTCGGTCACTTCCAGTTTTTCTGCCAACTCAGACTGGGTTACGGCGGAAATTTCACGTTTCTTTTCTAGTTGAGCAATAAAATCGAACGTAATTCGGTTGATAAATGCTCTATCGTTTCCAGATGTCCAGTGTGACATTTCTTCCTCCGATGAGTTCAGGAAATGCCCTCTTGATAGCCACAATCACCTGAGGCTTTATGCTAATCGCGACTGTGAAATCTAGCTCTGACGAGTCCGTGTTCTCTCGGTTCTTCTGTGCGTGCTGGACAAGTATGCAAACCCGATAACCAGGCTGCGTGTAAGTGCGCGGGTGATGCAAGAAGCCGTAGAAACGATGGTACGTCCCGGCTTGCTTTCGTTTAAACACGAAACATCCCCTGTAACCGAGTTCATTGAAGCCGTGAAAGTACTTATTTTGGTGTTGTCCTCTTTGCCAAAGGTCGAACTTGCTAAGCATTTCCTCTTTATGTTTCTGGTTAAGTGTGTCAAAGACGGCCTTGGCATCTATCCCCGTGTCCTCGGTGGACTCGACAAAAGCTACGTCTTGAGGATGCTGGTCGTACACAAGGCCAGGTATCCGACAAACCGAATATGCCATTTAAGCCCCATTGAGGCACCCCGAATATAGTTTAGGCAGGACTAAAGAACTCTGTCAAGGGGTAAGTTTATATACAGCTAAAGAACAGGCATCATGGTTCTTTGACCTTGTCGAAACCAGATCTTAAGGCGCGGGCACCCGCAAAAACTTCGAGCCGCAAAACTGACGCATGATCCGCCTGTAACACAATTTTAATACTTGCGGCGGAGGTTTCCGCTACAATGCGGCCCCATGCTGAACGAGAAAATACGAGTCGTCGCGAGCACCGGACGGCGCGACGGGGAAAGAATTTTGGTGCTGGCGGGCGTCCTCAACATCCACACGATTTTCGACTTCCAAAACGCCCTGCGTGAAGAAGCTTCTCCCGTGCTGATCATAGACTTCAGCGGCGTCCCTTTCATGGATTCGGCGGGCCTGGGAGCGGTGGTCGGAGCATACGTGCGGGCGCAAAAAGCGCAGAGCCGGATCGTATTCGCGGGAATGAATGAGCGGCTGAAGGCGCTGGTCGAGATGACACGGCTCGGCCAACTGTTCCCCATGTACTCGACGGTCGCGGAGGCGCAAACGGCCCTCGGCTGACCTCAACACCGACACGCTCCAAAAGAAAAGCCCCACGCTCACAAAACGAGCATGGGGCACCCGAAAAACCAACATCGGAGAGGCGTGCTGCGCGCGCCTTCGGCCCGATAACACCAATCGGGCCCTACACAAGCAGGTACGAAAATTACAGGCGCCGCGCGACGCGCTGCGCCCTTCGCAAGCTCAGGGTAAACGGGCGGGGTAAACCCCGCCCCTACGAAGGCGTCACGATGCAAGAAGGAAAGGCACACAGGCTTGAAGCCTGTGGCCGAAACCTTTGCCACGCGCTAGCTGAAAATATCCTTGACCTTGTCGAAAAAGCTGGAGCTGCGCTCGACGGGCTTGTTTTCGACTTTCACGACGCGATGCAATTGCTCGAAGAGCGCTCTTTGCTCCTTGGTCAATTTTGACGGAATGGCGACGCGCACGTTGACGTAGAGGTCGCCTTTGCCGCCGTGGGGATCGGGCAGCCCTTTGCCCTTCTTGCGAAATAGAGTGCCGGGCTGCGTGCCCTCGGGAATGGAAAGATTTTCGTCACCGTGAAGCGTGGGAACGCGAATCTCCGCGCCGAGCGCCGCCTGCGAGATAGTGATGGGAATGCTGCAATAAAGATCAGCGCCGCGCCGCTCGAAGAACGGATGCTCGTGCACTTCGATGAAGGCGTATAAATCGCCGGCGGGACCGCCATTCGCGCCGGGCTCGCCTTCGCCGGGGACGCGCAGGCGCATGCCGTTGTCGACGCCCGCGGGAATGGCGACTTCGATGGTGCGCGAACGCTCGATGCGTCCCTGGCCGCGGCACTCGGCGCAGCTTTCCTTGATCGTTTGACCCGCGCCGCCGCATGCGGGGCAAGTCCGCGAGACGGCGAAAAATCCCTGCTGATAGTGCAACTGCCCGTGCCCCTTGCAAGTGCCGCAGGACTGCATGCCGCTGCCAGGCTTCGCTCCCGTGCCTTTGCAAGCCTCGCAATTCTCCATGCGCGGAATTTTGATTTTGGTTTTAACGCCGGCGGCCGCGTCTTCGAATGAGAGCTTCAGGTCGTAGCGCAGATCGGCGCCCCGTTGCGCGCGGGAACGTCCGCCGCGACGTCTGCCGCCCGCGCCTCCGCCGAAAATATCCTGAAAACCGAAAATGTCGCCAAAGACGTCTTGAAATTCCTCGAAGATCGTTCCCATGTTGCTGGTGTCAAACACCTGGCCGCTGATTCCGGCGTGTCCGTAGCGGTCGTACGCGGCGCGCTTCTGCGGATCGGAAAGGATGCTGTAGGCTTCGCTGGCTTCGCGGAATTTGTGCTCCGCGTGGGATTTATTTTCCGGATTGCGGTCGGGATGGTGTTTCAACGCGGCTTTGCGATACGCGCTCTTGATTTGCTCGCTGGTGGCCTCGCGCGTGACTTCAAGCACTTCGTAATAATCTCGTTTGGAAGTCGAAGGCATTCTGTGGTCTCAATTCCCTTTCGTGAATTAGTTTGCTGAGGAATTCGATGCGAGATCCCCGCCCTCGGGATTCACG
>DASYYI010000245.1:0-13532 GCA_035933995.1 Candidatus Acidiferrales bacterium | reverse complement strand
TTATGGCACCGGAGCGCGTCCGGGCGAATCGTCGCTGCACGTCGCTCGCGGATTGGTGCGTCAGCTCGTGCCCTGGCAATTCACCGCGAAGCTCTATCGCATTCCGTTCGAGTCCATCCAACGTGAAATCGTGCGTTATGCTCCGGAGAGTTGCCGCGTGTTGCTCTACCGCCGCATGATGCTGCGCATCGCTGAAGTTTTGGCGCGACGCGACCACGCCCTCGCCTTCGTCACCGGCGACAGTCTCGGACAGGTCGCTTCGCAAACCCTTCGCAATATGGTCGCCGTCGAGGCCGCCTCCAAGCTTCCGGTGTTCCGCCCGCTGGCAGGCACCGACAAACTCGAAATCATCGCGCTCGCGCGGAAAATCGGCACGCATGATATTTCCGCGGAGCCTTTTCACGATTGCTGTCCGGTTTTTATGCCGCGCAGCCCGGCGCTGCATGCTACAGCCGGAGAGCTCGACGCCGCCGAAGCGAAATTGGATTTGCCGCAACTCGTCCGCCAGGGCATTGCCGGAACGGCTCTGGAGACCTATCGCTACGTCGCCGGACGCGTCGAGTCCACCGAAGTTCCGCTGAATCGTCCAAAAGAGAAACATGACACCGCCATCGCGTGAGAAATCCGGCGAACTGAAATCGGATTTGCGATTCCCCCTAGCTGCGATAGCTGGCATTGATGCGGACGTAGTCGCGGGTGAAGTCGCATGTCCAGATACGCGCTGTTCCGTTCCCCGCGTGCAAATTCACCACGATGGGAACATGCGCGGCCAGGAGTTTGCGATGAGCGGCGCGCTCGTCGAAGAAATGTGCACGCCCATTGCGGCACATCAGGATGCCGGCCATCCTGATCTCAACACGATCCGGATTGAACCGTACCCCCGAGCGCCCCGCTGCGGCCAATATTCGGCCCCAGTTGGGATCGCCGCCGGCAAGCGCCGTTTTAACCAGTGGCGAATTTGCAATCGTGCGCGCCACTTCATCCGCCGCACGCCCTGACGGCGCGCCGCGAACCTCGATTTCCACCACTCGATGCGCACCTTCGCCGTCCGCCACAATTTGCAGCGCAAGCGAGCGGCAAACGGATTCGACTGCGTCAAGAAACTTGCCATAGTCCGCTGTATCCGGGAGAATTGCCCGCGCGCCGGAAGCCCCATTCGCCAGAAGCGCCAGCGTATCGTTTGTCGAAGTGTCACCGTCAACAGTGATGGCGTTGAATGTCCCACCAACGGCGTCGCGTAATGCGCGTCGAAGCACGGTCGGCGAGGCGGCCGCATCTGTAACAACAAACGCGAGCATGGTCGCCATATTTGGATGGATCATTCCTGCGCCCTTCGCACATCCGAGCGCGCGCACTCGCTTCCCGCCTATGCGGCAGCTTGCTGCGGCGAATTTCGGCCGCGTGTCCGTGGTCATAATCGCGCGCGTGAACTGCGCAAATGACTCCGGCCGGGTCGAACGGCTCGCGGCCAGACTTGGAACTGCGCGCAAAATGTGTTCGACTCGCAGCGGTAATCCAATCACGCCCGTCGAGCACACGAGAATCTGTTCTGGCTTGCAATGAAAAGTGCGGGCGACCAGTGCGGCTGTGCTCCGCGATGCTGTAAGTCCCGCCGCGCCTGTCGCGCAATTTGCGTTGCCGGAATTCACAATGATTGCGCGCATCCTTTCAGCGGAGCGTCGCAGATGCGTTTGAGAAATCAGCACAGGAGCCGCCTTGACGAGATTCGTGGTGAAAACGCAAGCAGCCGCAGCGGGCATTTCGCTGACGATCAATGCCAAATCGGGGCCGGATTCTTTGAGCCCGCAGGCAACGGCGGAAAATTCGAAACCGCGAGGCAGTAGGGCTGCGTCGATGCGCGGCTTCATGCGGCCGGAGATGATGTCACGGCATCAGTTAGTATTGGCAGCGCGACACGCTCGGGGATAACCGTGGCGACCACCGCCAGCAGTCGGCAACGCCGCGCTTTTGGACACGCGGAACAATCCCTCGCAATTTTTTCAGGTATCGCGTGCCGCGAGGAAGTGTCGAAGCCCTGGCGCACGAAAAATTCCGGCGCGTGCGTCACTGCGAACACCCGTGCGATTTTTCGCCGCCGAGCCTCCGTCAGCGCATATTGCACTAGCCGCGCACCCAATCCGCGCCCCCGGATTTCCGGATTCACCGCGAGCGAGCGAATCTCCGCCAGCTCAGTGCCGTAATTTTCAAGCGACACGCAGCCCGCGATTTGGCCTTCTTCTTCCAGCACCAGAAACCCTCGCGCGTGTTCGCGCACATTTTCTTCCGTGCGCGGCAGCAGGATCCCTTCCGCGGCATAGTGCGCGATGAGTGCGTGAATCGCGGCCGCATCTGTCAGTCGAGCCCGCCGCGCCCTCATGCCACTTTCTCCTGCTCGGCAAGGCGGGATTTTGCTTCAGCCAGCGCTTCGCGAACGGCACTTGGCGCCGTGCCTCCCGGCACTCGCCTCCGCGCGAGAGACGCCTCGAGCGTCAGCGCATGGGCAAAGTCCGCCTCGAATGACGGAGAATATTGCTTTAGCTTTGCGACAGGCCATCGCGCATATTCTTCGTCGCTTCCCTCGGCATCGTGAACCATCTTCCCGATGATTTCGTGCGCTTGCCTAAACGGAATCCCCTTTGCCACCAAATAATCCGCCGCCTCGGTGGCAATCAGCGCGGGATCTTCCGCGGCCTTGCGCAAATTCGCCAGATTGAATTTCGTTGCTCCCACTGCCCCCGCGGCGATTCGCGTCATCGCCAGCGTTTGATCGTGCGCGTCAAAGAGCGGCTCTTTGTCCTCCTGCAAATCGCGCTGGTAGCTTGACGGCAAGCCTTTCATCGTGACCAGTAGAGATACCAGCGCTCCTGCAATTCGTCCCGACTTTCCGCGAATCAATTCCCACGCATCCGGATTCTTCTTCTGCGGCATCAAGCTGCTGCCCGTTGAATACTCATCCGGCAAAATGACGAATCCAAACCCGGGCGACGCGAACAGGATCATGTCTTCCGCCAGCCGGGACAGGTGATTCGACAGCACCGACAGCGCGAAAAGATAATCCAGCGCAAAATCGCGTCGGCTCACGGAATCGAGGCTGTTGCGCGTAACGCGCGTGAATCCCAAGTCATTCGCCAGCCCTCGACGATCAATCTGGAACGCGCACCCTGCGAGCGCGCCCACGCCCAACGGGCACGCGTCCGCGGCATTCGCCGCAAACGCGACGCGATCCAGGTCGTGAAAAAACGCTTCCGCGTGCGCCAGCAGAAAATGCGAGAGCAAAATCGGCTGCGCCAGTTGCATGTGCGTCATGCCCGGCATCGCCACGCCGAAATTCCGCTCCGCCTGTTCAACGAACGCCTTCACGAGAACCATCAAGGCCCTTCGCATGTCCGCTGCTGCAGACTTAATGAACATCCGGAATTCCGTGACAATCATTTCGTTCCGGCTGCGGCCCGTGTGCAATTTTTCCCCCAGCGGTCCAAGCAACTCCGTCAGCGTCAATTCCACGAAGTGATGCACGTCTTCCGCATCCGAAGCGTCGAGCCACGCGGGTTCGGTCAACGCGCGCTTTTCGATCTGATCGAGCGCCCCGATGATTTGCTTTGTTTCGCCGCTACTCAGGATATTTATTTTCTCCAGGCCGCGCGCCCACGCGCGATCAAGTTGCAGTTCAAACGGCAGCAGCCTCCGGTCGAACTTCAACGAGCTTTCAAATTCGTAAAACGCTTTATCCGGAGCGCGCTCGAAGCGCCCGCCCCACATCTTTTTTTGTCCTGCCTCGCTCATTTCGCCGCATTTCCTTTAGCCACGGGCACCGTGATCGGCAGCGCAAACAGATTGATGAATCCTTCCGCGTCCTTAGGGTTGTAGCCGGTCATCGCGAAGCTCGCCAGGTTCGTGCGATAGAGCGAGTATGCCGAATTGCGCGATGTCACATTCACGTTGCCTTTGAAAAGGCTCAAACCAACTGAGCCGGTCACGCGTTTTTGTGAAGAAGCGAAGAACGCGTCTAGCGCCTCCCGCAGCGGTGTGAACCACATTCCGTAATAGACCATTTCTGCGTACCGCAGCGCCAGTTGTTGCTGGTAGTGCAGTGTCTCGCGGTCCAGGCACAGCGCTTCAAGTTCGCGATGCGCCGCGACCAGCAACGTCCCTCCGGGCGTTTCGTATGCGCCGCGTGATTTGATTCCCACCAAACGGTTCTCGACCATGTCCATGCGTCCCACCGCATTTTTCGCCGCAATGTCGTTCAATTCTTCCAGCAGCGCAATCGCGCCAAGCTTCTTGCCATTCACGGAGAAAGGAACGCCGCACTCGAATCCAATTTCCACTTCCGTCGGCGTCGCTGGCGCCGCCGCGGGAGAAATCACCCATTGCCACATCGCCTCTTCCGGCGCGTTCGCCGGATCCTCCAATCGTCCGCCTTCATGGCTCAAATGCCAGATGTTGCGGTCGCGGCTGTAAATATTCTTCGTGGTCTGTTCGATGGGAACATTATGCTCGCGCGCATACGCGATCGCTTCCTCGCGCGAAGTGATATTCCATTCGCGCCACGGCGCGATGATTTTCAGCTCGGGCGCGATCGCTTTCACCGCAAGCTCGAACCGCACTTGATCGTTGCCTTTTCCCGTGCAGCCGTGTGCTACTGCGTCGGCGCCCACTTTGCGCGCCATCTCCGCCTGCCGCCGCCCCAATATCGGCCGCGCAAACGAAGTACCCAGCAAATATTTGTGTTCGTACACTGCGCCCGCGCGCAATGTCGGCCAGATGTAGACGGTAATAAATTCTTCGCGCAGATCCTCCACGTGCGCTTCGCTTGCTCCCGTGGCAAGCGCTTTCCGCCGAGCCGCCTCCAGATCCTCTTTCTGTCCCAGATCGCCAATCATGGCGATCACTTCGCAGTGATAATTCTCCTTCAGCCACGGAATGATGATCGACGTATCAAGTCCGCCCGAATAGGCCAGCACCACTTTTTTCGCCAACGTTTTCTCCTTATCAAAGCAGAGTAAGTAGGATTGCCTTCTGAACATGCAAACGATTCTCTGACTGCTCGAACACAATGGATTGTTCCCCGTCGATCACATTGCCGGTGACTTCCGCCCCGCGATGCGCCGGCAGGCAGTGCATGAACACCGCATGCGAATCCGCCCGCGCAAAGAGTTCCTCATTCACCTGATACGGCGCAAAAACCTCTGCGCGCTCCGCAACCTCATTTTCTTGGCCCATGCTCGCCCAAACGTCCGTGTAAATCGCCTGCGCGCCAGCTACCGCTTCCTCGGGATTGCGAAGAATCTCAATCTTGCCCCGCGTCTCGCGTGCAGCCCGCCGCGCTTCCGCCACCACTTCCGCATCCGGTTCATAGCCCGCGGGCGTAGCCACGCGCACGTGCGCGCCAACGCGCGCCCCGATGGTCAGCAGCGAATGGCAAACATTATTTCCGTCGCCGACGTAAGCGAGCTTGATGCCCCGCAACGCCCCAAAGCGTTCTTCAAGCGTGAAAAGATCTGCCAGCGCCTGGCAGGGATGAAAGCCGTCGGACAGCGCATTGATCACCGGAATCGACGCATTTTCCGCCAGCTCATCCAGTACCTTCTGCTCGAACACGCGCGCTACGATCCCCTGCACCCAGCGATCGAGATTCTTCGCAACATCGCGCACCGATTCCCGCTCGCCCAGCCGCGATTGCGTGTGATCCAGAAAGATCGCTCCTCCGCCCATGCTTGCGATGCCGACTTCAAACGTAACTCGCGTGCGCAGCGATGGCTTTTCAAAAATCATCGCCAGAAAGCGCCCCGCCAGCGCGCTCCGGTAGCGTTCCGGCCGCGCCTTGATGTCTGCGGCCAAATGGTAGAGTTCGCGAATCTGCGCCGCGCTCCATTCGGTGCCGGTCAGCAGATCGTGCGTGAGCGACGGTACAGTTGCGGTTGCGGCGATTGCGTTCATATTCACCTCACTGCGGCGTGAGCTTTCGCTCCGGCGATTTCTTGAACTACGGCAGCGCGCTGCGCCGCTCCCGGCTCCCAGGCTTTCCGCGGAGCCGCGGCCAGCGCGACTTCCAACAGCTTCAGAAACTCACGAATATCGCGCGCGCGGATAGTAAATGGCGGCAGCATGCGCAAAATATGTTCGTGCGTGCAATTGATGATCAATCCGCGCTTCAGCGCCTCTTCGACAATCGGCCCGCCTTCGATCGATAAATCCAAGCCCACAATCAATCCTTCCCCGCGCACTTCGCGAATGAATTCGAATCGCGATTGCAACTTCTCGAGACCTTGCCGCAGCTCTTCGCCCCGCTCGCGAACATTGGCCAGAAGGTTCTCATCTTCGAGTGTCTTCAAGAATTCCAGCGCCACGGCGCAAACGAACGGCCCGCCGCCAAACGTCGTGCCATGCAGGCCCGGCGTAAACGCGCTGGCAAACTTCTCATTCGCGATAAACGCTCCCAACGGCAGTCCTCCGGCAAGCGGCTTCGCCACCGTCACGATGTCCGGCTTTGTTGTAAATTTCTGATATGCAAACTTGCGCCCGGTGCGCCCGAGCCCGCACTGAATTTCGTCGGCAATCATCGCGGCGTTGTGTCGCGTGGCAAGCTCGCGCGCGCGGGACCAAAAACTTTCGCTTACAGGATAAACGCCGCCTTCGCCTTGAATCGTTTCGAGCACAATCGCGCAAACGCTTTCGTCGAATCTTCTTTCGAGGTCCGCCACGTCGTTGAACCGCACGAATTCCGCCCCCGGCACAACCGGCTCGAACGGTTCGCGGTATTTCGCGGGATACGTTATGGACACGGCCCCGAACGTCCGCCCGTGAAACGAATTTTCCAGCGCCAGGAACCGCGTCTTTTCGGGCCCATCCGCCACCCGGTTCTTCTTCGAGTACGCGCGCGCGAGCTTCATCGCGCCTTCCATCGCTTCCGTGCCGCTATTCGTGAAAAAAACGCGCTCAAGCCCCGACCATTCAGCAAGCTTCTTCGCCAGCGGTCCTTGAAATGAGTTGTGAAACAAATTGGAGAAGTGAACTGCCTGCGCCGCTTCGCGCCGCATCACGCGCACCAGCCGCGGATGCGAATAGCCCAACGCATTCACCGCAATGCCCCCGAGGAAATCGAGATGGGTGCGCCCGCTCATATCGTAGAGGCGGCAGCCCTTGCCATGGGTGAAAACAATCGGCGGCCGGCGGTACGTCCCGACCATATATTGATCGGCATCGCGCAAAATCTGCGCGTCACTGACTTTTTTTGACGGCACGGGTTTCCGCCTTATTTTTCGCGTCATGATTTTTACCGGCCTGCGCGTGCGGCGTATTTGGCTTGTATGGGCAATCGTATCGGCAGGACGCGTGTTCCCGGACCCTTCGCGCCGTTTGTGGCCGAATGCAGCGCGCGCGGACGCGTACCGCCGACGATCCGCACCTGGCGAACGCCTCCGGCCAGCGCGCGCTTCGCCGCTTCGAGCTTCAGCACCATGCCGCCGGAAACTTTTTGGTGCCGAATCAGCTCTTCGATCTCCGCGCCCGTCACTTTATCCAGCACTTTCTCTCCGTCCAGCACACCGGCGACGTCCGTGACGTAAATCAATCTTTCCGCTTGGCAATATTCCGCTGCCGCTGCCGCCATATGATCGGCGTTGATATTGTAAAGCTCGCCATCCGACCCAAGCCCCAGGCAGCACGCCACCGGCACAACTCCCGCGCGCCACAGCGAACTCAGAAATTCAAGATTCACGCCCGTGAGGTAACCCACGTAGCCAAGTCCGCCAGAATCACCTTCGTGAAACATCGGCTCGGCCAAAAAACACGCCGCGTCGGACGCACAGATCCCCACGGCCGTCTGCCCCGCCAGCGAGATCGCTCCCGCCAGCCGTTTGTTCAGCAGCCCTGCAAAAACCATCACCGCCGCGTCGCGCGTCTCGCGATCCGTCACACGCAACCCGCCCACAAACCGGCTCGTCATTCCCATGCGCGCCAGCGTCGCGGTAAAAATCTTCCCGCCTCCGTGAATCACCAGCAATTCGTGCCCCGCCTTCGCGATCTCCGCTATTTGCCTCGCCAGCGAACGCACCGCGGCTTCGTCGTCCAGTAACGCCCCCGCGATCTTGATCACCAGTCTCATATCAGTCCTTCGGATTCCGGATATCCGTGCATCACGTTAAAATTCTGCACGGCCTGTCCCGCCGCGCCTTTGCCCAGATTGTCCAGACACGAAACCACCACCAGCCGCTGGCCCGATTCATCCAATGCAAATCCAATGTCGCAAAAATTCGTGCGCGTCACGTGCTGCAATTCGGGCAGCTTTCCCGCGGGCCAGATGCGAACCATCGGCCGCCCCGCATAGAACTGGCGAAATTGCGCCTCGATCTCGTCCGGGCGTTTTGCCTCGCTCAGCCAAACGTACAGCGTCGATAAGATTCCTCGCTCGATCGGCAGCAGATGCGTCGTAAACATCATCTGCGCCGCTGAAACTCCCAAATGCTCCATCACTTCCGGCGTGTGCCGGTGCGTGAACAACCCATACGCGCGGAAGTTTTCATTCACCTCCACGAATTGTGTGTCGCGCTTCGGCTCCTTGCCCGCACCGCTTGCTCCGGACTTGCAATCGCAGACAATCCCCCGCGCCAGGTCAATCCACCCCGCATCAATCAGCGGCCGCAATCCCAAAATCACGGAAGTCGGGTAACAACCGGGATTCGCGACAACCTTCGCGCCACGCAAATCGACGGAATACAACTCCGGCAATCCATACACTGCGTCGCTCAGCGCTTCACTGTTCGGCGCGTTCAATTTGTACCAACGCGAAAACGTTTCGCCGTCCCGAAAACGGAACGCTCCGCTTAAATCGATCACCCGAACACCCGCATTCATCAGTTCAGGGACAAGCTCCAGAGAAGCCTCGTGCGGTGTCGCGAGAAATGCCGTCGTCGCGCCACTTTTCACAATCGCGTCAACCGAAAGCGGCCGGCACGGCGCTTCTCCCCAGCCGCGCAGTTGCGGAAAAATCTCCGTCAAGCATCGCGCGGTTGCATTCTCTCCGCGCAGATAGAAGACCGGCTTTTCGATTTTCGGATGTCGCAGCAGCAGGCGGGCCAGCTCGAATCCTGCGTAACCCGTTGCTCCCACCACCGCGATCCTCGGCGCGCCATTCATCGGAGTAATTCCTCCATGCGTTTTTGAATGGCCGCGCGTGCCGCTCGCGACGGCGTGACGATCAACACGGTATCGTCGCCCGCAAGCGTTCCCGCCACTTCCTTCCAATGCTCGCCATCCACCGCCGCTGCCAGAGGTTGCGCTCCTCCCGGAGGCGTTTTCAGCACCAGCATGTTCTGTGCGGGCCGCACATCCACCAAAAATTCTCTCAGCGCCCGAGCCAGTTGCGGCACTGCCGATGATTCTTCCGCCGCCGCGTTCAGCGGCCGGTAACCCTCCGCCGTCTTCACCAGCTTCAATTCCCGAAGATCGCGAGATAGCGTCGCCTGCGTCACGCGCACACCCATATGATTCAGCCTGCGCCGCAGATCATCTTGGTTGGGGACAGGTTCCGCGCCCACCAACTTCAAGATCTGCCCTTGCCGGAACCGCTTGTGTATGCTCATCACAGCGTCCGCTGTTTGAATATTCATCTCTCTGTATATTTATACGTCGCGCCAAAAGTCCTGTCAAGACAGAAAGCTGCAATTCGGCGAAGGCCGTGGCCGTCACGACAACAGAGGAAACTTGACAGCTACCGCGCGAATAGGCTTTCCTTTGTGTGCAGTTCCGGTCGAAAAGGACAACCAGGAACTTATGCCCCAACAGATTGTGCAGCGGCGTTCCCGCGGATTCATTTGCGTCAATGCTCATCCGGAAGGTTGCTGGCGCAACGTGGAACGTCAAATCGCCGCCATTCGCTCGCACGCGCAGCCGCAGCGCACAGGACTAGATTCCGCGCTCATCATTGGCTCTTCCACCGGCTACGGTCTTGCCTCTCGCATCGCCGCAGCCTGGGGTTTCGGCGCAAAAACGCTCGGCGTGTGCCTCGAACGGGAGCCCGATGCAAACAAAACGGCGAGCGCCGGCTTTTACAACACCGCCGCATTCCACGATTTCGCTCGAAAGGACCGCTTGTTCGCGGAAACAATTAACGGCGACGCGTTTTCAGACGACGCCAAACGCAGAGTCGCGGAAATTGCCCGTAAAGAAATCGGCAAAATCGATCTGATCATTTATAGTGTCGCCGCGCCCAAGCGAACGGATCCAAAATCCGGCGAGGCCCACAGCTCCGTCTTGAAGCCAATCGGCGCCGCTTACACAAACAAAACAGTCGAACTCGACTCCGAAAAAGTCACGGAAATCACCATTCCTCCCGCAAGTGAAGCCGAGATCGCCGACACCGTAACCGCGATGGGCGGTGAAGATTGGAAAATGTGGCTCGACATGCTCGCTGCGGAAAATCTGCTTGCCGAAAATGTCCGTACGCTCGCCTATTCCTACATCGGACCGGAAATCACCTGGCCTATCTATCGCGATGGAACGATCGGCGCGGCCAAGAAACATCTCGAGCAAACCGCGCATACGCTGGATGAAATGTTGGACAACCGGCTTGGCGGCGAAGCACGCATCGCCATCAACAAAGCCATCGTCACGCAGGCCTCGGCCGCCATTCCCGTTGTGCCGCTTTACATGAGCATTTTATTCCGTGTGATGAAGCAGAAAAATCTCGATGAAGGCGCTCTCGAACAGATGCGCCGCCTCTTCTTCGATTTTCTCGCCGAGGGCGCCGCGCCGAAATTCGACGAAGCCGCCCGCATTCGTCTCGACGATCGCGAAATGCGCGCCGACGTGCAAAGGGAAGTCGCCGCGCTCTGGCCCAATGTCACCACGGAAAATTTGCGCGAACTCACCGACTTCGCCGGCTTTCAACATCAATTCCGTGCTCTGTTCGGCTTCGAAGTCGAAGGCGTCGATTATTCCGCGCCGGTCGAAACACAACTCTCTTGGTAATGCGATTGTCCGCCTGATTCAAAATCAGCCGTCAACTCTGCTTACGCCCAATCCCCGGCATATTGCTTCCTCGGCCCTCTTTGAGCTCCGCGCACATCTTGTCCAGCAAGCCCGCAATCGATGTCACGTAGTCGTTCGCCACGCTCTGCAAGTTCGCCAGATTCTCCGGCGTTACGTCGTCCATGGCGCTCGACGCCCGCTGCAGTTTTTCCCAAGGAACCTGCAGCCGGTAATAAGCGCATCCCGGCAAACATCCCAATTCATAATCGACTGCTTCCGAAACACTATCCATCAGCACCGGCACAATTTGCTTCGCCCATCCGAGCAATCCCCATTGTCTGGCCGACGCATACGTGATCTGATCCTGCCGATCTCCCGTGCCCACCGAAACAATCACCATTTGTGCTGCATCTGGATATAGCGTCCGCGCCTCGGCATAGGCCGCCATCGACGGGTTGTTCACGAACACTCCGCCATCCACCAGCGCATAGTCCTGATTGCTTTTCGTCAAATGAAGCGGAGGGAAAAATGTCGGCGCTGCGGAAGTCGCCCGCGCAACCGCCGTCACTTTCCAGTTGTAGCTTGGATCCGCCGCAATTCTGTGGCTCTTGAAGAAGAACGGCAATTGTCCCTGTAGGTCATAGCTCGATACCAAAAGCGGAGTCAGCGCCGTGTTCAACTCGGTATCCTGGAAAAATTTCGTCAGTGTTCCTTCCAACGCATCTGGGGAATATTTTGGCAAAATAAGCTGTCTCGCCGGCGTGAGGAAGTCCTTGTGGAATATCGCCGGGCCATTTTGTACATAGAGGTCCAGAAGCTCGCTCGCTGAATACGGCGCACCTTTGTTCCCCTGCGTGCCAATTCCCAGCGCAATGATGCCACCAGTGGATGTCCCCGCAATCAGATCAAATATTTGCCACAAATCCTTGCCAATGCGTTTCTGCAGTTCTCCCAGAATCACCGCGGGAATAATCCCGCGTATTCCCCCGCCATCGATTGCCAGCACCTTAATGCTTTTCTCGCCCGGATTCTCCATGTCACGATCTCCTCAAAAGAAAATCACGCATTCGGCGGTGAATCAGTGGTGTTATTTGCGAATCGTAAACCACGATGGTCATCGAATGAAAGTTCTAACAGGAGTTTCCTCACGGAGGCAGCGGGCGCAGACCACCTTGCTGGTTAGGTCGAGTCTCTTGAATCAGAACCATCCATTCGCGTGCGGAAATGCCGCAGTAGGATTGTCCCACTCAGCACAACGCCGATTGCAGAAAGCATTGCATCCGCAAATTGCGAGAATCGCGTAACTGCTATCGACGCCGGGATTACCGCATGAGTGGCGAGAATCGACATCTGCACGACACCTATGCAATAGATCAACCGCTCCAATCGTTGCTTGCAGTCTCTTGCAGAAGTGGCGAAGAACCAAATGACGACGCCATAGACAGGTAGGATCGACAGGTCCGCTTTTTGGTGAACGATTCCCGTAATGTCTACACCGTAAAAGTCAGCCGAAAAGTCCAGAATGCGATCGCAAACACGCAGTTCGTTCTGCTGCTATGCAACAAGCACTGTATATGGGGAAGGACCAGCTGATTCTTCTGCTTCAAAGCAGCAAATTTTCGTACCATCCAGCAGAATACAGCTGACACAACAAGTACGATGCAGATGTCTATGATGAATTCTGACCAAAAGGACAAGAAATAGGGATACCTCGCCCCGGAGTGTCGGACCGCCATTCGAAATTCGACATAATTGATGCCACGAACGATGACGATAAGAGGAATGCCGACGCGGAGGACAGCCTGCCAATAGCTCGTGCACTTCAGCCACCACTGGCCCAATTTCCCCGCGAATGGGTCATTGTCCATCGGAGTGCTGATGTTACCTTTTCGAAGATTCTGCGGCAATCTTGCAGATACGGACTACCCTGGGGCTACTCGAACCGATTATTGCGTTTATGCGGACTTTGACTGTCAGCGAGATGCAACCTCACCGCGTTGACTTGCCTTGGGCCCGATACTAATATGTCGCGGCGAAAGGCGGTGGCCCCTGGCGGAATCTCGGACCGTGCAGCTCTCGGATCGCTTCGGCGCAACGCAACGGCGCGATTTCTGGTGGATTCAGCCGCTGGCAGTGTTCATCGGGCTGGCCGCGTTTGCGGTCTACGCGACGCTTCGGGCATTTCAAGGCCATTTCTACGAATGGGGACCTTATCTCTCGCCCTTTTATTCTCCGCTGATTGATCCCGAGCATCACTGGTGGCCGCTTTCGCCGGCGGTGCTGGTTTTGGGCGGCCCGCTGGGATTTCGCACCACGTGCTACTACTACCGCAAAGCGTATTACCGCGCGTTTTTTCTTGATCCGCCTGCGTGCGCGGTCGGCGAGCCAAGACACAGCTATGGCGGCGAAACAAAATTTCCGTTGATCCTCCAGAATATCCACCGCTACTTCTTCTATTTGTCGTTTGTCTTCCTGGTTTCGCTGTGGTACGACGCCGTGCGCGGATTTATCTGGAGCGGGCACTTTGGCGCGGGAGTTGGCTCGTTCATCCTGCTGATTAA
>DASYYI010000224.1:0-1673 GCA_035933995.1 Candidatus Acidiferrales bacterium | reverse complement strand
ATCGGCCGAGCAATAATTCGCGATCCAGTCGTTCACTGCAGGGGGGAAACCGATCACGTCTGGGCTGACGTAGTTGATCAGGCCGGCACGTTCGATTCCAGCGTCATCGAGAAACTGCAGGAATGCCTTTGCATCAGAGGAATATTTTTCAACTTCACGATAATCCTTGCGGCTTTTTTGAATCAGCGCGAGGGCGTGCGGATTGAACATGTGCAGCGGTTGAATGTGGATGTGAATGTCGATGATGGGGCCCGAGTCCGATGGCAAGCAGTCCTCCTTGGTTTTCGCGCAACAAAGATTATCTATGCGTTGCCGTGACCGTTTTTCCAGGTTTCTTCGAGCGCGCGGCGCGTAAAGACGCGCACCATGTCGCGCCGATAAACGGGCGTCGAGCCAGAAGTCGTCAGCGGCTTGCCCGTTTGAATGGCTGCATGCGCGACGCGCTCGGCAAGTTCGAGGGACCATTTCTGGCCGACGAGCGATTCGCTTGCCTGATTCACAAGCATCGGCGCTGGATTTACGGCGGATAGAGCGACGCGCGCATCGCGGCAAATCCCGCCAGCGTCCACGTCCATTGTTACCGCAACGCCCGCGAGCGGATAATCGATCGAGTCACGAACGCGAAGCTTGTGGTATACGCCACGACGACCGGCCATATGCGCAGGAACGTGGACAGACGTGAGCAGTTCGTTGCGCGCGAGGGCAATACGATCCATGCCGTCATTTCTATAGAACTCGCGCAAAGCGACACGTCGCGCTCCAGAAGCACCGGCAATTTCCAGTTCGGCGTCGAGCGCCAAAAATGCAGGGGCGGAATCGCCCGACCACGCGGCCCAGCAAAACTTTCCTCCGGGCGCAACGTGGCAGATGTCGCCGTCTTTTTTCAAGCAGCCGCCAAGCGACTGACGCCAGAAATGGGACTGGTTGTACCAGCGGCAACGCGTTTCGAGACACAGGTTGCCCCCGATCGTGCCCATGTTGCGCTGCAACGGGCCGGCAACTGTGCCAATGGCGCTCGCGAGAACGGCGAATTTATCGCGCATCCACGGCGTCTCGAGAATATGGGTCAGCGTGGCCGTCGCGCCGATGCGCAACCCCTGGCGCGCCGAAAACTCAATGGCCGCCAATTCGCGCAGAGGCTTTACGTCGACTAACACGCGCGGCGTGAAAAGCCTCATCTGCAAATTGGGAATCACATCGGTTCCGCCGGCAATCACCATGGCGTCGGAGCGGTGCTCATCCAGCATGTGAACTGCATCTTCGACCGTGCGCGGCTGCAAAACTCTGAATGCAGAGAGCGTCATCGAGGGTTTCCGGTAAGCAACGGCTTATTCGCCGCATTTGCTCCATTACCAGACGCTAATTTCTGCTTTTCGCGTAACGCATCGAGAATTTTATCCGGCGTGATCGGAGTTGAATTGATGCGCACGCCGACGGCATCGAAAATTGCATTCGCAATCGCTGGAATCGTCGCGGCCAGCGAGCCTTCGCCCGCCTCCTTCGCACCAAATGGACCTTCAGGGTCAATGCTTTCGACGATGATGGACTCAATCTCCGGATTTTCTTTCGCGGCGGGAATGCGATATTCGAGCAGCGAAGGATTCATCAGCCGGCCATCCTTCCAAATCATATCTTCCTGCAGCGCTTGTCCAAATCCCATGTATACGGAGCCT
>DASYYI010000166.1:0-3109 GCA_035933995.1 Candidatus Acidiferrales bacterium | reverse complement strand
ATACCGACCTCGCCACTAGCCTGAGCCTGGAGAGCCTGAAGAGGAAGGATATGGTTGAGTTCGCACTGGGCCGCGATTACGACGGAGACCCGTACAATATCGTGAGACTAGCGGACCGAGGACTGGATTGGATGCTGGCAAATCAAGACAGGTTCAAGCTTTCCCTTAAGGGCAAAACAACACCGGAAGAACCTGAAATTTCCGACGAAGATATCCCCTTCTAGAAGTGGGCCGACGGCTATGGCTACCTTGCGAGATTATTTTCCTCACAATCAAGCAACTTGACGGTAGCATTGTGGTCGCTGGCCATTCGCCCAGCCGTTTCCGAACCGCACTTCAGGTCCTTATACTCCTTTACTTCACCCTGCTACAGGCGACGGTATGCTCCGAGACCTCGCATCGCCGCAGGCATAAGAATAAGGCCGGGTGCCCCATGCTCGTTTTGTGAGCGTGGGGCTTTTCCTCACTGTTGCGCTGACAGATTCCGCTCGTCACTCGTCTCGCCAACACCACAGTCGCCACATCTATCGTTGCGGCGCGCAACGTGCTAGCGTCGTGGAGAGCGTAAATATTGATGACGCGGACGATGACGCAAGCGGCGGCACGAGTCAGGTACAACGCCCCGGAAGCCAGCCAAGAACCGTCAAGACTGCCCGAGAACGCCAGAGACATGAAATCCGCAGAACGTCAAACAGACGCGAAACGCCGCAGAACCTCAAACGGCGAGGCTCTGCGCTACAGACGCGAGCCAATTTCTAATCGCCAATTAATCCACTGTCCGGGATTAGACACCGGCTTAACTTGCACAAAACAAATGGCCGAACACGTTTCTAATCGCCAATTTTTCGCGTTTCCAACATTCCCGGACACTTCGAGCGCAGGACGGTCCGCACCACTTCCAAAAGAAAATCCCCACGCTCACAAGACGAGCATGGGGCACTCCAGCAATCGCCGCCGCGAGAAATCCTCGGCGTGCAAGACGCGCAGAACGCAAGTGACAGTACCCGCCGGAAAAGATATTCTTGCGCGTGTCTTTGGGCGAGGCTGGATTCCTCTTCTTTGCTGCTCTGGTCGCGGGCGCGCTGAATTCCGTCGCGGGCGGAGGCAGCTTCATTTCGTTTCCGGCGCTGCTGTTCGTGCGAATTGCGCCCATCTCCGCGAATGCAACCAACACGGCGGCTATGTGGCCCGGAACGATCGCGAGCACAGTAGCCTATTGGCGCGAGATGAAAACGCCCGACGCGCGGCGATTGTTGCCGCCGCTGCTGCTGACGGGTCTGGTCGGGGGTATGATTGGCGCGCACATTCTGCTGCGCACGCCGGAAGCCACGTTCATGCGGCTGGTCCCGTGGCTGCTGCTTGGCGCGACGCTTCTATTTGCGGCGAGTGGGCGAATCACGAAATGGGTTCGCGGACGAAGCGGCCACGTAAACGGCAGACGACTCCTATTCGTTGTTGGCTTGCTGCTGGAATTGGTGATCGCCGTGTACATCGGATATTTCGGCGCGGGAGCGGGGATCCTGGTGCTCGCGATGCTGGCGCTATTGGGCGTCGAGAATATTCACGCCATGAATGGAATGAAGACGCTGATTGTGAGCGCGGTGAACGGCGTGGCGTTGATTCTGTTTATTTCCGCAAAGGTGATTGTGTGGCCGCAAGCGTTCGTGATGCTGATTGGCGCGGCGCTGGGCGGATACGCTGGAGCGTATTACGCGCAGAAAATCAATCCGCAGAACATACGCAGGCTCGTGATCGTCGTGGGATTCGGCATGGCGGCATATTTTTTCGTATGGAAATGAAATCAGGATTTGGCGTCTTCGAGAGCTTTGCGAAACTTGACAGTGTCGACTTGATGGCGCGCCACTTCGCGTGATCCCATAAAAATAACGGGCACGTCGTTCGTGTAGAGTTCGCGCAATTCTTTGTCTTCGTCGATATTCACTTCGTGGAGCGCCGTGCCGAACTCGCGGAGAATGGGAAGAATGGCCGTGCGCGCCTCGTCGCACAGGCGGCATTTCGGCCGCGAGTAAAGCGTTACGTCACGCGGCTTGGCGACGGCGAGGCGTCCCTGTTCGCTGCGCCGGTAAACGTCTCCGCCGCCCGCGAGATCGAGCGCGCCGGAGCGAATCAGCAGCTCGACGGCGCCGGGAATATTGTCGCGGCGCGCGGGATCGCTACCGCCCGCGATTTCCATCAGCGCATGAAGGTCGAGTGTGTCGCGGCCCAACTCGTCGAATACTTCCAGAATGCAGCGAGAAATTTCGTCCATAAGGAAAACTCAAATTACGGCTTGATGGTGTAGCCCTTTTGGAATGGTCCCATGGCCGGGAAAAAAGCGCGAGAGCGGAAAAGCTCCGCGATCTGGCGAATGTGGCCCAGATCGTGAAAGGCCCATTCGTTCATCAATTGAGAGACGCTGATCACGCCGAACGCGGCGTGCTGGCCCTTGCGCGCAAGAACGCTTTCGGGCAAATAGCGCAGCCAGGAAAGACTGCGGTCGCGTTCATGGCAAAATACTTTCAAATGCTCGCGCGCCTTGCCGCTCGAATAGCGTCCCGCTTGATATTGCGCGTTCTGATCGTAGGCGGCGAGTTGCGGCATGTCCGATTGGGCCATGCGTTCGATGCGTTCGCGGAAGCCGGCCACTTCGACATCGGCCAAATGCGCGAGTATTTCGCTGATCGACCAGCGCTCCATGGAAGGTTTCCAGTGCAACTGATCTTCACTGGCCAGCGAAACCAGCTTCTCGATGATAATGGGTGTCTGCTCGAGCACGGCGACTCCCGGCAGAGCTGCGGGCTCCAGGGCGGCTTTCATCAATACCTCCAACTTGCCTCGCGCGAATTTGGCGACGATTCCTTTATACCGCAATTGGAGCCGCCGAAGGAATACCGGGAAGAGATTTCGAAAAGCTATTTTGCGCGGCACGGCATCCTAGAGATTGTGAACGCCGCCCCGCTGAGATGACTTGTTCGCGAACGTTGGCGCGTGATACACCGAAGCTGGAATTCTCGCGTTAGAAATTAAGTGGAGGATAAGTGGCGGAAATATTTGCTTTCGTGGACGACATATTCTTTCAGGCGAAGATGATGGAAACGGCGAAGCAGGC
>DASYYI010000077.1:0-4847 GCA_035933995.1 Candidatus Acidiferrales bacterium | reverse complement strand
CGGCTCGCCATTCGGAGCCCACTCATTGCGGCGGCTCTGATCGTTGGGGCGGCAATAAAGATCGCAATTCACAAAGTTGCGAATCACTTCAATCGGCCGGCGAATATCGAACTCTTGCACCGTGCGTTCGCGGAGATATTCTGAAATTGCGGTCACGCCGTCGCTCTGCTCGATTGAAAAGCGCGTGATGGGCAGGTAGCTGCGGTCATTGCCGACGAGCGTAATGTCCGTGCCGTGCAGCGTGGTGATAAATGGCAAACCGCGCGGCGCGGACATTTCGCGGGCCAAAAGCGCACTCACCGAATGCGGAATCGCGTAATGTACGTGGAGCAAATCGAGCGGCGCGGACTCGGCGACTTCCGCCATTTTCACCGCCAGCGCCAAAGTGTACGGCGGATGATCGAACAACGGATATGTTGTCGTCTCCACTTCGTGGAAATAAATGCGCTCGTTCGCCGGGTTCAAGCGCGTCGGCATGGCGTAGCTGATGAAATGAATTTCGTGCCCGCGCGCGGCCAGTTCCATGCCGAGTTCGGTGGCGACCACTCCGGAGCCGCCATACGTTGGGTAGCATGTGATGCCGATTTTCATCAGAGTCCTCGAAATGTGCGATGTGCCGCTTGCGAATCCCAGACGCGGAATGCTAGATTCGCGAAGTCTCGTCTTTGGTTAGACGTAACGAGGCTGTCCCTCGATGCAGCGAGTTTCCGGAAAAGTGGCCATCATCACCGGCGGCGGCACTGGCATCGGCCGGGCTTGCGCGCTCACGCTGGCACGCGAAGGGGCGAAGGTCGCCCTAGCCGCACGGCGGCGCGACAAACTCGAAGCAGTCACGCAGGAAATTACTGCCGCTGGCGGCGAAGCTCTGACGGTCGAATGCGACGTGACGGACAAAGCTTCCGTCGAGCACGCCGTGCGCGCGGTGGAAGAGCGCTTTGGGAAACTGCATATCATTATCAACAACGCGGGCACGGTTCACGTCGGCTCGGTCGAGGAGACATCCGACGACGACTGGAATCGCGTTGTCTCGGTGAATCTTACGGGAACGTTTCTGATGTCGCGCGCGGGAGTGCCGGCGCTTCGGCGAGCAGGCGGCGGTTCCATCATTAACATTGGCTCCTATCTTGGCATCGTCGCCATCAAACAGCGCGCCGCGTACTGCGCTTCGAAGGGTGGCGTTACGCTCCTCACCAAAGCGATGGCGCTGGACCACGCGCACGAAAATATCCGCGTGAATTGCATTTGCCCGGCGATGGTCGAGACCGAAATGGCGCTGGGCGCAATGTCCCGCACACCGGATCCCGCCGCGTACCGCCGTTTGCGCGAATCGCAAATCCCCATTGGCCGCATCGGACGTCCCGAGGACGTGGCGAATCTTGCGCTCTATCTCGCCTCCGACGAATCGAGTTGGATGACGGGCGTGGCGTTTCCACTGGACGGCGGAGTGACGGCGGGCTGACATGCGGCACGCGAAAAAAACTCAACCGAAAGAAATCGTAAAGCCTCTCACCATCACGGCGCTCGGACGCCGCTTCCATTTCAGCAACACGGCTCGCCAGTTCGGATTCCGGTTCGATGGCGCGGGCCCGGGGCGCGCGGTCCTGAAAATGAAAGTGCAGCCGAGGCATAAGCAGATTCACGGCGTCGTGCACGGCGGCGTGCTCGCGTCCATCGCGGACACGGCGGGCGGTCTCGCGACGTATTTGTCCCTGCCGCCCGGCTCGCGCACGGCTACCGTGGAGATGAAAATCAATTTTCTGGAGCCGGTCTCGCGCGGCACGATCTTTGCCGAAGCACGCGTCATCCGCCTGGGAAAATATCTCGCGGTAGTCGAATGCGACGTGGTGGACGACCATGGCAAGCTGGTCGCCAAGGCGCTGATGACGTTCTCCATCGGCGTGGACAAATCCCACAAATTAAAATGACGGATCGTGTCCGGCGTCGTTGCATCAGAAAATCGGGTATTGGGTCAGTTTGAATTCTGGCTCTTTGTGTCACGGTCAAGAAAATTCAAACCGGCCCACCACCGAAAATCGTTGCGGGCTTTACTTCCGTGCGAGGATTGGCTAACTTGAACGCAAGCCCCATGGAACCCCTCGGCACGCAAAGAGAACTGCTCTTTACGCTCGTTTTGCAGGTCGGCTTCTCGGCGTCGCTGGCGGCCTTGCTTGTACGCTTTGTGAAGTTTCGCCGCGTGCTTTTCAATGAAATCCGCGATTCGGATCAAAAAGTTCTTTTACTGCTTTTTCTCACGCCACCGCTCGCGATTGGAGTCGTCCTCCGCATCGTCGGCTACCATTTTTTTGACCTCACGCTTCCCGGCGCGTTTTTGCTGGGACTGCTCGGCGGAAGAATCGTCGGACTCCTCGGCGGCTCGATGCTCAGTCTGCCCGCATTCGGCAATCACGAATGGATCGCCACTCCCCTCGCCGCGCTCGTGGGCCTGCTCGCCGGAGTCATCCGTCAAGGCATGCCCAACAAAGAGGACGTCTGGCATTTCGGCCCGTTCCTTTTTCTCAACATCCCGAAATCTCTTTGGCGGATGGCGCGGCATGGCCAATTGAACTGGGCCATGGTTCCGCTCGGCGCGTGCGCGGTGCTCGAGCTGGGCCGCTACGTTCTCGCGTACGCTGTCCACGGCAAGTGGCTCTACACGCTCGCGTATCCGGACTGGCGCTGGGTTCCGCTGATCATTTTGGCCACGGTGATGTGCGTCGCGATGCCCATCAAAATCTGGAACAACACGCGTATCGAGATGAACCTCGAACAAAATCAGCAGCTGCTGCTCAAGGCGCGCATGGACGCGCTCTCCAGCCAAATCAATCCGCATTTTCTTTTTAATACGCTGAACACTGTTTCATCGCTCGTCCGTTACGATCCGGACATGGCGCGCATCGTCGTGATCAAACTGTCGAATATTCTGCGGCGCCTGTTGCGCAAGCATGAGACGTTCGTGCCGCTTCGCGAAGAACTCGACTTCATCGACGATTATCTCGATATCGAAGTCGCGCGTTTCGGCCGCGACAAATTACAATTCTTCAAGGAGGTCGAAGAGAGCACGCTCGATACTTTTGTGCCGAGCATGTTGTTGCAACCGATTATCGAGAATGCGATTCGCCACGGACTTGCGCCAAAGCTCGAAGGCGGCGAAATCCGCCTGCGGACGCGCACAGTCGACGGCCGGCTCACAATCGACATTGACGACAACGGCATGGGAATTTCCGCCGACCGCCTCGCCGTCATTTACAACAATGGAATTGGCATCAGCAACGTGCGCGAACGATTGCGGCTGCTCTACGGCGACCAATTCCGCATGGACATTCACAGCCGGGAAGGCGACGGCACGCAGATCCGCATCGAAATTCCCGAATTAGTCTCCGCCGTCACCTCCGCCTTGATTTGATGCGCGAATGCCGATAATGTCTGAGTTTGACCGCCCTACTCGTTGAGATATACCCACCGAGATGATTGATAGACTCTTCTTTCTCCTAATGGCGATTGTGCAAGCATTCTTTGCCGTCCGACTCCTGCGCAATCCAGGAGCAGCAAGGGCGCTAAACGTTCGCACGAGGACAATTTGGGCGAGGATGCCTCTGGCATTCTTTCGGGCGGTTGGTGTTGTCTGTGCGGGTGCCGCGATCCTGTTTTTCTACCTATTCCTAAACCCACCTCATACCCGATATTTCTGACGTAGCAAACAGTACTGCTATAATGATGTGTTTTCACGTCCTCACGAAGGTTCGCTGATGGCTCGTAAGAAAAAGTCGGGCAAGGCGCGCATCGTGGCGCGCGCGGAGTTGCCAACGCGATATGGCAAGTTCACGATTCTCGGCATCGACGGCTCGAACGCCGCAGAAAGCGCCGTCGCGCTGGTGCATGGCAAGATTCGGAGCGAAGACGCTCCGCTCGTCCGCATTCATTCGCAATGCCTGACAGGAGATGTGTTTCACTCCGAGCGATGCGATTGCCGCGCGCAGCTAGAAATGGCTCTGGAGCGCACGTCGCGCGCGCGCTGTGGAATCGTTCTCTATTTGCCGCAGGAGGGCCGAGGAATCGGCCTGATGAATAAATTGAAAGCCTACGAATTGCAGGATCGCGGCATGGACACGGTCGAAGCCAATCGCAAGCTCGGATTCGAGGCCGACCATCGTGATTACCGCTTTTGCGCGCAGGCGCTAAGGCTTCTCGGCGTCCGCGCGGTGCGCTTACTCTCGAATAATCCGGATAAGGTCGCGCAACTCGAAGCCGGAGGAATTCGCGTCGCCGAACGCGTTCCCTGCCAGCCGCCCACGACGCACCGCGCCCGCGGCTACCTGCTCACCAAAAGGAAAAAGCTCGGCCACTTGCTCGAAGGAATTTAGCCCTGCAGAAGCATTTCGTGTTCTTCCCGTTTAGCCTCCGAGGCCTTCAGGGGTTAAAAACCCTGAAGAGACAGACGTCTCATGTCGCAGCTAAAGCTGCGACCCCCTAACAGCCTCTCAAAAGAGAGGAATCGCGAAAACACAAGCACTTTGGCCATGGAAAAACGAACCTAGCCTCCGCCGACGAAGTGGACGATCTCGTAGGAGTCGCCAGGCTGAACGAGAGTCACCTGCCAATTTGCGCGCGGCAAAATATCGCGGTTGCGCTCAATCGCCACGCGCTCCGCCGTGATTCCAAGATGCGCGAGAAGGGCGGCGATATTCAGGCCGTCGGGAATTTCGCGCGGCTCGCCGTTAATCACAACTTGAATCGTCACTTGCATTCCGATGTTCAGGGTGTCGTTCAGGATTTAGTTTCCGGCGGCGCAGGCTTGGCCTTGGAGCGCAACGCGTAACGCACTTCGTCGCTTCCCGCTTGCGCCTGCG
>DASYYI010000052.1:0-6042 GCA_035933995.1 Candidatus Acidiferrales bacterium | reverse complement strand
GACGGTGAAGAAAGTGGTGACGGGGGTCGAGATGTTCCGGAAGCTCTTGGATGAAGCGATGGCGGGCGACAACGTTGGGTTGCTGTTGCGCGGCACGGAAAAAGACGAAGTGGAGCGCGGGCAGGTGATTGCCAAGCCCGGGTCGATTACGCCGCACACGAAGTTCAAAGCGGAAGCGTATGTGTTGACGAAGGAAGAAGGCGGGCGGCACACGCCGTTTTTCACGGGGTATAGGCCGCAATTTTATTTTCGCACCACGGACGTGACGGGAGACGTGGCCTTGCCGACGGGAGTGGAGATGGTGATGCCGGGGGACAATGTGGCGGTGGAAGTGAAACTGATCACTCCAGTGGCGCTGGAGAAGGGCTTGCGCTTCGCGATACGCGAAGGCGGCCACACCGTCGGCGCGGGTGCCGTCACCGAGATACTCGAGTAAACATGTCAACCGGAGAAAAAATTCGCATTCGTTTGAAGGCTTACGATCACCGCATTCTCGATCAATCCACGCGCGAGATTGTGGAAACGGCGCGGCGCACGGGCGCGGAGGTAGCGGGCCCGATTCCTCTGCCGACGATCATCAATAGGTGGACCGTATTGCGTTCGCCGCATGTGGACAAGAAATCGCGCGAGCAGTTCGAGATGCGCACGCACAAGCGGCTGATCGATATTTTGAGTCCGACGCCGGACACGGTGGACGCGCTGATGAAGCTCGACCTGCCGCCGGGCGTCGATGTGGAAATCAAGGCCTTCGGGCGCGAACACGCCACGAAGTGAGCGCGTTTTTCGCGCTCATCCTGAGCGAAGCCGCAGGCGGCGAGCGAAGGATCTGCAGTTTACTGAGTACGAAGGAAGATTAAGATGGCAGTCAACGGAATTCTGGGAATCAAATTGGGGATGACGCAAGTGTTCGCCGAAGACGGCGCGTCGATCCCGTGCACTGTGCTGCAAGCGGGCCCGTGCGTGGTGGTCGACCGACGAACAAAGGACAAGCATGGTTATGACGCGGTGCAATTGGGCCTGGTGGAATTCATCAAGCCGCAGCGCGTCAACAAAGCCATGACCGGCCATTTCAAAAAAGCGGGCGTTGCGCCCATGCGTTTTTTGGGCGAGTTCCGGCTCGAGGAATCGAAGGACGAAACGAAAACGGGCGACCGCGTGTTGGTTGACGGTTTCACCGTCGGAGAATTCGTCGATGTGGCGGGCACCAGCAAGGGCCGCGGCTTCGCGGGCGGCGTCAAGCGCTGGCACTATCGCGGCGGCGATGCGTCGCACGGCTCGATGTTCCATCGCGCGCCGGGCGGCATTGGAGCCAGCTCGTTTCCGTCGCGCGTCTGGAAGAACCAGCATTTTCCGGGACATATGGGCAATGTGCGAAAGACGTCGAAGAATTTGCGCGTGGTGAAAATCGACGCTGACGAGAATCTGCTGCTCGTGTGCGGTGCGGTTGCCGGGCCGACGGGCGGGTACATTTACATTCGCAAAGCGAAAAAATCGAAATCGAAATAGCGAGAACAAAATGGCCGTTGTGGACGTGCGAAATCTGGATGGCAAGACAGTCGGGCAGGTTGATTTGGCCGACGATGTGTTCGCGGCGCGCGTGAATCCGCACGTGCTGCATGAGACGGTGCGGCATTACCTCGCTTCGCAACGTGCGGGAACGCACAAGACCAAAGCGAAGGGCGAAGTCAGCGGCGCGGGACGCAAGTTGTGGAAGCAGAAGGGCACAGGCCGCGCCCGTATTGGCTCGATTCGCTCGCCGTTGTGGCGGCACGGCGGGACGGTCCACGGACCGGTGCCGCGTAAGTACGGATATCGCCTGCCGCGCAAAATGTTCTTGGGTGCGTTGCGCTCGGCGCTGTCGGCGAAATTTGCGGACAACAAGCTCTTCGTCGTCGAGGACTGGCAGCTTGATTCGCACAAGACAAAGCCTTTTCGGCAGGCATTGACGCGCCTCGATGAAGCCAGCCGCAGCCTGTTGCTGGTTGACGCGGCCGAAAACGTGAACCTCGAACGCGCCAGCCGTAACATCGAGGGCGTGAAGCTGGTGCGAAGCA
Source organism: Candidatus Acidiferrales bacterium (assembly GCA_035933995.1). Classification (GTDB taxonomy): domain Bacteria; phylum Acidobacteriota; class Terriglobia; order Acidiferrales; family UBA7541; genus DAHUXN01. The sequence continues at coordinate 3,988 of DASYYI010000052.1, read as the reverse complement.
CGGCGATTGAACCATACGATTTGCTGCGACATGAGGCGCTGGTGCTGTCGCGCGAAGCGGCGGAAAAGTTGAGCCGAGGATTAAGCGAAATGGAAGCGCCGGGCGATTCGCAGACCGTGCAGATCGCAAACGCGGCCAAGTCGGAAAAGTCCGCCGCAAAGCAGACGGTGAAGCACAGGGCCAAGCCCGCGGCAAAGAAGCCAGCAAAGAAAGCGGAGAAGAAGCCCGCGGCGAAAAAACAGTCCAAGCTCAAGTCGAAGAAGGACAAGGAATAGGCCATGCAGCCTTACGAAATCATTCGCCGGCCGATCATCACGGAAAAGGGCCTGGGCGTGAAAGAGACGCAGCAGACGGCAGTGTTCGAAGTGGCGCGCGAGGCCACCAAAACGCAGATCAAGGAAGCCGTGCAAACGGCGTTCAACGTGAAGGTCGCCGATGTGCGTACCGCGATTTATCACGGCAAGCTGCGGCGGCGAGGCAAGTCCGAAGGCCACCGGCGCGACTGGAAGAAAGCCTACGTCAAGCTGGCGCCGGGCGAAAAGATGATGGAGTACGCGGAGAATATGTAGTCGGAAATTTTTCAAGCCGGTCGTCTGTTGGGCTGGCGGTTCAGGCCGCGCTAAGGCCCGAAGCATTCGACCGGAAGGCAAGAGGCAATAATGGCGCTAAAAACATTTAGACCCTATACACCGTCGCGGCGCTTCCTGACCATGCTCGACAAGAGCGAGATCACGAAGCAGGAGCCGGAGAAGTCCCTGGTCGAGCCGAAGAAGCGCACGGGCGGCCGCAACGCGCATGGCGAAATCACGTCATGGCATCGCGGCGGCGGGCACCAGAAGAACTACCGCCTAATTGATTTTCGGCGCGAAAAGACTGGAATCCCAGCGAAGGTCGCCGCCATCGAATATGACCCGAATCGCTCGGCCCGGATCGTCCTGTTGCATTACGCGGACGGCGAAAAGCGCTACATACTGCATCCGGTGGGCCTCGAAGTGGGCATGACGGTGCAGAACGGCGCCGCGGCGGACATTCTGCCCGGCAATGCTTTGCCGATTCGCAATATTCCGCCCGGCACGATGGTTCACAACCTGGAGCTTTCGCCGGGCAAGGGCGGTCAGCTTGTGCGGTCGGCGGGAGGCGCGGCGCAGTTGCTCAGCAAAGAGGGCGACATCGCGCTCATCAAGCTGCCTTCGGGCGAGACGCGGAAGTTTTCCTTGGACTGCATGGCTACTGTCGGCCAGCTTGGTAATTTGGACCACGAAAACGTCACTTACGGCAAGGCAGGGCGCACGCGCTGGCACGGTCGTCGGCCAACGAATCGCGGCGTGGCCATGAACCCGGTCGATCACCCGCACGGCGGCGGTGAAGGCCGCGTCAAGGGCAACCATCCGCAGACGCCGTGGGGCTTTCCGACCTTGGGCGCAAAGACGCGCAAGCGTAAGTCTTCCGACCGGCTGATCGTCCAGCGGCGGAAGCCATAGCGATTTTGTTTGCAGCGAGCAGCAGAATTAAACGGAGAACGGAATAAATGATCCCGGCGCGGCGGGTGATCGAGAGCAGAACAATGAGCGCTACACGAACAACTCGCAGGACCTCGCGGCGTGCCGCACGCGCTTCCAAGCGGGTTCGCCCCGTGGCGAAGCCGGCTCGGAAACTGAAAGTGGTAATCCCGCAGCCGCAGGTGATGTATCGGATTTGCAAGCCGGGCTGGGCCGTGATTGTTGAGAAGACGCCAAATGCGCAGGGAACGCGTTTTGTGTGCCCGTTTTGCCCCGTGTCGCATCGCGTTCCGGGGCCGGTTCGCGGTTTTCGCCGCATGCGCCGCGCGCAATGGGTGAAGCTGCGCCGCGTCGGAGAATAGTAAAGGACAAGAGATCAGATGCCACGCTCGCTTAAAAAAGGCCCGTTCATCGATGAACCTCTTCGCGTAAAAATCGAAGGGATGAACGCGCGGAACGAAAAGAAGGTCATCAAGACGTGGTCGCGGCGTTCGACCATTCTGCCGGACATGATTGGCCACACGATCGCGGTGCACAATGGGCGGAAGTTCATTCCGGTCTACGTCACCGAGCAGATGGTCGGACACAAACTGGGCGAATTCGCGCCTACGCGAACGTTCAAGGGCCACGCGGTGAAGGCCGCGCTCGAAAGAGCGGCGGCTGCGGCAGGAGCCGCTCCGGGCGCGGCAGCGCCGGCCGGCGGCGCGCCAGCAGGCGGAGGCGCTCCTCCAGCAGCGCCGAAAGGATAAGAAAAGGGAAACTTTCATGGCACCTGAGACACTTACGCACAGCTCGATTGATGGCCTGGCCAACGCGCGTTTCATCCGCGTTTCGCCGCAGAAGGCGCGCTTGGTGATTGATTTGATTCGTGGACATCGCGCCGCCGAAGCGCTGCAAATTTTGCAATTCACGAAGAAGCGCAGCGCGCGCGAAATCGGCAAAGTGCTGCGCAGCGCGATTGCCAATGCCGAGCACAAAGCGGACGAGGCGGGCGAATCGCTCGACGTGGACATGCTGTGGGTTACGCGTTGCTTCGTCAACGAAGGCCCGCGCTGGAAGCGCTTGCGCACCGCGCCGATGGGGCGCGCGTTCCGCTATCAGAAACGCACCAGCCACATTGTAGTCGAGGTAGCCGAGCACGCGCGCGCCGCGGAAGATCGCGCCAAGGCTGCGGAGGCCGATCGCGTGGCGTCGAAGGGCATCAAGGGCGCGGTGCGCAAGGCGCGCAAGACCCTTGAGGATCGCGCCAAGAAAGCCCAGAAGGCGCAGAAACGCAAGAAGAAGTAAGTTTTAGAAGCAGGAGGATCGATTGGGTCAGAAGACGCATCCGTACGGTTTTCGGCTGGGCTACAACAAATCGTGGAAGTCGCGATGGTTCGCCAAGAAAGACTACGCCGACCTGCTCCACGAAGATGTGCAACTGCGCAAGGAATTGAAGGAGAAGCTGAAATCGGCGGGCGTGAGTTCGATCGACATCGAGCGCGCGGCCAACAAGCTGGTAGTCCGGATTTATACCGCGCGTCCCGGCATCATCATTGGCCGCAAGGGCGCCGAAATCGACAAGCTCAAGGCGGAAGTGCAGAAGCGCACCAAGCGCGAAGTTCATATCGACATTCAGGAAGTGCATCGCCCGGAGCTCGACGCGCAGCTCGTCGCGGAATCGATAGCGTTGCAGCTTGAGAAGCGCGTCGCTTTCCGCCGCGCCATGCGCAAGTCAGTGGACTCGGCCCTGCGCTTCGGTTGCAAAGGCATCAAGGTGCGCGTGGGCGGGCGGCTGAACGGCGCGGAAATCGCCCGCAAGGAATGGTATTTGCAGGGCCGCTTGCCGTTGCAAACTTTGCGCGCGGACATTGATTTCGGCTTTGCGGAGGCCCGCACGACGTACGGCGTGATTGGCGTGAAGTGCTGGGTCTACCAGGGCGAAAATGCTCCGGAGCGCAAGCGCGCCGAAGAGCGTGCCGCACAAGCAGCGAACGCGTAGATTCGCTTTGCTGCAGTGTTTTGTTTTTAACTGTCAACTATCGACTCTGAACTGTTTTCTGACAGAGTAAGGACACGCAATTATGTTGATGCCGAAAAAGGTGAAGTACCGCAAGCAACAGCGCGGCCGGCGCTCGGGAAAAGCGTGGCGCGGCGGCTCGCTGGCTTTCGGAGAGTACGGCCTGAAGGCGCTCGAACCCGCGTGGATCACGGACCGGCAGATCGAGGCCTCTCGCGTGGCCATCACGCGGTTCATCAAGCGCGGCGGCAAATTGTGGATTCGCATTTTCCCGGATAAGCCATTCACGAAGAAGCCCGCCGAAACGCGTATGGGCAAGGGCAAAGGGCCGCCCGAGCACTGGGTGGCTGTCGTCAAGCCGGGCCGCGTGATGTTTGAGATGTCGGGCGTCGATCTGGCCGCTGCCAAGGAAGCCATGGAATTGGCGGCGCACAAGCTGCCCATCCGGACGAAGTTCGTCAGCCGGGCGGAGGAGCTCTGATGGCGAGCC
>DASYYI010000037.1:0-3679 GCA_035933995.1 Candidatus Acidiferrales bacterium | reverse complement strand
AATTCCATCGAAAATCTCCGCCGAAGTGCTTCCGGAAAACGCCTGTCGGCCCGTCGCCATTTCGTAGAGCACCACGCCGAACGAAAAAATATCCGTGCGCGCGTCGAGCTCGCGTCCGCGCGCCTGTTCCGGCGACATGTAAGCAACCGTCCCGAGAGCCGTGCCCGGGCTCGTCAGATTCGTTTCTTCCTGTGTCTGCGTCATGCCCGCGGTCATGGAATTCGTTGGCGCGCGCGTCTCGACTTTTGCCAGCCCAAAATCGAGCACCTTCGCCTGCCCTCGGTCGGTCACGAAAATATTTGCCGGCTTGATGTCGCGATGAATGATCCCTTCCGAGTGCGCGGCATCCAGAGCGTCCGCTACTTGGATGGCAATTTCGAGTAACGCATCTAGCGGCACCGGCCCGTCGGCGATGCGATGCTTCAGGGTTTTGCCTTTCAGCAATTCCATGGCGATGAAGGGCTGGCCTTCATATTCGTCAATCTCGTAAATTGTGCAAATGTTTGGATGGCTGAGCGCCGACGCAGATTGCGCTTCGCGCTCGAATCGTTCCAGCGCTATCCGATCTTTTGCGACATCCTGAGGAAGGAATTTCAATGCAACGAAGCGTCGCAGTTTTGTATCTTCAGCCTTGTACACCACGCCCATTCCGCCGCCGCCCAATTTTTCAGCGATTCGGTAATGTGAAACGGTGCGGCCGATAAGAATCTGTGAATCCGTCATGCGCTCCTTTTTCAGGTCCAATCGGTGCGCGGACCGCAGCGCATCTTAGGCTGCGTCTCTGGCTAAGTCAATTTATCCGGTGATACGCACACCGGGAATGCGTCTTTTTAGCTTGTTTTTGCCGATCTGTCGCTTACGGAGAAGCAATACAAGACTACCGGCTAACCATTTGTTTCTAAATGGGATACGGCACATCTAAGAAGAAGAATTGCCTTGTCCAATGCCCAACTTTCCATTACAATTCTTGTGTTACAAAACACATTTTTTTGCAGTAGCTTGCGGTGGCGGCAGACCTCCGTGCCGGCACTTAGTTCGGCCAGAACTGGAAGTGTTTTCTTCGCGTTCGCGCCAGAGCGCGTCTAAGAAAAATTCGCCAGCCCGCTTGAAAACGGCCCGCAAGGGGCCCTCAGTCTTCGCCGCGCGCCACCGGATCCGCCGAACGGCGCGGGATGAAGCGAAAACCCTTCGAGCCTCATGTTGCGTTTTGCAAAAAAACGCGCTGAGGCCAATGGGCAAGGCAAGTGTCGAGCCAATCCGCGCGACCGCCTTCCCGATTCGAAATCTAGGAGCATGTCAGAATGGGTGAAAAAGAAAATACGCCTGCCAAGGGCGCTGGGCATAAGTACGACGCCACTTCCATCAAGGTCCTTGGCGGCATCGAAGCCGTGCGCAAACGTCCGGCGATGTACATTGGCTCGACCGGCGAACTCGGCTTGCATCATCTTGTTTGGGAAGTTTGCGACAACTCCGTCGACGAAGCCCTCGCCGGTTACTGCGACGAAATCAATGTTGTCGTCCACGACGATGACTCCGTCACTGTCACCGACAACGGCCGCGGCATTCCCGTCGACATGCACGCCACGGAGAAAAAGCCCGCCGCCGAAGTGGTCATGACCGTTCTCCACGCGGGCGGCAAATTCGACAGCGACACCTACAAAGTTTCCGGCGGATTGCACGGCGTCGGCGTTTCCGTCGTCAACGCACTTTCCGACTGGCTCGATTTGGAAATCTGGCGCGACGGCCAGGTCTGGGAACAGAGCTACGAAAAAGGCCAGCCCACATCGAAGCTGAAAGACACCGGCAAAACGAAAAAGACTGGAACGAAAATCACGTTCCATCCCGATCCTTCCATCTTCGCTGCGGCCACCTACAGTTATGACACTCTTTCGCAACGCCTGCGCGAGCTTGCCTTCCTCAATAAAGGCCTGAAAATCACCCTCGAAGACGAACGCACCGCCAAAAAATCCGAGTTTCGTTTCACCGGAGGCATCGCCGAATTCGTCAAGCACCTCAACCGCGGCAAGCAAGTCCTCCACGATTCGCCTATCTACATGGAAGGCAAGCGCGACACTGTTGACATGGAAATCGCGCTGCAATACAACGACAGCTACGCCGAAAATGTTTTTTCCTTCGCCAACACGATCAACACGGTCGACGGCGGCTCACACCTTTCCGGTTTTCGTTCCGCCCTCACGCGCACCATCAACTACGCCGCCAGTTCCTTCGGCATGCTCAGGGAGCAAAAGGACGAAATCTCCATCACCGGCGACGACGTTCGCGAAGGCCTTGTCGCCGTTGTTTCCGTAAAATTGCCGCAGCCGCAATTCGAGGGGCAAACAAAAGGCAAGCTCAATAGCGACATCAAGGGTCTTGTCGAGCAGCTCATCAACGAGAAACTCGGCGAATATTTCGACAAGCATTCCTCCATCGCGCGAAAAATCATCGGCAAGTGCATCGACGCGGCGCGCGCCCGCGAAGCTGCCCGCAAAGCCCGCGAACTCACGCGCCGCAAGTCCGCGCTCGATTCCAGCGGCCTGCCCGGCAAGCTCGCCGATTGCCAGGAGCGCGATCCCGCGCGCTGCGAGCTTTTCGTCGTCGAGGGTGAATCCGCCGGCGGCTCCGCCAAGCAGGGCCGCGACCGTAAATACCAGGCCATCCTCCCGCTCAAGGGCAAAATTTTGAACGTCGAAAAAGCGCGTTACGACAAAATGCTCGGCCACGAGGAAATTCGCGCCATCATCACCGCGCTCGGCACAGGCATTGGCAAGGACGATTTCGACGCCGCCAAGCTGCGCTATCACAAAGTGATTCTCATGACCGACGCGGACGTCGACGGCAGCCATATCCGCACCCTGCTGCTCACCTTTTTCTTTCGCCACATGCGCGAGCTGATTGAAAAAGGCCACATTTACATTGCGCAGCCGCCGCTTTATCGCGTCAAGCGCGGCAAGATGGACCGTTACATCCGCGACGAGCGCGATTTTTCCCGCGAACTCATGAAGCGCGCCACCGAAGAGCACGTCGTCACCGCCAAGGGCGGCAAGCAACTCGAAGGCGGCGATCTCACCCAATTCCTTCTTAATGTCCAGGAATACGAGCAAGTCGCCGCCAAGCTCGCGCGCCGTTTGCGCGACCCGAAGCTCGTCGAACTGCTCGCCGAAAGCGAGCTAGACAAAAAAACCGATTTCGCGGAAAAGAAAAAACTCCAGGAGCTCATCAAGGAAATCGAAAAGGCCAAGTTGAAACTCGAAGCCAAGCTCGAATTCGACGAAGAGCACAGCCTCCACGAAATTGTCCTGCGCGACGGCTCGGCCGACAGAAAAATCAATTGGGCGCTCGCCGCCACGGCGGAGTATAAGCGCCTGCGCACGCTGCATCAGGCCATCTCCGAGCACGATAAGCCGCCCTTCAGCATTGCCCACAATGGCGACAAAGTGTCCAAGGAAAGCGCGCTCGCGCTTCTCTCCTACGTCCTCGAAGACGCCAAAAAAGAATTCACCATCACGCGTTTCAAGGGTCTCGGTGAAATGAATCCTGACCAACTCTGGGCCACTACGATGAATGCCGAGACGCGCACGCTCCTGAAAGTCCGTCTCGAGGACGCCGTTGCCGCCGAGGAAATCTTCGCCACGCTCATGGGCGAAAACGTTGAGGAGCGCCGCAAATTCATCCAGGA
>DASYYI010000003.1:0-10449 GCA_035933995.1 Candidatus Acidiferrales bacterium | reverse complement strand
GAGCTCGAGCGCTTGGCGCGAATTTTAGTGGGGCTGGGAATCAAGAAAGTCCGCGTCACCGGAGGCGAGCCGCTGGTGCGCCCCGGCGTCGAAGAATTTATTTCCCGGTTGCGCGCGCTGGGCGTGCCGGATATTTCGCTGACGACAAATGGCCAGCTTCTCGCGGAGCGCTGTGGGCGTCTCGTCGGCGCGGGACTGAATCGCATCAACATCAGCCTCGATTCGCTTGACCGCGCGAGGTTTGAAAAAATCACGCGCACCCGTTCGTTCGATCGCGTACTCGCGGGAATCGACGCAGCACAAGCGTCGCCGCTGCGTCCCGTGAAGGTCAATGCTGTGCTGGTGCGCGGCCTGAATGACGACGAAGTGGAGGCGTTCGCGGCATTCGCGCGTGAGCGCGACTTGATTATGCGCTTCATCGAGTTCATGCCCCTCGATGCGGACCGCGCGTGGACCCGCGACCTGTTTGTGCCCGCCGAGGAGATTCGCCGGCGCATCGAGGCGCGCTGGCCCATGGTCCCCATCGCGCACGAACGCAGCGAAACGGCGCGCAAGTATCGTTTCACCGACGGTCGCGGCGAAATCGGGCTGATTGCTCCCGTGTCGCAGCCATTTTGCGGATTCTGCTCGCGGGTCCGGCTGACCGCCGATGGAAAGCTGCGCACGTGCCTTTTCAGCAAGGACGATCACGATCTGAAGAGCTTGCTGCGCGGCGGCGCGAACGACCAGGAAATTGCCGCCGAAATCTGCGGTATCGTCATGGAAAAGGAAGCAGGCCACCGGATCAACGAGCCTGATTTTGTTCCGCCGTCGAGGACGATGGTCTATATTGGTGGTTGAACGTACTTCAGTTCGGACCGTGGCGGACGAGGAATGTCGGACGAAGAACAAAGGCTTTTCACATTGACTGAGGCGGAGCGCACGCGCGTCGAGCTCGAGCCATTGCTTCTCGAAGCGATGGAGCAGCGCCGTCTCATGGGTGAGCTCGATGAAAAGTTGGGCGAACTCGCCACGCGCATTCAAATGATGGGCGGCATGCGTTTCAATTATGATGAGGCCGCGACACAGCGGCTTGAGCGCAATCGCCACGAGAAATCCGTCGAGTCCGCCATTGAGCGCATCAGCGCCACCGGATGCGTGGTGAAGGACCTCAACGTGGGCTTGCTCGATTTTCCCGCGCGGCTGAATGACGAAGACATTTATTTTTGCTGGCGCGTCGGCGAAGACCGCATCCGTTTTTATCACCGGCAGGATGAAGGGTTCGCCGGGCGCAGGCCCATCGACCCGCGCGATGCCGATTATCGCAATCCGATTCAGTAGCGCCGCGGCGCCTGTGTCGGACTTCTGACGCGCGACGTTATCCTCCCTGAAAGGAATTTGTGAACGAAGCCTCGGCAAACCGTTTGAACGATTCCGCCAGCCCTTACCTGCGCTCGGCGGCGCATCAGCCGGTGGATTGGCACGAGTGGGGCGAAGCCGCGTTTGCAAAAGCGCGCGCGGAAGCAAAGCCGATTCTCCTCGATATTGGCGCGGTCTGGTGCCATTGGTGCCATGTGATCGATCGCGAGAGCTACGAAAATTCCGAGATCGCGGCCTTGATCAATCAATTCTACGTAGCCGTGAAAGTGGATCGCGACGAACGCCCCGACGTGGACTCGCGCTATCAAGCAGCCATTAGCTCAATTTCGGGCCAGGGCGGCTGGCCGCTCACTGCGTTTCTTACGCCCGATGGCAAGCCATTTTTCGGCGGCACTTATTTCCCGCCGGAGGACGCGATGGGCCGGCCGGGTTTCAAGCGCATCCTGGTCGCCGTGGCGGAGGCGTTTCGCGCAAAGCGAATTGAAATCGACAGCTCGGCCGTGGCGCTCGAAGACGCTGTGCGCCAGGCCGAGAGTCTTACAAATGCGCGTGGTGCATTTGACCCGGCGATTGTGCAGGCAATGGCCGCTTCTATTGTCGGCAATTTCGATTCGCGTAATGGCGGGTTTGGCCAAGCGCCGAAATTTCCACATCCGGCGGCCATCGATTTGCTCCTCGATCTTGGGCAGACCTCGCGCGATTCCAATCTGCTGTATATCGCGAATCGGACGCTGGCGAAGATGGCGCTCGGCGGCGTTTACGATCAGCTTGGCGGCGGATTTCATCGCTACTCTGTGGACGAACGCTGGCTTGTGCCGCATTTCGAGAAAATGTCTTACGATAATTCGGAGCTGCTGAAGAATTATCTTCACGGATTTCAGGTCGCGAATGTGCCTGGTGCCGTGGACGCCACGCTTGCGCCACTTTTTCGCGAAACCGCCGAAGGAATTATTGCCTGGGCGTTTGACACGCTGAGTGATCGCGAGCATGGCGGTTTTTTCGCGAGCCAGGATGCCGACATTTCGCTCGATGACGATGGCGATTACTTCACGTGGACGGTGAACGAGTTGCGCGCGGCGCTCGCACCCGAAGAAGCCAGCGTGATGGAGGAATATTACGACGTCGGCCCGGTGGGCGAGATGCATCACAATCCGGCGAAGAATGTTCTGTGGGTGGCCAGCACTGTGGAAGATGTTGCGAGGCGACGCGGAATAAGCGAAGGCGACGCGCGGCTCGCGATCGCCCGCGCAAAGAGCAAATTGCTGGTTAAGCGGACGAAGCGCACCGCGCCCGCTGTTGACAAAACCATCTATATAAGCTGGAACGCCATGTTCGTTTCCGCGTTTCTCGAAGCAGCTCGCGTGCTCGGACGCGATGATTGCCGGCAATTCGCCCTGAAAACGCTCGACCGGATTCTTGCCGATGCGTGGAACGAAGAGAAGGGCTTCAATCATCGCGTTGGCGGGCCGCTCGTGGCAGGTTTGCTCGACGATCAGATTTTTGCGGCGGCAGCGCTGCTCGATGCGTACGAGGCGACGCTCGACCGACGCTATTTCGTTTTTGCAGAGCGCACCATGCAGCTCGCCATCGAAAAATACGGCGACGCCGAAGGTGGCGGTTTCTTTGACCGCGCTTCGGATGCGCCGCCGATGGGTGGGCTCGACGTTCGCCGCAAGGCGTTTCAAGATTCGCCCACGCCGAGCACAAACTCTGCCGCCGCGATTGTGCTCGAGCGGCTTTACGGTTTCACAGGCAACGCGGTCTATCGCGAATGGGCGCAGCGGACGCTCGAAGCGTTCGCTGCCCTCGCGCCGCAATTTGGGCTCTACGCCGCAATGTACGGACTTGCGGCCCTGCTGCATTCTCGGCACACGATGCAAGTTGTAATCACGGGCGCCACGGGTGACGCGAACGCTGCGGAGCTCGAAGCCGCCGCGAATTCCGTTTATCGCTTTGGCAAGGCGGTGCTGTGCGTCACGCCGGATACGATTGCCGCGGATGCCCTCGCGCCTGCGCTGAAAGAAACGATTCCACATTTGAACGCGAGTGCGGCCCAAGCGTTCGTCTGCGTGGGAACTTCGTGCCACCCGCCCGTGAGCGCGCCCGGAAAGCTAATTGAATTGCTGACAGGTTCGACCCTGCACGCCGCGGCGAAATGAAGAAGCGCAGGAAGAAAGCAAAAAAGCCGGATCATCAGGCGCGTCTCGCTCAGAATATTCCAACGCTCGAAACGCCGCGCCTCTTGCTCCGCCCTTTGGAACTCGCCGACGCACCGCAAATCCAAGTTCTCTTTCCGCAATGGGAGATCGTGCGCTATCTGCGGAACGCGATTCCCTGGCCGTATCCAGCCGATGGCGCATTGCAATACGTCCGCGATGTGGCCTTGCCGGCCATCGCGCGCGGCGAAGCGTGGCATTGGACCTTGCGCCTGACGATCGAGCCGGAGCAAGTGATCGGATTCATCAGTTTGATCAAGGGCGAAACCGAGAATCGAGGCTTTTGGATGAGCCCGCCGTGGCAAGGGCGCGGCCTCATGAGCGAAGCGTGCGATGCGGTGACGGATTATTGGTTCAACGTGCTGAAATTTCCCGTGCTGCGCGTTCCGAAGGCGGTTGCGAATCGAGCGTCACGCCGCATCTCCGAAAAACAGGGCATGCGCGTGGTCGTCACCGAAGAGCGTGACTATGTTGGCGGCCGTTTTGCAACAGAAATTTGGCAAATCACGGCCGAAGAGTGGCACGGCCGCCGAAACCCGAGCACTCGTTGAAGCTGTGGCTCCAGGCTATGCCGTGTATAAGTTGCCGGTGATGCGACGCGATGCGATAATAGCAGTTTGCCGGCAGCATTGTAGGGCTTGCTGCGGAGTTTTTCGCTGGGGTGGGGGAGAAAAATCATGGCGTTGAGAGATGCATGGATTGAGAAGCGGCTGCAAACGGCTGGCGTGAATGGAAGCGGAAACGTATCGCAGATGCACTACGCGCGGCAGGGAATCATCACCGAGGAAATGGAATACGTGGCGAAGCGCGAGAAACTTGCGCCCGAATTGGTGCGCAGCGAAGTAGCTCGCGGCCGCGCCATCATTCCCGCAAATATCCACCACAAAAATCTCGAACCAATGGGCATCGGCGTCGCGTTCAAATGCAAAATAAATGCCAACATCGGAAATTCCGCCACCACATCGAAGATTGAGGACGAGCTCGAAAAACTGCATCGCTCCGTGCACTACGGATCGGACACGGTGATGGATCTTTCCACCGGCGGCGACATCCCGAAAATCCGCAAAGCGATTATCAACGCGTCGCCTGTGCCCATCGGCACGGTTCCGATTTACGAAGCGCTCTCGCGCGTTCGTCGCACGGAAGATTTGACGATCCAGCTGATGCTCGAAGTCATCGAAGAGCAAGCCGAGCAGGGCGTCGATTACATGACGATTCACGCGGGCGTGCTGCGCGAATTTCTGCCCATGGTGCGCAATCGCATCACGGGAATCGTCAGCCGCGGCGGCGCGTTACTCGCTGTATGGATGAGCCATCATAAGAAGCAGAATTTCCTTTACGAGCACTTCGATGAGATCTGCGAAATTTTCAAAAAGCACGATGTGAGTTTTTCGCTGGGCGACGGCCTGCGCCCCGGCTCGCTCGCGGACGCCAGCGACGAAGCCCAATTCGCCGAGCTGAAAGTTCTCGGCGAGTTGACGTCGAAAGCCTGGGAACACGACGTACAGGTGATGATCGAAGGGCCGGGGCACATTCCGATGGACCAGATCGAGCTGCAAGTGAAAAAAGAAAATGAAATGTGCCACGAAGCGCCGTTTTACACCCTGGGGCCGCTCGTCACGGACATTGCTCCCGGCTACGACCACATCACCAGTGCTATTGGCGCTGCGATGATTGGCTGGCACGGCGCGTCGATGCTCTGTTACGTCACGCCCAAGGAGCATCTGGGTTTGCCGAATGCGGATGACGTTCGCCAGGGCGTGATTGCCTATAAAATCGCCGCGCACGCAGCGGATGTGGCGCGGCATCGTCCCGGAGCGCGCGATCGCGACGACGCACTCAGCTATGCGCGATTTTTGTTTGACTGGAATAAGCAGTTCGACCTTTCGCTTGATCCGGAGACCGCGCGGGCCATGCACGACGAAACACTTCCCGACGATTTTTACAAGGATGCGAAGTTCTGCTCGATGTGCGGCCCGAAATTTTGCTCCATGAACCAGACGCAAATTGCGGAAGCGAACGACGGCCTGGATCAGCAGGGTCGCCAGGAGAAATTCGTGAAGCTCCTGGCGAAGGTTGAGAATTAGCGCCTATTGCGGTGGAACTTTTGCGCGCGCTATTGCGTAACTTCTTCAGATAGAGAGGTGCGACTATGGGCCTGCTTGTTCTGGTTCTGTTGTATTTTCTGCCGGCGATCATCGGACACAACAAGCGCGATGCGCTCGGCATCTTTCTGCTGAATTTCTTCCTTGGTTGGACGATCATCGGCTGGGTCGCGGCGCTCTTTTGGGCCTGCACGTCAAGGTCATGCGCGCCCGTGTTCATGGTCGCGGGCCCGGGACGCTACTGCCAGCAATGCGGTGCGCCAACGATGCCCGCAGCGCGGTTTTGCTCAGGTTGCGGCCGCGTGATTTGACGCGCAGTGCCCTTCAGCGCGCACAAAGTATTTGACAACAGGATGACCATGCCGGAAATCGCGCAAAACGAAAATCTTCGCGAAGAATTCAACCGCTGGGCTGAGGCTGGCAAGGGCGAGAGCATGGAGACGGAGCATCGCCCCATCGTTGAACCGACGCTCGCGATGATGAAAATCGCGCCGACCGATGAAGTGCTCGACGTAGGCTGCGGCGGCGGATGGCTAGTGCGCGAAATTGCGTCGCGCGTCCCACAGGGCCACGTGCTCGGCATGGACGTCTCCGATGAGATGATCGGCCGTGCGCGCAGCGCAACTCATTTGCAGAATGTCGAATTTGTCGTTGGCGGCGTTGACGCCATTCCTCGCGCCGCGAATTCCTTCGACAAAGTTATTTCTGTCGAGTCGTCTTATTACTGGCCCGACCCTGCGGCGGGCATCCGTGAGATTTTTCGCGTGCTTCGCCCGGGCGGCTCGGCGTGGATTTTGATCAATTATTATCGCGACAATTTGTACTGCCACCAGTGGAGCAAGACTTTCAGGATCCCCACGCATCTGCTATCCGGCGACGAATGGGCAGGTCTGTTCCGTAGCACGGGTTTCAAGGACGTCGCGCATCGGCGCATTACCGATCCCACGCCCACGCCCGAAACCTACACGGGCCGCTGGTTCCGCGACGCGGCTGAACTGGCGGCCTTCCGGCGCGAAGGCGCCCTCCTCGTCCACGGCGCGAAGCCCTAGTTTCGCCCGTTCCCTTACGTCAGAACTGAAAACTTACGGTGCCGTATGTGGACAGCGGCGCGCCGGGATAGGCCAGGATGTATCCATTGGTTGTTGTTCCGAAATAGCCCCCGCTGGAGATGTACTCGTAGTTGTTATACTTCTTATTGAAAAGATTTTGCATGGATAGGCTCAAGTTCACGAACTTAACCGGCGAGGCGGTGAAGGAAAGATTCGCCGTTGTATACGAAGGCATCGTCGCGGTGTCCGGCGCGCCCGTCAGGTTATTGAAGAGGTGTTGAGATCCTTCGTAAATGACGGTGAAACGCGGCTCGACCAACACGTGATCGTTATGCGAGATGCCGTAATATATGCCGCCGTTGAAGGTGGCGTTAGGCACATAAGAAACGGGCAGGTTATTGTAAAACGTGCAGGGATTGGGCGTTTGCGCCTGGCACGCTGCGACACTCGGGCCTCCCACAATGTAATTTGTAAATTTCGAAGTCTCCCCGTTGATGTTGAGGAAAAAATGAAGATTCGCGAGGGGGTCATCGTCGAAATAAGCGTTCACTCCGTGATAGGTTGAGCTGCCTCCACCCGCAACCTGGACGTGTCCCGCGGTTTCAAAATCGATTTCCTGATTGGTGTAATCGATGTGGTAGTAGGCGAGGCCGACGATCATGTTCTTGAGCACTGGGGCATCTTGGAAATGCATTTTGAATCCAACCTGGCTGTAAGCGCTCTTCGCCAAACTGTAGAAATTGGGATCAACCTTCTGAAACATGCCTCCTCCGCCGCCGAGCGACGGTGAATGAAACTCGGTCGAGTAGCCGCCATAGACGGTCAACCAGGGCAAGGCCATATAGCCCACATTGACGGAAGGCTCGACGTCACTGCGCGTCGAATGACCCCCGCAAATGGAGCCGGCATCGGTTGTGTTATGGGGACCGAAGAGGTCGTTGTACGGATCAGATGTGGTCGGAAAGAGCGCGCAGTGAGTACTGAGCACCACGCCCGGTACAAAATTAAAGTCGTGCTGGGCCTGATCGGAGTAGCCCGTGCGAAACCCAACCCAGCGGACTCCAGGAGTGATGTGCAGCTTCGGGACGGGGTGAAAATCGTCTTCGGCAAAAAACGCAACATCGTCCTGGTCAAAGTAGCCGGAACGAATCCTGGCTCCAATATTCACGGTTGCGGTCGCGCCGTTCCCGCCCATGGTGGAATCGAAGAAGTTGTTCCTGGTGTTGTAAAGTTCGTGGATGAAGTAGCCTCCCAAGGAAAAAGTATTCAGCCGGAGAACCTTTGAGAGCGAGATTTGGTCTCCGAAAGCGTCGCTGTAGGGATTATTCCATTCATCGATCTGCCCGGGGGAAGCGAAAATATCGGCCAGCCGCCTGTGGAAACGCCGGATGTGCATGAACCAAGTCATATTCGAAAGAGTGGTCGTGGAATTGAGGAGAAGATTTTCGCGACCATAAAGAATCCACATCTCGTTCGTATCGTATTTGTTGTAAGCGTTGAAGGGCATCGTGTTATAGAACCCACTGGTTGACTGGCTGTACTGCTGGCCATTTGGTTCGAGAATTCCCTGAGGCGTAAGAGGAATCACTTGTGGGCGGTAGCCGCCGCTCTTGGCGTAGTAGCTGCCCAGCTCGAAACTGCCGGCCGAGAACATCCTTATCGTCTTAATGAAAGCCGCGCCGTCGCTGCTATGATTCTTGAAACCGTCCGAAGCCTGGCGAAAGCTATCGCCGCTGCCCACGCCGCCGCCGATCACCGTTGACCAACCGTGGAACCCGCCCGTATTCGCAACAAACGCGATATTCTTCTGGTTGTAGCTCCCATAGGTTGCCGCTACGCTCACGTGTCGGCTCACCGTGGGTTGAATCGGCGTGAATTCCACTTGCCCGCCGATGTTGTCATACCAGCGATCGGCAGCCGACCCGGGACCGTAAGTGACGGACAAATTCTGCATGAGAATGTTCTGCGGCATGGTTCCCGATTGCCAGAGACCCGTAGCTACGTCGGAAATGGGCACGCCATCGAAGGTGACGCCGAGCGAGCCCGGCGCTGTGAAGCCGGTATTCTCGCCAGCCCAGCCCTGATGGATTCCGTTCAACTGAATCGTGTACTTCGTCGCACCCGTTTCTCCATAACCGAATACGTTAGCGCCGGGCGTGAAAGCAATCATCTGCGCTCCGCCTGCCACCGGACCCGCCGCGTCGAGTTGCTTGCGGTCCAGCACGCGAACGGACTGGTTGGAGAGCAGCACATCGGTGCGCGTCGGCATGGGTCTTGCCCCGGGCACAACCGTGCCGCGCACAACGACGGACTGCGCCAGGGTTGCGATCGACATTTTGGCATTGACTGTGACGGACTGTTGCGTCGTCAGAGAGACTTGCTGTGTGAACGCCTCGAAACCCGTCTTCTCCACCGTCACCAAATATCGGTCCGGTTTCAGATTGTTGGCGACGAAGCTCCCGTCTGCCCCTGTTGTTACGCGAACCACTGCGCCGGAAGTCAGATCGCTAATGGAGACGCTGGCACTGGCAATCGCGGAACCGGACTCATCCACCGTTTTTCCGCTAATGGTGCCCTGTCCTGCGGCCCAAACCAGAAACACACTGCAGAACACAGCCGCACATAAACCCACAATTTTGCGCATGAATGCCAACTCTCCTTTTGAATGTCCGAGATTTTGTTTTTTTGTCCTGAGCGGCTCGGAAAATGAAAAGACGCTCTGGCGAACGCGGAGTCTTGCTTCGGAACGTTGCTCTTGGATTAGCGCAGCATCAATTCTCGGTTACGGCTTGCGAGCGCCGAGCGGCAAACTCCAAATATTGGAAGCGGATAATCTTTGGTCAGTCGAATCCAGCGGAGTTGCCACAAGCATCCAGCCAGCCGGAATCTGTCGTTCACCACAGGTTCGGTTTGATTTCACTTCATCGCATGGCTATACTCTCGGCCCTGGCGATAGATCTCGCTCATCTGCGGCGAGGGGTAACGGAACCAATGGCATTCCAGCGCGCAGGCAAACTCGACGAAATCCCGCCAGGCCAAATCCGCGAGATCCCGGTCGGCGGAAAGTCCGTTGCCGTAGCCAACGTTGACGGTAAGTTGTTTGCAATCAATAGTGTATGTCTGCATCACGGCGGGCCGCTCGGCGAAGGTGAGCTCGATGGCACGGTGGTAAGCTGTCCCTGGCACGGATGGCAGTACGACGTCACCACCGGCAAGCTCGCCCTGCAGTCTTCCGACGGTGTCCAATGCTATCCTGTCGAGCTGCGCGGCGACGAAATCTTCGTCGACGTTGGCTGACCGCCGTCGCATTTCCGGAAATTTCTGCATACAGGGTCAGATTTTTGGTTGTTTCTCGGGGGCTTCCATGTATAGTTCGCCAGTTACAGCCCGGCTATGACTCGCCCTGTTACCAGACCTCATCAGTGGCTGCTGGCCGTCGATCCGCGCATCTACCATTGGGACACCCTTTTCGTAAAAGGGAAGGAGATGTGGCGGCACGCTGGCGCGAAGCCCGACGCCCTACGTCAGCTCAAGCAGATGCGTCGCGGCGACCGCGCGCTTTGCTATCACGGCAAGCCCGAGTACGCGCTTTACGCCATCGCCGAGGTGACGCGCGATCCCTACCCCGATCCGCACGATCCGGAGTCCAAACAAATGGTGATTGACCTGCGCGCGCTCGAACGCCTGCCCCGCCAGGTTTCGCTCGAGGAGTTGCGCGAG
>DASYYI010000472.1:0-7188 GCA_035933995.1 Candidatus Acidiferrales bacterium | reverse complement strand
AGTTTCTTGATGAACATGACGTCTCCGGCGGCCAAGCTGTTCGCGCAGACGGAGCCTTTGAGGACAACCACCTGCGCATCGTGGCTTACGCCCACTATCGCGTACGGATCGAGTCGCATCGTGTTGCTCGTGTAGCGGCTAGGCTTGCCGTTATTTTGACCGACCGTCACGCTCGCATGGGCCGACGTTTCCCACGTTGCTGTGACCGTGGCGGTTATGGGGCTGCCATTACCCATCGAGCAGGAAGATTGCTGCGGAGCAGTCGCTGTGAATTTCGCTGTGCTTTGTCCCGGCAGAACCTGCACCGTCTTCGGCACAGTTACACTACCTCCGGTCAAAGTGACCGACACTCCGCCCTTCCGCACGGTTGTCTGCATAAGAGGTCGTTTGCCTTTCGGCGCTATGTTTTTTTCATAGGTGACGTCTTGCGGCGCCGCATGCTGCAGTGTCACGGTGCCGCTCGCCGAGCCTCCCCAGCTCACAGTTGCCGGTTGCACGAAAACGGAGGAAACGCCGTTTGGGTTCAGCGTGAGATGGAAGGGTGTGGTGACGTTGTCGTAGGTGGCGAGTATCGTAATCACCGTGGTTTTGGACACAGGTTTGGTGATGGCCATGATTTTCAGCGGAGTGCTGGTAGCGCCTGCCGGCACAGTTACGCTTGTTGGCGCGAGCGTCACAAGCAGCTTGTCCGCCGGGTCCGCCGCGATGCTCACCTTTCCGCCGCCGCTCGGCGCCGGTTGGGCCAGGAGCACTTGCCCATACGCAACATCCCCGCCCACGACCGGAGCGTTGCTCCAATTGAGCGTGACGTTCGAAGGAGTAATTCCGCCCGCGGCTCCCGCGCCAACTCTTCGCGGCGGCGCGGAAGGCGAGGCTTGCGCCATCGACAGTGCAAGCCCTGCCGCAGCCGCAGCGCGGAATATATTTGAGGAGCAACGCTCACTTTTATTGCGCCACATAATCCACCCTCCGTTTTCCTTTTTCCTTCTGCATCACGGGTTTTCTTCCGCGCACTTAGCAATTCTTGTGAGCCAAGAACTCGCCGCCACGCCTGTAAAAACTTAGTGCACTTGCTTTGCCGCAATGTCGCCGATCCAGGGAATGCGAAACTCGCGTTCGCTGTACGCCTGAAACATCAAGAACAGCCACAGCGCAAAAATTCCCAGGCCAAATAGCCAGTCCAGCGGCAAAGCGACGGTAAGCACCCAGAATCCGCCGATGCTCACTAAAATTCCCACAATGATGCTCCATACAATCGCGAGCGCCACGATTGCCACGTTGAGAATGATCGACTGAATCGCGTGAAAGCGAACAAACCGGTTGTTCTTGTACGGCTCCAGCACCAGAAACAAAACTCCCGTAATCGCTCCCAGCGCATACGACAAAGCTGCCGCCATATTCATGGTCAGCCCGGGCGCGCTGACTGTGCCGGTCGATGCTCCGTTAGAAGCTGGGGTACCGACGGCCATCGCCGGTGCGACCGCAGCCGAACCGCTTGCTGGCGTGGCCGCGCTTGCTTGCGCCCTTGGCTGCCCGCACGCTCCGCAGAACGCGCTGTCCTCCGCTATCGCTGCACCGCACTTCGTACAATTTGCCATGTCAAACTCCTTTCGTTTCGTCGTTGATCCTTTCTCAATTTCGGGCCGCTTACTTGAACTTGCGTTTAATCGCTCTTCCGCCTCGGCGCGGCAGCAACTAGCGTTTCGTGACGTCGCCCTCGAAATGTGTCTTCTTCACGCTGCCGTCTTTCTGATCCTGCTCAAAATCAATCGCGTATTTCACCAGGCATCCAGTATCGGTTGTCACCCACGCCGAGCCCACAATCTTGTAATCCTTCACCGCCATCAGCGATTCGAAGGTGGCCTTCTGCGCCGCCGGCTCATTCGCCGAGTCAATCGAATACTTCAGCGTGTTGTAACCGTTGACGCTTTCCATGCCCGCCGGCTTCGTGGCGTCTTGTGCGGCCACCAGCTCTCCGTGCCACGGCACTGGGCCCATCACGTCAAAATCAAGCTCCATCTCGGACAACTGTGTGCGCTCCAGCTTCTTGGTGCTGGTGGACGTTTGCCCAGCGCGCATCTCACGTCTCGTATAGTCAATCGTTGCCGGCGTCACATCCGCCTCCACGCTCGATACCTTGTTGTCAGACGATTTCTCCGCAAAAGATAAATGGAACGGTCCCGCCGGATTCTTGATCATTTGCTGCAGGCAAAGGCTCGCGCCTGTTGGGCTGAACTTGCCGGGATCCGGCCGGCTCGCTGCAGCGGAAGACTTCGCGCTGCCCTCGGCCCTACGTCCCGCTCCGAGCTTGCATCCTGACGCCAATGCCAGCGCTATTCCGATGACAACGCAAAGCGTTGCTCGCCAAAAATGAAAACCCCACGGCTTCATCGGCGCTCCTTCTTGCGCGAACCCCCTGTCCAACCCTCGCCTCCGTCAGCGACCCCCGATTGACAGGCAATCCCCAGTTCGTGTTCCTTTTACCGTGAATTTCAACGATACTCCCTCGCTGGCCTCTGGCTTCACCGTTCTCACCACGGCGAATTCTGTGCCGCTCAAAATGCCTTCCACGTGCACAGTTCGGTTCACGCACTCCGCATCATACGAAATTTTCCCGTCAGCGCTCTTCAGGTCCTTCACCGAACATGCGTCTTTCTCTTTCGGTGTCGCGACAACTTGGTCATTGAAAATCTTTTCCGGGTTGCCCAGGTCCTGTTGCGTTACGCATCGCGTGCTGCTTCGCGATTGGCTTTGCCGCTGGTCTTGCACTTGGTAAGTGATCGTCACCGTGTACTTGCCGGGCTTCAGCCCCAAATTCGCAGCAGCGCCAGCCGCGCCGCATACGTTCAGGACCGCTGGTACAATCAAGATGAAACCTGCAACGGCTCGCATCCCCGTTTTCATTTTCTTCGCCGATTCGCCCATTGGCCTTCTAGTTGGCGTAGCTCGCACGCGTACACACAGGACTTTTCAATGTGCGCAGTCGCCCGTTCGCTTGCCCGAAATCGTATAAACCATTGCCGGCGCACGCGGGCTCTTCGGCTTCACCGAACGAACGGCCGTATACCCGCTCTCTGAAACTGTCGCTTCGACGTGCACGGTGCGAGCCGAAAGCTCGGGCTTCGCGCACTCTTCGCCGTAAGACACTCTGTTCCCGCTGATTTTCAGGTTGCGCTCTGTACAGTTTGGATCGGGCTTGAAATTGTCCAGAAACCGCTCGTTGAAAATGCGCTCCGGATCCTGCAGATCGGTGGTTGTAATGCAGCGGCTCTTTGTGTTCGGAGCCATTTTCTTTCCATTCATGCTCATCACCATCGTGACCGAATATCGTCCCGGTGTGAGCCCAATCGTACCGCCCGCGGCGTACGCAACTCCGCACATCACGAACAGCACAGCCATGCTCCAGCACTTGTTCATCAAGAATCTCCTTTCGTTTCGCTACTGCGCGTTGTCAGACACCTGAAACGACCACAGCGTGTCGAACATCAACCCGGGACCTTGCCCGCGCGCCACATCACCGCCGGAAAACTTTTCGTCCTTCGAGATCGGCCGGAGCACCACCGCATATTCGCCGGGTAAAAGCGGCGACTGCGGCGACATCTGATATTCGCCTGCTGCGGTTTTTTGCAGGTTCACGGCAACGCGATCCTCCACGAACGATGAGTAAATTTTCCAATCGGCAGCTTCATGCGACCGAGCGTCCTCTTTGCCTCGCGTCGCGCCCACCAGCCGGCAGGTGTTTTGCGCGGGAGTCAGCTTCACGATTTCCGGCGCAAAGTCATTTGGATTCACGCCGGGCGCTTTTGCGAAATTCACGGAGAATGTCGGCGTGGCCGTCTGCAGCACGTTCGACGAGGTTGGTCCCGGCACGCCCCACACGTAGGTGACGCTGGGTTGACGCCGTGCCATCATTCCTCCGAAAATCCCTCCGGCCTGCTGCACCGCTGAACCTCCGACGCCGTTGTTTATGTGCGACGCTGCGCTCCACGTTGCGTCGTTGACGCCTGCTTGAATTCCTTGCGTCACCGCGGAATCGCCGGCCAGGCTGGCCATGGATTGTGGTTTCGTTTTCGTTTCCGCCAATTGCGTTTTTTCGAGCGGCAGCGTCTGCGAAGCTCCGTTCTGGACAACCGCCACAGTCGGCATCTGCCATCGCGGCTTCGCTGCTTCCTGCCCTGACGAAACGCCGCAAATGACAACCACGCCCAAGCCCAGCATTGCCGCCACCTTCAAACTCTTCGCCATCATGTTTTTAGCTCCTTCTGTCTGCATACTTTGTACGCATTCCCTTGCCACATCCCATTAATGGCTATTAGTCGGCTGGCCCGTCCAAGGATCGACGCCAATCGGCCCGTTGATGTGAACTTCCAAGCTGTACCCGGAGTTATAATAGTCGTCAACGCTGATTCCGAAGATACCGGTCCACGAGCAATGGTCAACGCCCCAGTTAACTACCATTTGCTTGTTATTTTGGTAATAGTTGTATTGCGACACCAGAGGGGCATCAAAATCTACGCTGTCACCGAATTGCTTACTTGCGAAGTTCGCCCACGCTGGGCATACGCTCGTTATGCTGTACCAGTACCAGTGGCTTGTGAACCAATCTATAACAAAGCCCGGTGCCAAACTGCTGAGGTCATATACGTCCTCGCCAGGATTAAACTTGGTTGGCCCGGCATCGCGATCTACGGCGTTGGTAACACTATTCGGCGGGTCACTAGTGTTGGTGTCGTAAGAGAGGCACGGGATCAAATACTGGCCCGGGCCAGGACAATACTGAAGGCCGGGGTACCCGTGCTTGCCGTCGCCGAGTTGCTCACTGTCTAGGCGCACATATTGTTGCGGGATGCTGGGCAGGAGCACGCTTTGCCTTTGAGCATAGAAACGGCAGTTCGCAAATTTCGCAGACGTGCCACCGCCTGGAGGCACAACGATTAGGTCTGGCCATCCATCCAACACACCAGTCAAGCCCTCCTGAACTCTCGCTTCGATCAGCGTAGGGGTCCACTGGTAGACGGTCATGTTGATTCGTCCGCCAGTCACCGCGCCCGAGAGGTAGACCTGTCCTCCCTCCGTGATGCCGAACCCGCAGCCTGTGATGATGTAGTCGTTGTATGCGGGATCCTGTGTGAACACCACCGGATTGCTGGCGTTCTCGACGCTATTAACGCCATTCATCGTGTAAATCTGCGTGCCGGCGCATATTTTCGTGTTTGCCAGCGTTGCAGTGAGTCTGGGATTCTCACCAGCAAAGTTGACGTTGAAGGCATAGTCCCCGCAGAGTATCGTCCCCGAGTTCAGAACCACGCCCAAGGTCGAACCAGGTGTGGTACCGCAGTTCCCCCCGGAAATTTCAAACTGATTCTTTTGCAGTGGCGGGAGAGACACCGGCGACGTGAACGCCGACGGCTGGGTGACGACTGCGTCGACTTCTAGCGGTACCTCTTCCG
Source organism: Candidatus Acidiferrales bacterium (assembly GCA_035933995.1). Lineage (GTDB taxonomy): Bacteria > Acidobacteriota > Terriglobia > Acidiferrales > UBA7541 > DAHUXN01. The sequence continues at coordinate 1,738 of DASYYI010000472.1, read as the reverse complement.
GCAGTTTGAAGAACGCATAAGTACAAAGCATCCATGGCCCCTGGCTGCCTTGCCCGGAGAAATTCCACACAGGCTGAGTCCCAAAGGGAGTTGTGAAACTTGTCGAACTGGCCAGTGCTTGGAGGCCGCCACTCGAACTCGCGCTGACCGTTACCTTGAGACCTTGGCACGGGGCCGAAAGCTGGTAATGGACTGTGCTGGTGTCCCAGAGAATATAGCCGGATACGCTGCCCGCCGCGAGCCTCACGTTGGTCGTGGCGGTGCCACCGCTTCCGTATCTACCAAATGGGCTGTTAGGTGTTGCTGGATGTTGAGCGGCGGAGGTCGGTGCTGGCCGCATCTCGGGCGCGCCCGCAAGCGTAATTGTCTGTGGCGGCGCAACTGTCCTTGAGTTGCCCTGGTTTGTTCCGCCGCCGAGCAGGAGTGTGCCGCCCGTGGCCGGAGTCGAACCGACTGGCGTAATGGTCTGCTGTGTCGGCGCAGCAGCCTTCGAGTTGGGGTTGCTTCCGCCGCCAAGCAGGAGTGTCCCGCCGCCCGTGGCCGGAGTCGAACCGACTGGCGTAATGGTCTGCTGTGTCGGCGCAGCCATCTTCGAGTTGGGGTTGCTTCCGCCGCCAAGCAGGAGTGTCCCGCCGCTGGGCGAAGGTGAGCCTGCGGGAGCGATTACCTGTGACGGCGCAACTGTCTTTGACCCGCTCCCGTTGTTGCCCCCGCCGAGCAGGAGCGTGCCACCGCTGCTTGACACTGAGCCTGCTGGCGTTGGGGTGATCGGAGCTGGAGCCGAGCCGGCAATTGTCTGGCCGTTCGTTTGCCTCGGTTGAGTTGCCGCCATTGTCCCGGAATTTGCGTCGAGCGGGCCGCCTGCCTTCAGCGGTGCAATCACTCCCTGTTTTCGCAGCGCCTCCACGAACATCTTTTGGCGCTTCAGCAATTCCGCTTCGCGAACACTTGTCTCCACGGGCCTAATCGTTACCTTGGCTAAATGCGGACCGCTTTTCTCGAAAGCGGTTATTTGCGCTTCCAGCTTTCTCTTGATTTCCGCTCTCGTCGCAGCATCCGCTGGGCCAGCCGCGTCTCTCTTCGGATTGCTTTTGGGTGGAGGCAGTGCTGGCAATTCGTGCGGCGATGTGGAGGTCTGACCAGAGTTTGCCCAGTTTGAAAAGCCCGTGTCATTGGTGACACCGCGTTCCACCGTTATCGCCTCGTACTCAGTCCGCCCATTCCCTTTCGATGGAACGGGCGTAGGCGGTGCAGAAGTGTTCTTCGGCGAGGATTGCAGCGGAATCAAATCGCAGGCACCCTCTCCGCCCCGTCCATTCGTTTTCTGGCAGATCACGACATTCTTCATGAGATTCCAGACGTCTCCTATTTCGACAGCCCAGGCGCCCGTGCTTACATTGGCGGGCTTGATCGCGGCGCACCCTTTGTCGAAGCTGGCTCTGGCTTGTTTTGAAACGTCGAACTTGGCCGGACCTGTTCGGATCGTAGTGAGGATGTTTTGCTTGGACTTGCCGGCGCGCAACATGTTGACCACGTCCGCGTTCGTCAGCGGCTTTTGCGCCTGCTGCGCCAGCGTCGAGCAAGCCATTACTCCGACTGCTGCCGCCATTCCGGCTGCCTTGACAATTCTTTGAATCATCATCTTCGACTCCTTCATTCGCCTCTCAAGCGCGGACCTAGTCGACGCTAAAAGAACACGAACCGCGCGCTGGGTACGATTCAGTTAACACTGATCCCA
>DASYYI010000464.1:0-4655 GCA_035933995.1 Candidatus Acidiferrales bacterium | reverse complement strand
TACGGTGGGCCTCGTCAGCCGCGCGGGAATTATTCCTATTTCGCACAGTCAGGACACCGCCGGGCCGATTTGCCGCACCGTCGCCGACGCGGCCGCGCTTTTGAGCGCGCTCGCGGGAGTTGACCCGGACGATGCCGCCACACGCGCGCCGTCCAGAAAAGCATCGGCGGATTACACCAAGTTCCTCGACCGCGGCGGATTGCGCGGCGCGCGCATCGGAGTCGTCAGAAAATTGTTCGATTTCAGCGAGAAGCTCGCCCCTGTAATGAAAGCCGCGCTCGACGCCATGAAGAGCGAAGGTGCTATCCTTGTTGATCCGGTCGAGATCAGTTCGCTTGGCAAATTCGACGCATCGGAAAATATCGTGTTGCAGTGCGAGTTCAAGACCGACCTCAACAAATATCTCGCGCAGTTTCCAAACGCTCCCGTCCACTCGCTCAAGGAAATCATCGAGTTCAATGACCGCAATCGTGACAGGGAGCTTTTGTATTTCGGCCAGGACATCATGGTGAAATGCGAGGCAAGAGGCCCGCTGACGGATAAGGTGTATCTCGATGCACTCGCGAAAAATCATCTTCTCGCGCGCCAGCAAGGAATCGACGCGGCGATGGACACCCACAAACTCGACGCGTTAATCGCGCCGACCGCGGGCCCTTCGTGGCTTACCGACCTCGTCAACGGCGACCACGACACAGGCGGCAGTTCATCTCTTGCGGCGGTGGCGGGCTATCCCAATATCAATGTTCCCGCCGGATTCATCTTCGGCCTGCCCGTGGGCATCTCGTTTTTTGGCCGCGCGTGGAGCGAACCGACATTAATCAGGATTGCCTACGGCTTCGAGCAGGCGACTCACTTCCGCAAGCCGCCTCGTTTCCTGCGTACCGTGAATCTTGAAACACAGTCGTGAGCATCGCGCAAAGCTCCAGCGCGCGCGGCAAGGGTTGACACAACGCGAAATCGGCCTACCATAATCCTTGGAAGCTGGCGAAACGAGGTACGAAACAGCTATGTCATCCGTAGCGCCAACGACGGCCATCCCGGAGAAAAGCCTTTTCCGCATCGGCGAAGTCAGCCGGTTGACCGCCACAAAAGCCTTCGTCCTGCGCTACTGGGAAACGGAATTCCCCACGCTGCAACCCGTGAAGAGTTCGAGCGGCCACCGCATGTACCGCCGCGAAGACATCGAAACCGTCTTCGAAATCAAGCGCCTGCTCTACGACGAAGGTTTCACAATCGCCGGAGCGCGCCGCCATTTGGCCGAACAGAGTGGAATCGCCGAGCCAGGCGTTGAACCGGCTCCCGCGCCGCCTCCCGCACGCGAGCGCGACCACGAACTTTCCCGCGCACAGCGCAAATATCTGCTCGATCTTCGCGAAGAGCTCCTCGCCGCCTTGACCCTCCTCGAACCGCGGTGATACGCTATTTTCGCTTCCAATCGGACGCAGGATATGTTTCGGTGTTCGCCGGCGGAAGCTTCTGCAACGGTCGGGACGTGGCGCAGCCTGGTAGCGCGCACGCTTGGGGTGCGTGAGGTCGCTGGTTCGAATCCAGTCGTCCCGACCATTTTCTTCTCAGTCAGCGCAAACCTCGCCGCAAATTCCCCGGCTGTTCGATAATTGATTTATAATTTGCTGGCTTACTTTTTCCATGCCGAATATTTTAGTCACGAATGACGATGGCATCCTCGCGCCGGGTCTGCGCGCGCTCGCGCAAGGACTCGCAAGTATTGGTGCGGTCAGCATCGTGGCGCCATCGAGCGAACGCAGCGCCGCCGCGCAATCGCTTACCCTTCGCAAACCGATTTTCTGCGAGCAAATTGCCGAGCGCGAATGGGCCGTCGACGGCACGCCCGCGGACGCCATGATCCTCGCGTTTCATTCGCTGCTGCCCGAGCGCCCTGATCTGGTCGTCTCCGGCATCAATCCCGGCGGAAACCTGGGAGAAAATGTCTACTATTCGGGCACGGTGGGCGCGGCGATGGAAGCGGCGATCAATCACGTTTCTGCGATCGCCGTTTCGATTGTGTATCGCGGAAAGAATTTCGATTACCAGCCGGCGATGCGATTTGTCGGGCGTCTCGCGCCGCTGATTCTCAAGGAAGGTCTCCCTGCGGGCGTGTTGCTCAACGTCAACATTCCTCATCCCTGGAAGGGCGGCGTGCGTTTCACGCGCCAGTCGGCGAAAATCACGCGCAATGTTCTCGAACGCCGTGAAGATCCGCGCGGCCGCACATATTACTGGCTCCATGAACAAAAAGTGCGGGAAGGAATCGACCCGGATACCGATTACGCCGCGATTATGGACGGCGCGATTTCCGTCACGCCGCTTGTGCTCGACCACACGCACACACCTTCGCTAAATCATTTGTCCCACTGGAAATCGCTGCTCGAAGAAAAATAAACCTACGCGCTCGCCCGCGCGTCCGATTTTTTCATCAGGCGTGCGCGCAACGCCGCGTTACTTGCCATTTCGATTGCGGTCCACGCCATTGCCAGCCCGCCGTCGAGCACCGCCTTGTTCGCCTCTTCCGTGATGCAGTGCGCCGTGAATTCCGGCTGATGGTTCGCCGCGGGCAGCGAATTGATTCCAATCATCGGATGAATCGATGGAATCGCGTGCGAGACATTGCCCATGTCCGTCGAAGCAGCCATGCGCGCCATTTGCGGAGTCAATTCCGGGAACGTGCGCCCCAGCGCCTCGGCGTTTCGTTTGTAAATCATGCTGATTTCGTGGTCGTAGCGCACGTCGGCGTACGGTTTGTCCCCGCCGCGAATTTCGAGCTTTGCGCCCGTGGCAATCGCGCCCGCTTCGAAGCAGCGATGAACTTTCATGCGTACATCGTCCAGCTCTCCGACATTTTCCGCGCGCACCATGTATTTCGCGGAAGTGTGCGCCGGCACGACATTAGGCGCGTCGCCGCCATGCGTGATGATTCCGTGAACGCGGTCGGTAGGCCGCAGATGCTGCCGCAGCAACCCGATGGACGTTTGTGCGACAGTGAGTGCGTCGGCCGCATTGATCCCCATTTCCGGAAATGCCGACGAGTGCGCTTCCTTGCCCGTGTAATACACGTCGAAAATCGACGCGGCAATCAGGTGCGCTTCCAGCATTTCCACCGGCGCGGGATGCACCATCATGGCCGCGTGGATTCCGGCAAATCCGCCGCGTTCGAGCATCACGATTTTCCCGCTCGCGTTACCCACCTCTTCCGCGGGCGTGCCAATCACACTAACGGTCAATCCCGCATCGTCCGCCACTTTCGCCGCCGCGACTCCCGCTCCCACGGCCATTGCCGCGATCATGTTGTGGCCGCACGCGTGCCCGATTTCCGGCAGACAGTCGTATTCCGCGCAAATCGCGATGTGCAACGGCCCGTGTCCAGAGCGCGCAATAAACGCCGTCGGAACATCGCAAACGCCGCGTTGCACGTCGAATCCAGCATCTGCGAGTTCATCGGCCAGCCACGCGCAGGCTTTCTCTTCCTCGAATCCAAGCTCAGGATTCGCGTGGATTCGGTGGCTCAGATTCAGTATATTTTTTCGCGCCTCGCGAAACCGTTCTTGCGCACCTGCTTTGGCATCCATCGTCGTTTCGCCTCCGATTCGTTTGTTAGCTGATTTTCCGGGTGCCCCATCCTGAGCGATGTTTGCGAAGGCGGGGAACTCCGCGCGATGTCATTGGTGCAAATCGCGCCCACGATCCAGCTCTGCTCTCAAATCCGCGTACAGCGATCGGTGAAATAAATGCTCGCCCGCTTCGCGGCGCACGGACAGGTGTCCAGCGACATAAGCGCGTGAATGCAACCCGCGCTGCACCGCTTCGCAGATGCCGGTATCCTCTTCCTGTACGCGGTGGCTCACCGCGACGCTTTGCTGATTGTATTCCTTCGCAGCGTCGCCGGTGGCCGCGAAATAAAAATCGAAAATCACGCGGCAACGATCGATGGAAAGAGGTAAAACAAGATTCGTGTCGAGATAGCCTTCATACCAGTTCAGCATGAAATTCGGGTACTGCCAGAAATAGAACGCGCGATTCCCTTGCCGCGTCGCTGCCGCGTCTGCATCGGCATTTGCGCTCGACGTTTCCACCGGACTCGATTGAAGACAGAAACGATCTTCGTTCTCGATTGTGTAATTCGCGTAGTCGAGAACGCTGTTCAGACCTTTGTGCAGATACGGAACGTGATACCCGCCGTCGAGAAAATTATCAACGTAAACTTTCCAGTTACAGTTCAGTTCGTAGCTGCGCCGCTCGAAAAAGTGCAGGGATGCAAGACGCAGCGGCGCAACGCGCTTCACCAGACCGCCAAGAAAATCCTCAAGCGATCCGGCATTAGCGTCCAAATTGACGAAAACGAATTTCTCCCACGTCGCCACGCGAACGGGCGCCAGGCCGTTTTTGGCGCGGTCGAAATCGCAAACACCGTCGAAATCGGGCGTGCCTTTCAGGGTCCCGTCAATGCCATAGGTCCAGCCGTGATATGGGCAGCGAAAATTCGCCGCGCGGCCTTCGGCTTCTGTAACCACCGCCGCAGCATGGTGCCGGCACACATTATAAAAAGCGCGCAACTCGCGATCGGCGCTTCGCACAACGACGATGCGCTCTCCGGCAACTTCGGCGGTGAAAAATTGCCCGGACTCAGCGACCTGACTGGC
>DASYYI010000193.1:0-15102 GCA_035933995.1 Candidatus Acidiferrales bacterium | reverse complement strand
CGTCCGACGATGACGTTTTTTGTCGTTTTCTGCTCTTCGCCAGCTCTACGGCAGACCAATCTGGCATCCTCCAAGGTCCTGCCATGAATCTAAGCTACTTATTATCAACGCGGTATGTATGCATGGAAGGGACAAGCTGTTTCGCTATGGTACTGGAACCATACTTGCACTGTTTCAGTACGGCACGCCGCCATGAAGTCCCAAAGAGATTCTGGCAGGCCTGCCCGCCAATGGCGGGCTTAGAAATCACTCAAGGAGAACACATGAACAGGAAACAGAAGGGTTTTTCGTTGATTGAGCTTTTGATCGTTGTGGCGATCATCTTGATCATCGCAGCGATTGCAATTCCGAACCTGCTCCGTGCGCGCATGGCAGCGAACGAAGCGTCAGCGGTGGGTTCGCTCCGCACCATCACGACAGCCGAAGTAACGTACAGCACGACGTACGGCACCGGCTATGCACCTCTGGCCAATCTCGGAGGCGCCGCACCTTGTACAGCGGTGGCCGCCACGGCTTGTTTGATCGACAACCTCTTGGCTCTCGGCACCAAGTCCGGTTACACGATTACGACACCAGTACCGGGAGCACTAGGGACCATTGCCGCCCCCAACGTGTCGTTCGTCGCAGCGGCTGTTCCGGTGGCAGTGGGTCAGTCCGGGCAGCGCTCGTTTTGCACGGACGAATCTGGCGTGATCCGCTACGACCCTGCGGGCGGTGGTATTGCAACCCAGGCCGCTTGTCAGGCTCTTACAGCGCTCCAATAAACTGATTCTGCCAGGCGGGGAGGAAGAAATTTCCTCCCCTTTTTTTTACAGAAATCGGGGAGAAATGAGAAGACAATGGCAGCCACAACGACAGGTCGAGGCAGGGCTTATGAAATGCTAAACGCTGGGTTCTCGCTGATTGAGCTATTAGTAGTGGTCGCAATCATTCTGATTATCGCCGCGATTGCCATACCGAATTTCATGCGCGCCCGAATGGCTGCAAACGAAGCGGCGGCTGCGTCGAATGTTCGCACCGTCACCACTGCCGCCGTCATCTATAGCACGACGTGGGGAAACGGCTATCCGCCTCTCCTTGCTACGCTTGGCGGTGTCGGCCTCGGGGCGAGCTGCAATCAGGCCAATCTCATCGATGGCGTCTTAGCAAGTGGTCAAAAGACCGGGTACGCGTATGTGTATGCGGGCCAAGGACCAACCGTCATTGCGCCGCCGGGCTGCGGCGCTCCGGGATATGAGGCTTATCTCGTCAGCGCGAAGCCAATCACACCTGGCGTGACGGGTACGCGCAGTTTCTGCAGTGACGAACCCGGCGTGATTCACTACGACATCGCGGGCGCGGCAATCAACAGTGTCGCTGCGTGCGCTGCTTTGCCTGCCTTGCAGTAGCCTCCGTTCAATCCCGCATCTTGTTTGTCCCTCGAATCGAGGCATTTTATGTAGCGGCGGGTCGGCGGTGTGTGCCGACCCGGCAGATGTTGATTTGCGGTTTCCGTTCCGTGTCAGCCAAACCGTGCCCGGTCCGCAGAAGCGGCGGACTGGCCGCTACGCAAACCAAGCAAAATCGTGCCCGATCCGCAAAGGCGGCGGATCGGCCGTTACGCAAACCAAATACGCCGACCTTCGCGACAGAAAACGCTGGGACGCAAAAGGCGCGAAGGGTGCCGCTACAGGGAAGATTTTAGTAGCGGCCGCCTTGCCTTCAGGCGGGCCGCTGTTGTGTCAGCGTATAACGGTCACCTTGCCGGAAAACGCCGGCCTGAAGGCCGCCGCTACACAAACCAAGACGAGTAACAGTCACCTTGCCGGAAAACGCCGGCCTGCCCTTCGCAGACGGACGCTCAGGGTGAAAAGGTTCGCCGCTACACAAACCAAGACGAGAACGCGCCCGGTCCGCAAGGGCGACGGACCGGCCGCTACGAAAACCAAGGCATTCATGCCCGCCTGTTCTAACTGGCGTGAGCTACACCGCGATTGTTGTTACACTTAGAGGATGAGTTTCATCCTGACAATTCTGGTGATTTTTTATGCGCAAGGCTTTCGCGCGAAAACGGCGCACGATGTTGCACGCGCGCTTGAGGCGCATTACCAGCACACCAAAAACATGTCGGCGGTATTTCTGCAAACGTACAAGTCAGGCGGCGCAGGAATACGCGCGGAAAGCGGGAAAGTGTACTTCTCGCAACCCGGGCGGATGCGCTGGGACTACGATTCTCCGGAAAAGAAGCTCTTCCTGGTCGACGGCAAGAACGTCTGGTATTACGTGCCGGCCGATCACACGGCCAGCCGCACTTCCGTCAAGCAAAGCTCGGACTGGCGCACGCCGCTGGCTCTGCTGGCAGGCAAGGTGAATCTCGAGAAGCTGTGCGGCAGCCTGAAACTGGCCCCTGTGGGGGAACAGCCCGCGTCGCAACCGCCCAATCTAACTGACGCAGCGGAACGAACCTCAGAGCCCGGCAACAAAGTTCTCGTTTGCCAGCCGCGCAAGGAGGATCGGGACGCGTTCAGCGAGGTGTTCTTTGAAGTGAATCGGCGCGATCAGTTGGCGCGCGTGACCATTCGCCAGCCGGGCGACATCGAGACTGAGTTCCGATTCGGCGATTGGCGCGAAAATATACCCATTGCAGAGTCGCAATTCCATTTCGAGCCGCCGGCGGGAGTCGCTATCGTCGATGACTCATCGCTGGTGAATCGGAAAACCGTGCCCGGTCCGTAAAGGCGTGCGACCGGACCGGACTGGATGTTACAAAAACCAAACACGCCGACCTGAAGGTCGCCGCTACCGGGAAAGATCGATTTTCGTAGCGGCCGCCTTCAGGTGGGCATCTTTCCGTTTTGAACCGGCGAAAATCGTGCCCGGTTCGTTACAGGAAGGATTGTGCTCCGTAGGGGCGGGGCTTGCCCCGCCCGGGCGACCCAAGGGTCGCCCCTACGAAAGAACTAAGAACCGTGCCCGGTCGGTAAAGGCGTCGGACCGGCCGCTACGCAAACAAGACGACAAACATCGTTGCCTCAGAAAATGAACTTCACGGCGAGCTGCAAGATGCGCGAGCCGGGGCCCCCGTTGATGTTTGTGCTCGACGGAGATCCAAACGATCCCACAGGCGCCAGGCATTCGCCGAACGTATTGGTTGTGGTACCAGTGCAGGTCGCGCCGCTGACGACGCTGAACTGCTGGTTGAAAACGCCGGTGATGTTGGCGCGATTGAAGGAGTTGAACGCCTCTGCAATAAACTGAAGCTTGTAGCGCTCCGTGATATTGACGTTGCGCGTCACGCGCGGATCGAGCGAGATGAATTTCGGCGTGTAGAACGTGTTACGTCCAAGTCCCGGAGTGCGATCCGTGTTGCGATTGCTGTCGCCGTTCAAATCGAATCCGACGACGCCGGAATAGGGCTGACCGGATGCCGCCGTGAAGATGCCGCTTAATTCCCATCCGCCCAGTACGCCGCGGGCAATCGACGATGACAACCCGCTCGCGTAATTGAGATTCCAAACTCCGCTCAGCACAAACCGGTGCCTCTGGTCGTTGATACCCACGCTTTTGTCGGCGCGAATGTTGAGCGGGTCGGACACCATTTTCGTGTCGTCGAAGGAAAAGGGAACTACGGAAGTTGCGTCCGGTTCGTCGTCGATCACCTTGCCAAACGTATAGCCCGCCATTACTTGATAATTCTTCGCGAAGCGTTTGTTCAATTGGATGGTCATGCCGTTGTAATTCGAGTTTGCATTGCTCTGGAATTCCTCTATGCGCGAGAAATTCGGGAAGGGCCGAGCAGGATTGCCGAGTGGCTTGCCCGTTTGCTGAGGCATTTGATTGTACGTGAGCACGGTGCTCGTGCCCTTGATTCCGATTTGCTGCTGAATCTCAGGTCCCTGCAGGTTGATATCGATGGTGCGCGTCAGGTGCGTTCCTTTCACGTGGAGATACGTGATCGAGACGGCCGTGTCGGGATTGATTTCATATTCCGCGCCAAGGCTGAATTGTTGCACATTCGGCTCTTTGTAATTCTTCTGGAAACCAAACACAATCGGCGGACTTGCCGTGCCTCCGATGGGAGCGGCGCAACTTGGAGACGGCGTAGGCGCACCGCACATAGTGTTGGGGTACATCGGAATAGAAGGACTTGAGGTGGGCCTGAACGTGAGCGTCGTGACATTTAGCCCGTTGTTGGACATGGCCGTGCCCACGGTGATTGCCGGAGTGCGCCCATAGTACATACCATAACCTCCGCGAACCACCAGGCGGTCGCTGGCTAGCGGAGTCCACGCAAAACCGAGGCGAGGGCCGAATTCAGTACGCTGGTTGTGAATCTGATTGGTAATCACGCCAGCCGCGGCAAGTTGCGGATCAGGATTGAGCGTCGGCGGTTGGGCGATTTTGTCGAAATCGTAGCGCAGGCCGTAATTGAAAGTCAGACTGGGGCGGAACCGCCACTCGTCTTGAACGAAGCCCGAGTATTCCGCAAGATTGGGACTTGTCGTCGGCCCCGTGGTGCCGGTTCCCGCGAAGGCCTGCACGAATGTGTCATTGGCGTCGCCGCCAGTAAAACACGACGCGCCGCCACCATTCAAGTTGCAGCCGAAGGCCTCGAGGCTATTGAACGTGTACTGGCCCGAAAAGTTGCCCGGGAAAAAATTGGCGATGCGGTCGATCATGATGTGCGCGCCGGTTTTGAAGGTATGCGCGCCGTGAATCCAGGAGACAGTGTCGTCGAATTCGCCACGCTTGATGTTCGTGAATCGCGGACTGAAAAAATTGCGTCCGACCGTGAAGACCGTGCCGTTAGCGCCGGGATTGAAGACCGTGACCTGCGGCAGATCGCTATTGGCGAACCCGGGCTCGTTGTCGCGGGCATAATTGAATTGGAATACGTTGATGAGTGTGGGCCGCAGCGTCGAAGTCAGTGTTGCGGTCAGCGTGTCGGAAGTAACGTCCGAGGCTCCGGTATGTTCCACGGAATTCTGCGCGCCGCCGTTTTCCAGGTTCAATCCCGTGAATCGCTGCGCGTTGTAACGCGCGGAGAGCATTTCATTCGAGCTTATGTGCCAGTCAACTTTCGCCAAATAAACGTTCTGGTTAAACGTGGAACTCCACGGGGTGGCACGCGCCGTCAGGTAATTGATGGCCGTGGTCTGATTGGCCGTGCACGTGACGCAGAACGGTGCGCCATTCAGGAAGACGAAATTAGCGACCGTGTTCCGCTGGCCGTCATAATCGAAGAAGAAAAACAATTTGTCCTTGACGATGGGGCCGCCAAGGTCGCCGCCGAATTGGTTAAAGTGATACGGTTGGCGAGGCTTGCCCTTGGCGATTTGTATGGGGTCGTTGGCGTTCATCGAGCGGTCGCGGTAAAACTCGAAAGCCGAGCCATGGAAAGAATTCGTGCCGGATTTCGTGACGACGTTAATCACTGCGCCGCCCGCGTTGCCGAGTTCTGCCGAATAGTCGTTTGAATTGACCTGAAATTCCTGCACTGCGTCCTGGCTGAATTGATACGGCGCGCGCCCGGAGCCAGTGCGCCCGAGCGTCTGGCCGAAGAACGTGTTGTTGTTGTCCGAGCCGTCGACGACAAGGGAATTCAGAGTGCCGCGCTGGCCCGCAAAGCTGATATCACCGCCGCGATTATCGGTGGTGACGCCAGGAGTCAGCAAGACGAAGTTGATGAAGTTGCGCCCGTTCGTGGGCAGATCCGCGATCGCGCGCTCGTTGACCGTGGAGTTGACCTCACTTTTTGTGGTTTCGACGATGGGCGCTTGCCCGGACACCGTAACCGTCGATTGCTGGCTCGCCAGCGGCATCGAAAGATTCAGTGTTACGCGGCTGCCGACCGTCACGATAACGTTTTCCTGCGTTACGGTTGCCAGCCCCGATTTCTCGGCGACAACCGTGTAGGCTCCCACCGGCACCACCAAAAACGTGTAGAGCCCGTCCGCCTCGCTGGTAGTCGCGAAGCTGATTCCTGTTTGCGCGTTCGTGGCTCTCAAATTGACGCCAGGGACAGCCGCGCCGGACTGATCGGTTATCGTGCCTTGAATCGAACCTTGGTTCGCGCCCTGGCTAAATGCCGTTCGCGTCAGCGTGAAAATTAGAAAGAACATGCCCAAACAAATCGAGAGCTTTCGAACGCGCATTACATGCCTCCAGGGTGCCGGACCCTTAAATCGCCGCACGGGGTTCCGGAAAGGCAAGGATAATACGCAAGATTGTGGCCGGACGCAAATAGCAGTCGCGTTTCGTTCCTTGCGCTGTGGAAATCGGAAGGAGGTTTTTCGCGGCAAACTCGCGGATTGAGAAATGACGCGTCGATCCCTCCTGCCCATTTTACGCATGGACACAGGCAACCCCTGCGCGCCGCAGGGGTTCTTTTCAGTATGCTAAACTGGATGGACGACCCCGGAGGGCATCCGGCGTAACGCGCCTGCTATGGCTGAGTTTGTTTGCAAGGTGGGGGATACCACTGGGCACGTTTTCCAGCAATTGGAGACCGCCCAGACCGAAGTAGAAGCTCGCCAGAAGCTCGCCGAGCGCGGGTTCTATGTTTACACGGTGCGGCCCAATCTGAGCGTGACGCGGGCCTTGAGCGGTTTCCGCGGAGGACGCAAACTTCCAACCGGCGATTTCCTGATTTTCAATCAGCAATTTAACACCCTCGTCAAAGCGGGTCTGCCGATTTTAAAGGCGCTCGATTTGCTGGCTGATCGCGCGGCGCTCCCCAAGATGCGGCCGTTTCTGAACGATGTGCGCTTGCGCGTCCGCGATGGGGAGTTGTTGTCGGACGCCTTTGAGGCCACGGGTGCATTTCCGATGGTTTACGTCACGTCGTTGCGCGCCGGTGAGAAGAGCGGCGACTTATCCGGCGTATTGGATGACTACATTACGTACCAACGCGTCACTACGGGAATACGCAAGAAGCTGATCGGCGTGCTGATTTATCCGGCCATTCTGATTTTTGTGGCGTCGTGCATCGTTTCTTACTTGGTGGCATACGTCATTCCGCAGTTCGCTAGGTTGTATCAAGATCTGGGCACCGCGCTTCCGGTCCCAACGCAATTCTTGATCACCGTGGTCGTGGGTTACCGTATCTGGCTTCTGACGTTTGCTGCCACCGTGATCTTCGGCGCGATTTTCCTGTTTTTGTGGTCGAAGACCAGCCGTGGCGGCCTTGTGTTGGACCGGGCGAAGTTGAAAATACCGGTTGTGGGCGATGTGTGGATCAAATTTCAGATGGCGCAGTTTACGCGAACGCTTAGCACCCTGTTACGTGGGGGAACGCCCTTGGTGGCAGCCCTCGAGACTGCCGCGAATGCGATGACCAGCCGCTTGGTGGCTGGCTCCGTTCACGACGCCGCCAAACAGGTGCGCGAAGGCGGCTCGCTCCACGTGGCCTTGGCCGGCACGCACATGATTCCCGATCTTGCTCTCGACATGATCGAGGTTGGCGAGGCGTCTGGAGCGCTCGCTCCCATGCTCGGAAGCATTGCGCAATTCTACGAGGAGGAAACCAACCTGAAGACGGCCGCGCTCATCTCGATTATAGAGCCGGCTGTTCTCATCTTGATTGCCTCGCTCATCTTTTTCATCATGGTGGCGCTCTATCTGCCATTGTTTTCCCTCCAAGTCGGCGGCAGCGCGGGATAAAGAATATGGCGACTACGAATCGAGATTTACATCCTGAACGGGGTCGCGACGACGCGGCAGAACGCGAACGTACACAGACGCTCGCGGAGCGCTATCGCGTGCCTTTCATTGACATGACGGAGCAGAGAATCGACCCGGAATTATTCCATTCGATTCCCGCGGAGCTGATGTTCCGCTATAACTTCGTCCCTCTCGAAGCGCACAACAATTCGCTTGTCGTCGTGGTTTCAGATCCCAGCCAATTGCTCGTGAATGACGAATTGTCCTTGCTGCTCGGCAAGAAGCTGATCATCCGCGTTGCCACCGCCACGCAGATCGGCGACTTGCTGAAGCGCACGGAGCAATCCCAGCGCGTCCTCGATCAGGCGACGGAGGGATTCACGCTCCAGGTTGTCAGCGAGGAAGAGGGCGACGAAAACATTTCGATGGACAAGCTCACCAGCGACTCCGGCGTGAGCCCCGTCGTTCGCCTGGTCGACACTGTTATTTTCACGGCGCTCGAGCGGCGCGCCAGTGACATCCATATCGAAACGCGCAACTCTGAAGTCGCGGTGAAATATCGCATTGACGGCGTGTTGCAATACGCCATGCAGCCGCTGGCGAAGGAATGGCATTCCACAATTCTCTCGCGCATCAAAGTCATGAGCGAACTCGATATCGCCGAGCGCCGCGTCCCGCAGGACGGCCGTTTCCGGGTGCGCTATAAAGGGCGGTTCATCGATTTCCGCGTCTCCATCATGCCGTCGATTCACGGCGAAGATGCTGTGTTGCGTGTGCTGGACAAGGAAACGCTGAGTGAGAAATTTCGCACTCTGAACCTTGACGTAGTGGGCTTCGCCGAACACGACGTACGTAAATTCCGGCGCTATATTCGCGAGCCGTATGGAATGGTGCTGGTCACGGGCCCCACGGGTTCGGGCAAGACGACCACGCTTTACGCCGCAATCAATGAAATTAAGACCGACGAAGACAAAATCATCACCATTGAAGATCCCGTCGAATATCAGGTCCGCGGCATCACCCAGATTCCGGTGAACGAAAAGAAAGGGCTGACGTTTGCCCGCGGCTTGCGGTCCATTTTGCGTCACGACCCGGACAAAATCATGGTCGGCGAAATTCGCGATCAGGAGACGGCGCAAATCGCCATACAATCCGCTCTCACGGGCCATCTGGTATTCACAACTGTCCACGCCAACAATGTTACCGACGTGATCGGCCGCTTCATCAACATGGGAGTCGAACCGTATAACTTCGTTTCCGCGTTGAACTGCATCCTCGCACAGCGCCTGGTGCGCGTGATTTGCCCCAACTGCAAAAAACAGGTTCAACTTTCGCCCCAGGTGCTGCAAGAGGCGGGTCTCGACCCGAAGGAATGGGCCGATGTGGCTTTATATGAGGGCGCCGGCTGCCTGGAGTGCTCTGGCAGCGGATTTCACGGACGAACGGCCATTTGCGAATTGCTCGATCTTTCCGACCGCATCCGCGAAATGATCATTGACCGCCGGCCAAGCTCTGAAATCAAGCGCGCGGCGAAGGAAGAGGGAATGGAATTCCTCCGCGAATCGGGTCTCGCTCGCGTGCGCGCGGGAATGACAACCTTGCGGGAAATCAATAAGGTGACGTTCATTGAGTAGCCTGACAAGCATTCAGCCAACGGATCAGCGCCGCGCGCCGGGCGGACGTCTCTTCGGTTGGCTCGACGCCATGCCGCATCCTGCCACTGTGCTGGAAATCGCCGCGACCCACGTGGCGGCCGCAAAATGGGGCCGCGGTGCAACGCATCTTTCGACATTCGCGGCCGAGCCATTAACTGAAGGCGCGATCGTTCCTTCCGCCACTCAGCAGAACATTCTGGATCAAGATGCCGTACGTTCAGCCATTCGCGGTGTCCTCTCTCGCGTGCCGGTTCAGGGACAGGAAGTCGTGTTGCTCGTCCCCGACGCAGTGATCCGCGTTTTCATTTTGCCATTTGAGACCTTTCCGCGACGTGCGGACGAAGCGCGCCCTCTTTTGCGTTGGCGGCTGAAAAAAAGCCTGCCGTTCGACGCGGAAGAAGCGGCCATATCGTGGATGCGGCAATCTGGCCGCGAAGGAAAAATCGAAGTAGTTGCCGCCGTGGCGCGTCAGAAAATGATTCGCGAGTATGAATCCGCAGTCGAAGCAGAAGGCCTGTTCGCTGGAGTTCTCCAGAGCTCCACGCTGGCGACTCTGCCCTTGCTCGAACCGAATGTCGCAACGCTTCTGGTGCGAATGAGCGGCCGCAATTTGACCACCGTGATCGTTCGCGGCCAGACGCTCTGCGTATACCGTTCGACGGAGTTGGGAACCGAAACCGATGTCCTCAAGCCGCAAGCGGTTTTCGATGAAGTGTTTCCCGCGCTCGCTTTTTATCAAGACACGTGGGGCGGCAAGGTCGAGCAGTTGCGCATCGCGGGTTTCGGCGTGGGCGAGGAAGACTTGCGCGAAATGCTCGGGCGCGAAATTGGATGTTCGGCGGAGCCTTTGGGGGGTTCCAGCGAATTCTCGGCTGAAGCGAGATCGCTGGTCGCGCAGGGACTGGAGTCTTTGGTGGGTTGGCAACTAAACCGTGGCGCCTAGTGGCAATCAGGAGAATTTTACAACCGGGTGAAAACTCATTTTAATCTCGCGTCATCGCCTCTCGAAAACAACCGCCGGTTCATCGCGGGCGCAGCCACGCTGGGAATCATTGCGGTCGCGGCGTTGCTTTTTCTTTCCGTCCATGCCATGAGGGCGCGGCGCACGAATGGGGCAATCCGCGCGGACATCAGCCGGCTCGAAGATCAGATCCGCGCTTCTCAGCGCGAACAAGAGCGGCTCCGCGTGGCGCTGAAAGATCCGAAGACGGTCGAAGTAATGAATCGCGCGCAGTTTCTCAACAACCTCATCGAGCAGCGGACTTTTCCGTGGACGAAAATGTTCGCGGACTTGGAACAGATTCTCCCGCCTGGCGTGCGTGTCGTTAGCATCTCGCCGCAAATGGATAAAACGGGCCGAGTGAAAGTGACGCTGGTGGTCAGCGCGGTAAACGACGAACAGAAGGTGAAGTTCGTGCGTTCCATGGTGTCGTCGCCGGCGTTTTCAAATGTACGGCCCACGCAGGAGAGTCATCCTGAGAAAGTTTCGACAGGAAACGCGGGCGTCGTCTTGCTTTCTCTGGAGGCGCAATACGCAACAATATGACGCCTAGAAACAATTCGCGGAAATGGAAGCTGGCCGTGAAAATTGCGCTGGCCTGCCTGATTGTTCTCGATGGCGCGCTGATTTTCGCCAATATACGCATAGCCAGCGCAGCCCCTCAGTCGCAGGCTCAAGAGCGCAATCGTCTGGCGCAGAAAGAGAAGTTGCTGGCTGCCGACGTCGCAAAGGGACAGGCTGTCGAGAAGCATCTGCCGGACGTCGGCAAGGAATGCGATGCCTTCTATCAGCGCAATTTGCTTCCGGAATCTACCGGTTATTCGACCGTGATTTCGGACCTTGGCCAAATGGGCAAGGATGCGGGAGTTCAGATCAGCGGCACCGGCTACCATGAAACCGCCGTAAAAGATCGCGGCTTGAGCGAAGTGCAGATATCGGCGGCAGTGCAGGGCGACTATCAAAGCGTGATTCGTTTCATCAACAGCCTCGAGCACTCTCCGCGCTTTTATGTGCTCGACGGTTTGGCTTTGGCTTCGGAAACTTCCGGAGCCATCAAGCTAAATGTGACGCTGCGGACCTATTTCCGCATTTGATGCCATGACGAAAAAGACTCGATACGAACTCTATGTGCTGGGCGTGCTCTTGGTTCTCGCCGTCGCGGCGTACTCGAGCCAATCGCGGAATTCGGTGTTTACGGGTGCCAGTGCGAGCGACATCAGATTCACTCCGCTGGACGTGCCCGATCCGTCGCTTCGGCTCGATTTGCTCGACCGCATCCAGAAACTGGAATACAAGGGCCAGCATCGCAATATATTCAGCGCCGAGCCCCTGCCTCCCCCTCCGTCAGTGCTGGCGGCCCAGCACGCCGCGGCGCGAGGCCCTGTGGCGCCGCCGCCACCACCTCCGGTCACTGTGCCGGCGACCTTTTACGGAATTGTCACCGATTTGCGTACCGGCCAGAAACGCGCGTGTTTTTCCGCCAATGCGGATGACGTGTATATCGTGCCCGTGGGTGGAACGCTGCTCAATCAATTTCGCATCGTGACCATCGGCAACAATTCCGTGGAGGTCGAGGAGCTTTCCTCCGGCCGCCACACTACCCTGATGCTTGCGCAGCCGGCGGGCGGACCGTCCCAGCCACCGCAACAAGGACAGCCATGATCTTTCGTCCAACGCTTTCAGTTAATGTCCGTCGTGTGGAGAAAGGCTTCGCGCTGATTTTTGTGCTTTTCCTTGTTGCCCTTTTGATCGTTGGAGGCTCCGTGGTCTTTGTGAATCGTTTGACTGAGGGCAAGCGGCAAAAGGAAGCGGAGACGATCTGGAGGGGCCAGCAATATGCTCGCGCCATCGGACTTTTCTATCGCAAATTCGGACGCTTCCCCACGAATGTCGATGATCTGGTGAAAGAGCAGAACGGCGTTCGCTTTCTGCGCGAGCCGTACAAGAATCCCATGAACAAAGAAGATGGCTCGTGGCGTTTCATCTACGTGACACCTACGGGCCAGCTGATCGGCAGCGTGCGCTACACTTCGCTGCAGCAAATGGCTTTTCTCGATAAGCAACGCCAACTCGGAATTGCCACAGGCACCCCCGCGACGGGAGGCTCCGCCGGAGTCCCAGGCACTGACGGGGATAATTCTAGCCCCCAGCCGCCATCACAAGCATCCGGCCAGCCATCCGCGCAACAGGGAGTGCTCGGTGGCTCCGGTGTTGCGCCGGGTCCGGCAATGCAAAATGGTCAGCCGCAGAATGCGCCGCCGGGGGCACTCGGCACGCCGGGCGGCCAGCAGCCCGTCGAGCCCTCTTTCTCTTTGGGTTTGCAGGCGCAAACGGGGACAAATCCGGGAATGAGCGTCAACGAATCTTCTGATTCGTCGGGGCCGGTGATGGGCGGTTTTATTATCGGTGTGGCAGGGAAGTCCGACAAGTTGTCGATCAAGGTTTATAAAGGCGGAGTCACCTACAAGCAATGGGAATTTATTTTTAATCCGCTGGAGCAAGTCCAAACCATCGGGATCACGTCGATGGGTATGGCGCCCAAGGGAATCCAGCCGTCCGGAACCGCTGCGCCGCCGCAACCTCAGCCTCCGCAACAGCCGCAAATCCCTCAGCAGCAATAGCGGGCTTTCGCGGTTCGCACGTGAACGAGCAGGCGAACGCCCAGCGCGAATCTTGACTTGAGTGATCTCAGCGAAGTCGAGCTCGAGGCTGTTCTGCTTTCAGGTTCTTCAACTTCTTCGTCACGCGGCGGATGTAATTTCTCGTTTCTGGAAACGGCGGCACGCCGCCATATTGTGCCACGCGTTCTGGACCTGCGTTATACGCCGCGAGCGCCAAGGGCAAATTGCCGTGATACTGGTCAAGCAGTTGCTTCAAGTAGCGAGTTCCGCCCGCGATGTTTTGGGTCGGATCGAAAGCGTTGTTGACGGCGTACCGGCTGGCGGTCTGCGGCATGAGCTGCATCAAGCCCATCGCGCGCTTCGACGAAAGCGCGCGCGGCGCGAAATTCGATTCCGCAAAAATCACGCTCGAAATCAGATTCTCGTCCACGCCGTTCCGCACTGCTGCGGCGCGGATCTGCTTTGCAAAGGGCACGTCGAGCGCCGCAGTCGGCGGGAACGCGGCAAACACATCTTCAGGATCAAATCGCACGATCTCGCTCGACGGCACAAGAATGCTGCCGCCCGCAACGTAAAGGATCACGGTCGAACCTTGCCGCAGATAGCCCGCGATGTGCAGCCGCTGTCCCGAACGCAGCACGGCGTAATCCGCGTGCGTCAGCGGCGCTAGAATCAGCACCGCGGCGAATGTCAAAGCGCAAATGGCCGGAAAGACGCTCCGCGCAAGGACGCTACGCACAGCGGTCGTGACCGCTCGCGAAAATCGCTTTCCATTGAGCTTCATAGAAGTCATATCGTTTGAATCGCTTTCCCGCCCCGCCGTTGCCTTCTTTTCTGCTTTTCGCCTATCAACTCTCGACCGCCTGCCCGAGCGCATGCGCGCGAATCGCCGCCGCCACTCCGGCCTCGTCATTCGAGAGCGTCACCGCCCAGCCGAGCGCTTTTAACTCCGCAGCGCTGTTGGCCATCAAGACAGGCAGTCCGGCGAATTCGAGCATATCGCGATCGTTCCAGTTATCGCCAATCGCCATGACTTCCTCGCGCCGAATGCCGCGCCGCCGCGCCCATTCGGCCAGCGCCGCGCCCTTCGAACATCCGCGCTCGATCACATCCAAAATGCTCAAGTCGCGCTGCTCGTATTCCGTCAGCGCCGTCGAAAAATCGTTCACGCGCTGCATGGACTTGAGAGCCAAATGCGCCGCCCGCATCCGCGCCACCGAACCGACAAACATCACTTGAATCGGATCTTCATCGAGGCTGTTTTCCAGCGGAACACATTCGGCGATGAATTCGCGGTTGCGTTGATAGTATACGCCGCTCACAGGATCATTCCAGTCAATGCGCTCGAAAATGAGTTGCCGCTCGCGCACACGATCGAAAACAACCGCGGCTCCCGAGCGGAAATCAGCGGTCGCGGCCAGCACTTCGCGCGCCAGCGCCCGCGGCAGCAAATGGCGTAAATGAGTCTCGCCTACCTTCGATTTAATCAGCGCCCCATTGTTGACCACCAGCGTCAACTCGCACGGAAGCTGCTCGGAGATTAGCTTGGCAAAATCGAATCGCCGCCCGGTGACAAGCATGATTTCGATGCCGCGTGCGCGCGCTTCCACGATCGCTTCGCGATTTGCGGCGGGCAATTCGTGGCGGCTGTCGAGCAGCGTCCCGTCAATATCCATTGCAATCAAGCGCACCGGCATCCGTCAATTGTACCGTGTCGCTCGCCGGCGCCGAACGTTTGTTGCCGCGAGGTGTGCTAAACTTTTTCGCTTATGACCAAACCACTACAGACCACCATCACTCATCTGGAATGTTCCCGTTGCAAGAAAACCTATCCGCACACTCAACTGAAGAATCTTTGCGACTGCGGTGGCCCGCTACTGGCGCGCTACGATTTGAAGGCGGCGAAGAAAACTCTGACGCGCGAAGCCTTGCGCTCACGGCCCACAACCATGTGGCGCTACGAAGAGGTGCTGCCCTCGCGCGAGCCGGTCACGCTTGGCGAAGGCATGACGCCCGTGCTGCGCGCGAAACGTTTGGGCGCGTCCATGGGGCTGAGCAATCTCTACATCAAGGACGAGGGCCTCAATCCAACAGGATCGTTCAAAGCCCGCGGACTTTCCGCCGCCGTAAGCCGCGCCAAAGAATTGGGCGTCAAAGTTCTGGCGACTCCCACGGCAGGAAATGC
>DASYYI010000428.1:0-2536 GCA_035933995.1 Candidatus Acidiferrales bacterium | reverse complement strand
GGGAATCGTTTATCTAGCATCCGAGGAAGCGAAGTTTGTTACCGGGAGTGAATTGATAATTGATGGCGGGTACACCGCGCAATGAGCGGCTTTTCCGGTCAGGCATTGCTGTCCCAGTGATTGCCGCGATCCGAGCAACCCTACCTGCATTAATACTGTTAAGGCGCTCGATAGTTTCGGAGGAGAAGACGCAATCCCCACGCGAAAATAGTCGCTGAAGCAGACTCCGCCATCGCGGCGCATTCCACAAGAGAAAATGGGCCGAAGGCTGTCGTCTCGATTCAGAAGCGACCGCAGCCACAGAACTTTCCTCCCGCATACGACCTGCCTTCCGGTGGTCGCGAAATCGTTTCAGGATTCGAGCCTTCTGTCTTACGGCAACTACCCCTCAAGCTGTTTCCCTGGAATCAAGCAGCGGCCTTTTGTGGAACCACTCGCGGCAGTTCCGGCCGGTAGAGCTTCTTCAGAGTGTCCACCACATCATCATGCGATAGCTCAGGCGTCCTTCCAGGAATCCTGGCTTCGGAATGAAGCGCAACATCATCCATGGACAGGATGCCTTCGAGTTTTCCGTTGGCATCGATTACGGGCAAGCGCCGAACCTTCGCGTTGCCCATCGTTGCCAGTGCTGTGCGTACGTCGTCGTCTGGTCTGCAAGCAAAAACCTTGCCGGAAGCAACCTGCCCCACGGTGATTTCTCCCGGCAGTCGATTCCGAGTTCCCAACGCAATGCTAACGTCACGGTCCGTCACGACGCCAACAACCTTTTGTTGGGCGTCCACGATTGGGAGAATTCCGCAGTTCTGTTTCCACAGGATTTCTACTGCGGAGCCCAGGTTTGCTTCGGAAGTGCAGCTGGCTGGTGTCCCCACCATTACATCTTTCACTTTCATCGTTGGCCTCCTTTCGTGTCATTCGCAAACGTGTCGAACGCATTTTGAGTTCTTGCGCTCGGAGCGTTTGAGTATTTTGGTCCTCTGGATTCTGTCCGTGCGGTGCAATGGATCACGGCTCGTCGTGATGCGCATCACACGGGCCGGGCAACGCGCAGTGCGATAATGTGGATCCGATAATGATGGTCAAGAGGAGCGGCCGATGACGTACAGCGCGAACCAACTTCAGTCATTAGCACAATTGACGCCTCCGGTGCTCACTGCCTACGTGGACACGAAGCCCCTGCAACGATCATCTCGTGGCGATGGGCTTGCATACATGCCCTGGTTCAAGAAAGAGGCGAAGATTCTCACCAAAACGGACAACGTGCGTCCTGGAGATCTGGGAACATTCGGGGCACAGGTTGCGAGGGTGGAAGAATTTCTCCTGGACCGCACACCCCGCGAGAAGGGATTGCTCATTCTGGCTGGTTCTGATACGTGGGAATTAGTGCCACTGGAACGGCAAGTCGATAATGAGCTTCATTGGGGACGTCCAGCTCTGAGTCAATTGTTCTGGATTCTCAGTGAAAACAAGCCGTATTGCATAGTCGTTGTGGATCGCACTGGTGCGCGCTTCTTTCGCCACTCGCTTGGGGAAATGGCCCAGTCAGGAAAGATGGAATTCACCATAAATATCTCGCAATGGAAGAAAAAGGAGATGGGTCACGTCACGGGTCAGAACGTCAAGAAGACTCGTGGCTCTCAGCGCGACACACATCGGCACAGGATGGATGCGCAATACGCGCGCTTGTGTCGCGGCGTAGAGGCGCGAGCAAAGAGTCTGTGCGAAAAGAATCGTTGCACGGCGATTTTCTTGGTTGGCTCCGATCGATTGACAAAAGCAATCGAAGCGGAGTTTCCGAAACAATTTGGTCGTCCCGTCGTAACAATCAAAGAAGACTTCGGAAAGTTTTCCCCGTCTGACTTGCAGAAACGTTTGGAGCCCAGAATCGCCGACTGGGAGAATCGTCGCCAACTCGCATTGGTAAATGCTTTGCTCGGCGATGAACGCAAAGCCGTGGTCGGTCTTGATGAGACGCTCGTTCTATTTCAAAAAGGAAAGATTCGTAGTTTGGTTGTAGCGCGCAATCTGAACGAAAGCCTGCATCAGTGTTCAGAATGCGGCTGGATGGACCGTTCCGGCGACCCTGTCTGCCCGCAGTGCGGCAGGGAACGCTTTGTCATCAACTTGCGTGACGTCTTGCCGGAGCTTGCCTGGAAAACCAAGACAGACGTGGAAGTGGTTGCCGGCGAAGCAGCGATGAAACTAAACGAATCAGGCATCGGAGGCTGGCTTCGCGGCAGAACGCGGGTTGAACTGCGGTGAGCTCATCTCGATAACTTTCGCTCCCCCTGGTCGAGCAGGTGGTTCAAGGATCAATTTGGTTCGCGTGTTTTGTCACCGAGAGCAAAACTCAAAGAACAACGACCGCCGCGCCGTCGATTGAATTTACGCCATGTCTGCTGCGCTGCTCAGCGGAAGCGTCGAATTAGCAGCGTGTGCCTGCCAGAGCGGTAAAGACCAACAACGTAAATTGTGGGGATTCCTTTGCTCGAATAAATAAGCTGGCGCATGCGAAGCAGCGGAGTGCCGCGCGGTA
>DASYYI010000323.1:0-1947 GCA_035933995.1 Candidatus Acidiferrales bacterium | reverse complement strand
AGAACGGGCGCGAAGGCTTCCTGCATTTTCGCGCGGTATTCGGGATCTTTTATGTCCACGCCTTCGAGCTTCGACGTGACTTGCATTTTCAATTCGGCGGTTCTAATGCGGAAGTCGTCGTCGGCAAGCTTCTGCATTTCCGGCTCGAGCTCATTGATCTGCGCGACGAGCGGTTCGAGCTTCTTGATGTCGCGCTCGTGCTTCGTCCCGACGAAAAACGCAATTATATTTTCAACAAACCTATCGGCATCCATGCTTTGGTGTTGGATGCTTGCTTGTGAGCAAGCGTCGCAAACCTCTCTCGTGGCCGTTCGGGAGCAGTGCAACCGGGAGTGAACCTCCACTGGACGTTCCCCTCAGCCGCCCGCGGACGGTGCAGAGTCTATTCTAACCTGTTCAGCGCGGTGCGTGCAAAGCGGGGGTTCGTCGTTCATTCCGAATGATTAGCCAGCCATTTCTGAGCTAAATCCCGGATTGTCTGGCGAAATTCATCGTCAACACGGATGTATGAGTCTGGGTCAACGTCGGGAAGGTTGAAGAAGTGCCTAAATTCGTCGTGCAGGCCGGTATTGGCGCAATAAAAGCCATAGAGCTGCATGTAGCAAACGTATGGGTCTTCACTTCCATCGACCAATTGTCGGAGAAGGACGCGTGCACGTTCCATGGCTTTCCGGTGGCGTATCCGGGCTTTCCGCCTCTTGATGCGGATCATGGAAACGATTCTTGCCTGAAGGCCAAGGAATATCAACCGCGAAGACAGAATGGGTGGGTTGCTCGGGCAAGAGGAGCGTTCTATGATGGAATGTTGACGCTCGCAGCGTGAGCCAGGCTGCCCGCCTAAAGGCGGCCGCTACAAAAGCAATATCTCGCGGTGGCGCGTTTTCGTATTTGCAGTTTGAAAGGCGGGAGCTGAATGGCGGGGAATCCGTTGACGGAAGGGGTGGTATACGAGGCGCTGCGGACGGTGGAGGATCCGGAGCATCATCGCAGCATATTGTCGTTGAACATGGTGCGGAGCCTCGTGGTGCGCGAGGGCGATATTTCGCTGGTGATGTCCCTGCTACGGCCGGAGCCGGCGTATCGCGACACGCTCGAACGCGGAATACGCGCAGCGGTCGCGCGCTTGCAAGGCGTGCGCTCGTTCGATTTGAAATTTGACGCGGCCACTACCGGCGGCCGGCGGTTGCCGGAGAAAGAGCCGATTCGCGGCGTGAAACATCTGGTCGCGGTCGCCAGCGGCAAGGGCGGCGTGGGAAAAACCACCGTTGCCGTGAATCTGGCAGTCGCGCTGCAAAAAATGGGCTCGAAAGTCGGGTTGATGGACGCGGACGTTTATGGGCCGAACGTTCCGCTGATGCTGGGGACGACGGAACAGCCGCGCGCCGTCGCGGAAAACGTGATTATTCCCGTCGAGGCTTGCGGACTGAAAGTGATTTCGATGGGGCTGCTGAATCCGGGCGACCGTCCGCTGATCTGGCGCGGGCCGATGCTGCATGGAGTGATGCAGCAATTTCTGCGCAGCGTACAGTGGGGCGAGCTCGATTATTTGATTGTGGATTTGCCTCCGGGGACGGGAGACGTGCAGCTCTCGCTGGTGCAGACAGCGGCGATTTCTGGCGCGGTGCTGGTGACGACTCCGTCGCTGGTGGCGCTGGCGGATGTGCGCAAGGCGATTGAGATGTTCCGTCAAGTGAGCGTGGAAATTCTGGGTATCGTCGAGAACATGAGCTACTTTTCGTGTCCGCATTGCGATCAGCGTATCGATGTGTTTGGCCACGGCGAAGGCGAGCACATGGCGAAAATCTCTGGCGTGCCGTTCTTGGGCGAGATTGAAATCGATCCGCAGATTCGCATCGGCGGCGATACGGGCAAGCCTGTTGCGGCGGAAGGGCCGGATGCGGCGGGCGCGAAAAGTGTCTACGCCGTGGCGCGAAATGTGGCGGCGCG
>DASYYI010000320.1:0-1811 GCA_035933995.1 Candidatus Acidiferrales bacterium | reverse complement strand
CCCCTAAAGGGATCCTCGGCTTGTCTTCCCCCGACGCTGCCTTCTTACGCACGCCGCAAGCCATTCTTAAATCACTCCATCTAAATATCTTAAGATATCCACAGCCACGTAAAAATCTCCACATCGCGTAATTTCTCCCCGTTACTCGCACCCAATTTGCGCGTACTACTCGTATCGTAGCGCTACCATCGGGTCCACCTTCGTGGCTCTTCGTGCCGGAATGTAAGCCGCGATCATGGCGACGGCGAGGACGAGAATCGCGATCCCGACGAATATCGTCGGATCGGTCGGCTTCACTTCATACAACAAACTCGCCATCAGGCGTGTCAATTCAAACGCGGCGGCGATACCGATTACGATGCCGAGCGCGGCGAGCATCGCAGCTTTGGCGATGACCAGCCGCGTAACATCTCTCCTACTCGCCCCCAGCGCCAATCGAACGCCGATTTCATGCGTGCGCTGACCGACTTGAAAGTTCAACACCCCATAGACGCCGACCAGGGTCAACAGCAGCGCCAACCCTCCAAACATTCCCATGAGCAACGCCTCAAAGTTCGGCTGCGACACCGATCCGCTGATGAGCTGCGTCATGGGTTCGAGATCAATGATTCGCTGATCGGGAGCGGCATCCGTGACCGCTTTTCGCAAAGCGCCGGCGATTCCCGCCGTCGCGCTTGTGCGGACAACCCAGTCCGTCGAGCCATTTAGTATGCCAGCGGCTTGGGATGCCGGAACGTAGACCATTGGCGGAGCGGGCCGGTCGATTTCCATTCCCTTTACATCGGCAACAACACCAATGATTTCGCGCGGAGGCTCAAGAATCTGCGGAATTTTTTGCCCGCGGAATTCTCCGACAATGATGCGGCCACCGATGGGATTTTGGCCGGGCCACCAGTCGCGAGCGAGCGTTTCATTGATTAAAGCCACAGGCGCCGAAGAGCCAAAGTCGCTTTCCTGAAACGCGCGGCCACGCAAAATCGAAATTCCCATCGTCGAGAAATAGCCGGAGCTGACCGCGCGGTATTCGGTCCCGCCGATGCTGTCTTCCGGATGGCCGTCGCGCTGTGCGGGCAAATTGCCCTGGCCGTTCAACGGAGCCACGGAAACGACCGCGGCGGATTGCACGCCGGGAATCGCTTCGATGTGCTGAAGAGCCAGGCGCTCGAAATCCCACGGATGCGAGGCTGGAGCGGTACCTGGAGCAAACGGAGTTTCCATCAGGACGATGCGTGCGGGATTGAAGCCCAGCCTTTCCTGGTAAAGATTGTAGAGGCTCTCAATCAGCAAACCCGCGCCGAGCGCGAGCATTAAGGAAATCGCGATTTCGCCTACGGCAAGTGCGCCGAGGAACCGCCCCCGGCCACGACCGACTCCCGCGATTGTACGTGCATCTTTCAGCGTGCTGTTCAGGTCGACCTTGCGCGTCTGAAAAAACGAGGCGAGGCCGAAGGCGATGCTCGCACCAATTCCAATCAGTAGCGTAAAAAACAGGACACGGCCATCCAACCCGATGCGATCCACGGCGGGAAGCTGCCACGGAATGGCGGACACGAAGACGCGCAAGATGGCGGCCGCTCCGGCAAGTCCCGCCGCGGCGCCAGCGACTCCCAGAAGCAGGCTTTCGGTGAGAAATTGTGCAAAGAGGCGACCGCGAGTTGCGCCAAGAGCAAGACGAATCGAAATTTCCTTCTGGCGCGAATTCGCGCGGGCCAAGAGCAAGCTCGCAACATTGGCGCATGCGATCAACAGAAGCAGACCTACGGCGCTGAGCAACATCAGCAAGCTCATGCGGTAATCGCCAGCGAGCCATC
>DASYYI010000314.1:0-15941 GCA_035933995.1 Candidatus Acidiferrales bacterium | reverse complement strand
CGCGCCGCCCAGGATACGAAATAAGTATTTATGCCATCGACGCTGGGCTGATCGAAAGCGGCAACGGCATCGTCGAGACGCAACTGCATTTCATCGCCGCTCAGAAGCAACTCAGAATGCTCGGTTCCGAGAAGATCCGCCATGCGGCGGGCGAGCAAAGCTTCACTGAATTCCTGCTCCGGAAAGACTACGGTGAATGTTTTTATACCGGAATGCTGGCGACTGGCTAGAGCGGCGAGCGCAGTAGAGTCAACACCACTGCTCAAGAAAATTCCCAGAGGCACGTCCGCAAGCAAATGACAGCGGACGGAATCTTCGAGCGCCGCCCGCACTTGCGCGACCGGTGAATTTCCTGTTGGCTCGGGAGCGTCCGATCTGATGGCATCGGCGGCGCTCCAATAAGCACGGGGCCGAAACGATCCGAACGGTTGATCGCACGAAACATAGCCGCAGTGGCCAGGCGGGAGGGAATAAATTCCATCGACGAGCGTTACGGGTTCGCCGA
The DNA here is from genome assembly GCA_035933995.1 of Candidatus Acidiferrales bacterium. Lineage (GTDB taxonomy): Bacteria > Acidobacteriota > Terriglobia > Acidiferrales > UBA7541 > DAHUXN01. The sequence continues at coordinate 15,436 of DASYYI010000314.1, read as the reverse complement.
TCGCACCGAAAAGCAGATAACCGGACAGCGCCTCGGCGGAGAGGCGGCGCGGGATGCAGCCGCTCGCGAGAAGCGCGCGCACTTCGGACGCGAAGAAGAATTTGTTCTCTACCGTAGCGTAATACAGGGGCTTGATTCCCATGCGGTCACGCGCGAGGAAAACGCGCCGGGGGAGTCCGGCTTTGCCTTCGGGTATTTCAACAATTGCAAACGCAAACATGCCGCGCAAATGCCGTGGGCAATACTCACCCCAGGTTTCGTAGGCATGGACAATCACCTCCGTGTCGGATTGGGTGCGGAAAACGTGGCCCGCAGATTCGAGCGAGCGCCGTAATTCACGAAAGTTATAGATCTCCCCGTTGAAGACCACCGCGAGCGTAGAATTTTCGTTCCAAATGGGCTGTTGGCCGCCGGGGAGATCGATAATGCTGAGGCGCTGCATGCCGAGGGCGGCGCCTGGAGCGATGAGCACGCCATTGCCATCAGGGCCGCGATGCTCCATGGCACGCATCATGCGCTGGAGGGGTAAAGCAGCTTGATTTTGGTCTTCGGAGCCGATTACGCCACAGACGCCACACATAAGATTTTTCCGGCTTCCCCTTTAAGATTCATCCTCTGTTACTTTACGGCCAAACAGGCCAGGACTGGAAGATTCAACGCTGGACGTGCACGCAGGGTTGGGTGGTCATTGTGTCGCGCAGAAGCTAATGCCTCAGAAAAGCCAGACTCCCTGTTCGAAGGCGATCCCTGAGCCGGACTCGCTTAATACCGAGTCGGGGATAGGCAAACCATCCTAAAAGGAGCCTGACCGCACAGAAGAAGAGAAACAGGACTGCAGCACTCACACATGCGGTGAGAGATTCGCGTTCGACCAGGAGGGTTATGAGCGGAGACGCGTCCGCTCGAGGGTAAATCGCAGTCGCGATTTTTCCAATGAGCGGACCGAAAAAAGGAATCCGTCCAAAGTGGATATGCGCAGTGTGCTCGAACGAATATTCAGGAAGATAATTCTTGAGCCCCGATGTGGCGATTTGAAATACTTGCGGATCTTTCAGCTGTCCCGCGGTAAGGAGCGCCCCGTCGGGACCGCGCATCATGATCCGAAACGCAGGATCAACGATAACCCACCGGCCATTGAGCAAGACTTGGGTATCGACATGAGTCGCTGAGCCGCGGGCGTTCAATAGCAATAGGCGCCGCACTTGCAAACCGCTGCTGGACGCTAAATTTATGAACGCGTTGGCAGCGGAGCCGCAAACCCTCAACAAAGCCCGGTAATTGAGAGTTTCCTCGGGATCGCGGAGAAGAAATTTTCCCGCCACAACTCCATCCTGGCGAGCCGGACCGGATTTCATCCAATCCAGAATGGCCTGGACTTTTTCTTCAGGGGCAGCGTTGGCGGGTACGACCGCGTCAGAAAAGCCTCTCAAATATTGACGCGTCGAGTATTCCCAACACAATGCGTAGAGTAGAAAGGCGGCAGACGCTATGAGGAAAAGATTCGCGAGAGCCCAAATTGAACGAAGCAACGGGTAATCTTTCACGAGGCCGGCGCTTCGGAAATCACGTCCCTATAGATTGCTTCCATTTGGGACAGCGGCTGCTCCCACGAAAGGCCACGCACTACGCCGGGGCAAGCGTCACGGAATTGGCCGGCAAGGCTGCCACCATCGAGCAACATTTTCAAAGCGGTGGCAATCGCACGAGAATCGTGCGGAACGACCAGGCCAGTTCGTCCCTCGACGATGGGAGCGATGCCGCACTGGTCAGTGAGGATCACGGGCGTCCCACAAGCCATGGCTTCGGCAGCAGAATTGCCGAAATTCTCGTTCTGCGAAGGCAAAACGAAAACATCGGCATCCCGGTACGCGGCCCACTTTGCATCATCATAGAGCGGTCCTGTAAACAAGACGTTGTCGGCAATCCCCGATGCCGCTGCAAGGGATTTTAGACGCCCCAAGTATCCATCGCGTTCCTCGGGACCAGCAAAAACGAGGACGGAGTCCGCGGCGTGCAGCGTTTCGCGACGCCAGAGCGCGAACGCGTCGAGCAATAAGTCGGGACTTTTCTTAGGGACGAGGCGCCCAAGAAAAAGAACGAGTTGTGCTTGCGGTGAAATCTTCCATTTTTCGCGGAACGCACCCGCCGGCGGCAATGAAACTGGAACGTCTATTCCATTGCGACGGACGACGACGCGAACAGGATTAATTCCACCGGTGACGAGCTCCTGTTTTTCCTGTTCGGATGTGGCAATCACGCGATGCGCGCCACGCAAAAGGCGGTTCCCGAGAAGGGCGTGATAAAGCTTCTTCGCCCGAAAATTTCGAACGATAGGGCGGAACATGCCCATCGGTTCGACCACATACGGAATATGATGCCGGCGGCAAAAGTACGTTACCGCTGGGCCAAGCAAGTCGTACAGCCCATAAACGTGCACGACGTCGTACTTTGCGACTGATGCCGACGAATACTTTATCACGCTCGGATTGAGCGTCAGCGCGCGATAGTGGCCGCGAGTCCGAAGGAAGATCGTTTCGACGCCTTGCTCCCGCGCGCACCAGCCCCAGCGGCAAGTTTTCGCCTCCATGGCGGGCGCCGAGGATGGCTCGAATCCGAAATCGGCGGTGAGGATCGTGACTTCGTGGCCGCGATGGGCGAGTCCCAGGGCAATCGCGCGCACTTTGACGACGGGCCCGCCCTTCTCTTGAAATGGATAATAGGCCTGAACGGTTTTCAGAATGCGCATTGTCCGGGACCGCCGCTGAGATCCGTAAACACCCGGCTGTGCTCCGCATCGGCGACGGCCGCTAACGCCGCCTCCGCGCCTCGATCACTGCCGCAAAGTCCTGATCACCGTACCCTTGATTGACTGCATCTTCAAAGACTTCGATCGCCGGGACAGCGGTCTTCAGCGCCAACCCGCGCTGCTTCGCTTCCTCTAGCGAGTACCTCAAGTCTTTCGGCATCAGCCGCAGAGCGAAATTCGGCGTCAAATCGCCGATCGCCGCGCGCGCCCAAATGGTCTTAATGAGAGGACTCCCAGGCGCACCATTGCCTAGAATTTTCGCCGCCTGCTCGCGATCCAGTCCGCTTGCTTCGACAAGCGCCATTGCTTCGGCAAAGGACGCTGCTTGCACGCCACAAAGGAAATTGTTGACGAGCTTCATCACGGCGCCGCTGCCCGTTGGCCCCAGATGAACAACGTCGCGGCCCAAGGCTGCCAGAACGGGTCTGGCGACCTCCAACGCTTCCGCCGATCCGCCCACGAGGAACAAGAGTTGGCCTGACGCCGCGTGCGGCTTCGTCCCAGTCACTGGCGCGTCGAGGAATTCACATTTCTGCCGCGCCGCTGCCGCGGCCAGTTCGCGCACCCAAGCGGTTGTAAGCGTGCTCGATTCGATGAGCAGTGTTCCCGACGCCGCGCCCGTTAGCGCGCCATTTTCTCCGAGCCAGACTGCGCGCGAAGCGGAATCGTCCGCGACCATGCTGATCACGACGCGCGCGCTCGCCGCGGCCTCGCGAGGCGAGCTTGCCACTATGGCCCCGTTTGCCGCCAGAGCTTGCGCTTTCTCGCGGCTCCGGTTATACACCGCCACCGGAAACCCCTCCGAGAGTAGACGGCTGGCCATGCCCGTGCCCATCAGGCCTAATCCTAAAATCGCCACTCGTGGTTTCACCATCGTCTGCGTCACCCTATGGAAACAACGTTCACCGGCTTCACTGCGTCTCGCATTGCACGCACCGGGTTGCGCAGCGCGCGCCCAAACCCTTCGAATTGCACCTGCATGACGTCGCCGTCGCGAAGCTCGATGCCTTCTCCAAAGCTCAAACAATCGGCGCCGAGGAAGTGTACGTGTACGTCCCCGGGTCTGCGGTGCGTATCAAACTTGAAGTGGTGGTGTTCGATATTCCGCAGGCTGTGGCACATTTCCGCCTCGCCAGTGCGAATTTGTTTGGACCATAGCACGGTGGCGTTACGCTCGATAGCCACCTCGCCAGACACCGACTGAAAATCGGCGTCAAGCACCAGCTCCGGCCCGATTGCGCAGGTGCGAATCTTCGAACTCGCCAGGTTCAGGTAATTTTTCTTCTCGAACTTATGATCGGAAAATTCGTTTCCGACAGCCATGCCCAACCGCCGCGGCACGCCGCTCGCATCCACAAGATAGATGCTGGCGATTTCGGCCTCTTCGCCACCATCCTCCGCATACGCCGGAGTTTCGAGAGCTTGTCCATGCGCGCGCAGAATCGCGCCGGTTCCTTTGTAAAACCATTCCGGAGCCGTGCCAATCTGCCCCGCCGCCGGACGCCCTCCCTCAATTCCCCAGCGAAACATCTTCATGCTGTCGGTCAGGTCCTCGTTTTTCACATGCATGGCCTGTCGCTCGCGCGCGCTGCCCAGATGCGTCAGGCCTGTGCCGGACACGAGGCACCGCGCCGATTCCCGAGGATGATCCACCGGCACGAGCAACCGCCATTCTGAATCTCCGCGATAAATCGAATCGTAACCGAGGAACTCCTCAGTGGCCTTTCGTTGCGCGAGCGCGCCGAGAGTCGCGCCTGCTGCAATCGCTTCTTCCACGAGCTCATAAATCGATTCGCAATCGTCGAGCAGACGCAATCGCGGTTCTTCGACTACGCCGACGCGCCGGGTGTTTTCCTTTCGAATTTGCACGAGGCGCATCATGGTTTCCGATTCACTCGATCACGTCAAAATCCGCGAGCGCCTTTTCGTTCACGCGTAATCCCAGCCCGGGCGTATTTTCATCGAGGTCCACAAACCCGTTGTGCGCCTTTGGCTCGCCCTCGAAGATGTACCAGAAAAGCTCGTTGCCCACTTCCACGTCCACAATCGGAAAATATTCGGCCATCGGCGAGTTCAAGCTTGCCATCACGACGTGGTAGTTGTGCATCTGCCCGGCATGCGGGATCACCGGCACGGAGTAGGACTCCGCCAGGGCCACGATTTTGCGCGCCTGCGAGATGCCTCCCACACGATTCGTATCGAATTGAATATAATCCACGGCGCGCGCCTCCAGCAGATCGCGGAAGCCGTATTGCGTGTGTTCGTGCTCGCCGCCCGCGATGGGAATTCTGCCGTACGACTTCAGGTCCACATAGCCTCCAATATCGTCCGGAATCACCGGCTCTTCCAGCCACCGCAAATGAAACGGTTCGAGCAGCGGCAACATGCGCTTCGCATAATCAAGGGTCCAGCCCATATAGGCGTCCGCCATGACGTCAATTGCATCGCCCACCGCTTCTCGCACCGTGCGTACCAGATCAAGATTCCGTTGCATTCCCGCCGCGCCGTCACTAGGTCCCCAGCCAAAACGCAGCTTCATCGCCTGATATCCTTCGTCCTTGTAGCGCTTCGCTTCGGCCGCAAGCTCGCCGAGTGGCACGCTGTAGAGCCGGCTCGCGTACACCGGAATGCGCGGCTTGGTCCGTCCGCCGAGCAGGCGGAAAACGGGCTGCTTTGCCGACTTGCCCAAAATGTCCCACAAGGCGATATCCACGGCGCTGATTGCCGCCATGCCGATGCCCTTCCGCCCGAAGGCCATCGTTTTACGGTACATGTGCTGCCACAGGAATTCGATGTCCCACGGATTGGCGCCAATCAGCAGCGGCTTCAAGTAAAGGTCAATCACCTGCTTGGTCACATGGGGGGCGAGCGCGGCGTTGCCGATTCCCACGAGGCCATCGTCCGTGAACACCTCGGCGATCAGCCATCCGTGAAATGTGAAAGTGCTCATGGAAGCCTCGGGCATCGACAGCAGGTCCATGGGATTCGTGCAGAAATGCGGCGGCAGCGGAACCGTCTTCCCCCGCCAGCGGACGACTCGCGTGCGGATGTCTTTGATTTTCATCGCGCTCCTTCGTATTCGAGATTGCGCCGTTGCGCCAGAGGCCGTATCACGGGGACCATACCGAGGATCACCAGGAATGCAATCACGTGCAGCATTCCGGCCATGGTGAACACCACGCCATAGCCGAATCCGTGATCCAGCAGGTATCCCACCAGTTCACCGAATGCAATCCCACCCATTGCGCCGCCGAATCCCACCAGTCCAGCAACCGCTCCCACTGCGTTGGTCGGAAACAAATCCGCCGGCACGATCATCACCAACGTGGACCACGATTGCTGCCCGAAATACGCCAGGCTGAATATCGCGATCGCCCACGAGACCGCAACGTGAGGCACGAGCAAAATACTCGGCATCACGGCGGCGCTCAGGCCCAGCGCCACTTTCCGCGCGGCGTTCACGGAAAAGTTTTTGCGCACGAGGCGACTCGAAAACCAACCGCCCACAAGGCAGCCGATGCCGGACGCCGCGTACGGAATCCAGGCGAACGTCCCAACTGCTTTGATGTCGAAGCCCCTCGCGTCATATAAATATTTCGGCAGCCAAAAAAGATAAAAGTACCATGCCGAATCGCTGAGGAATTTCGCGATGACCAATCCCCAGGTTTCGCGGATGCGCAGCAGCTCCAGCCACTTGTACTTCCGCGCCCCTGCGGCCGATTCCGTCACGAGTCGAATTTCTTCACGCTCGCGAGCGGTGATCCGCGGATGCTCGGCCGGCGAAAAATACGCGAGCCGCCACCAGACCGTCCAGGCAATTCCCATTACGCCGGTGATCACGAAAATCCAGCGCCAGTTCAGGAAACTCAACACCAGCGCGATCAGCGGCGGCGCGACAACAGCTCCTACGGCCGTTCCGCCGTTGATGATCCCCATGGCCGTGGCGCTTTCATGCGGCGGGAACCATTCGGACACAGCGCGCGTGGCCGCCGGAAAACCGCCGCCTTCTCCCGCGCCCAGCAAGAACCGGCTCGCCATCAGCATCGCGAACGTTGCCGCCAGCGAATGGCTGGCACACGCAAGCGACCAGAACACCATAATCAGCGTGAATCCCAGCCGCGTCCCGAGTGCATCAACGAGCTTCCCGCCGCCCGCGTACATGAAGGCGTACGACAGCAAAAACGCGGACTGCAAATCGGAAAACTGCTCGTTCGAGAGCGGGATGTCCTTGCTGATGGCCTTGACCGCCACTGGCAGCGTCTGCCGATCCAGGTAGCTGATGGCGATGGCCATACTGATCAGAATTGCAATGCGCCAGCGTAGCGCCATTTTCTCCTCGCGTCTCCGCAGGACGTGCGGCAACAAACGAGGCGAACATAATAGCAAAGGGCTGCGAATTGGGCGCCCGGTTTCCCGGACCCGCCCCCGGAATTCCGCCCGCTCGCTCACTTCCAAACACGCCCGTGTCTGCTACGGACAACCTAAGAGCCGTCTCGGTCCAATGGCTACACGGTTTATTCGCTGCGAGTGTCAGTTGTGGGAACGAGAATGAAAAACTGAGCTGCACCTGTGCCGGATGGTGTTGGCGCGGTCAGGACAGAACCAATGAACCTCGATTTTGTGAGCGGAATATTTCGTTTGCCATGAAATGAAGCCGATTCCCTGCTATCTCGTTAGTTCGTTCTTTTAGTCCCCGGATTCCTTCGTGGCCGCTGAACTTAATGGCAAGGTTTACGTGCTTGGTAGAGCTCAAATTCTTTCTTTTACTCGAGTGCCGCATGGCGCGCTGCACCACTGCACCGGAGCCACTTCACTCAAACATGCCGACGCAGATGCGATCATTGCAGATCGCAACTCCCCCGCCCTTTCATCTGCCGCGTGCACTCCGGCGCGCGGATGAGTTCCATGGATCCGGGATCACCGGCTCGTGAATCGCCACTTCTCCCATCCGGCGGGGTAATGCCCTAGCTGAGTTTTTGTGGTTCGTCGACTAAGCCTTCACGCCTGCTTTGCGAAGGATTGTCATCATCGGGCACCAGTTCGTAAATGCGGACTGGAAAAGATTTAGCCCGACGAAAGCGGTGAAGAGAAACCAGTATGGGCTTACCCAGTATCCCAACGCCAGGGAAACTACGACGAAAACTCCTGCGACGAGTCTGAGGTAACGGTCTACGGTCATGATATTGCCTCCTTTTCAATCTCCGGCGGACGCGAGAGCTTCGCCGCTCGGTGGCAGAATTTTCGTGTCGCCGCGTTCACTCAAAAAATAGAGAACCGGAATTGCCATTTGAGAGAGCGCGGTGGAAGCCACTGCGCCTGCCATCAGAGAAATCGCAAGCCCCTGGAAGATCGGATCGAACAAAATTACACTCGCGCCGACAACAACGGCGGCCGCAGTCAGCAAGATGGGACGAAAGCGCACGGCGCCGGCGTCCACGACGGCTTGTTCCAGCGACATTCCGTTGGAGCGGCGCAGGCGGATGAAATCGACCAGAATGATCGAGTTTCGCACGATGATGCCGGCGCCGGCGATGAAGCCAATCATCGAAGTCGCGGTGAAAAATGCCCCCATCAACGCATGAGCAGGCAAAATGCCGACGAGCGTCAACGGAATCGGGGCCATGATCACTAGAGGTGTCTTGAAAGATTTGAACCAGCCGACCACCAATACGTAAATCAGCACCAAGACGGCCGCGAAGGCCAAACCGAGGTCGCGGAAGACTTCCACCGTTATCTGCCACTCACCGTCCCATTTCATCGCGTAGCGATCGGTGCGCTCCGGCAATGTCGTGCCGCTGTATTGTTTCACGCCGTACCCGTCGGGCAGTTTGATTTTGCTGATGGCATCGCGCATTTGGAGGATTGCATAAACGGGACTTTCGATCTCGCCGGCGACATCCCCCGTGACGTAGACCACGGGCCGCAGGTTCTTACGATAAATGCTTTGATCGATGACCGTTTGCCGGAGGTCGGTGACTTCGCGAAGGGAAACCTCCGCGCCGGATGGGCCGGGGAGTTTCAAATCTTCGAGACCTTCGATGCCGGAGCGGTCCGGCCGGGAGAGGCGCACTTCGATGGGGACATCTTCCCGCGACGCGGGATCGTGGAGCAGGCCGGCCGAGGCGCCGCTCAGGCCTATCTGGACCGTGCGCGTGACCTCCGCGGCCGAAACGCCCTGCAGGGCTGCCTTTTCGAGATCCACTTTCATGTCGTACTTTTTCTGGGAATCTTCCACGTACCAATCAACGTCCACGACACCTGGTGTTTCTTGGAAAATCTTCTTTATTTTCGCCGCCAGTTCCGTCTGACCCTTGTAGTCCGGCCCATAGACTTCGGCGACGAGAGTTTCGAGAACGGGCGGCCCGGGCGGAACTTCGGCGACTTTGATGCGGGCGCCGAAGGGAGCAGCGATCTTGTCCAACTCGGGGCGCAATCTGCGGGCGATTTCGTGGCTCTGCGCTTTGCGGTCATGTCGAGACAGCAGGTTGACCTGGATATCGGCCTGGTTTGGTTGACGGCGCAAGAAGTAATGCCGCACGAGTCCGTTGAAGTTGTAGGGCCCCGAGGTTCCGGCATAAACCTGGTAATTGATGACTTCGGGCTGCCGGCCCAAGTAGCTTCCCAACGCCTGCGCTACGCGAGCGGTTTGTTCCAGCGGTGTTCCGTCGGGCATGTCGATAATGACCTGGAATTCACTCTTGTTGTCAAAGGGAAGCATTTTCACTTTCACCCATTTGAGCGGAATGAACGCCATGGCTCCCAGGAGAAGAACAACCACTCCACCAAGAAAGATCCAGCGCAGAACGGGTTTTTGGATCAAGGGCACCATCAGGCGCCGGTAGAGTCTGGCGCTCCAGCCTTCGGCTTCGTGCATGGACTTTGCACTCACGGCGTAATGACGGAGCAACCGCAAGGCAGCCCAAGGCGAAACCACGAAGGCCACCATCAGCGAAAACATCATGGCCGAAGAAGCGCCCACGGGGATGGGACGCATGTAGGGCCCCATGAGACCGCGCACAAAGGCCATGGGCAGGATGGCCGCAATCACCGCGAACGTAGCGAGGATGGTGGGGTTGCCGACTTCGTCCACGGCCTCGACCGCAACGTCAGCGAGCGGGCGACCAAGATTTTCGGTCAGGCGGAAATGGCGAACTATGTTCTCGACCACGACAATGGCGTCGTCCACCAGGATGCCGATGGAAAAGATCAGCGCGAAAAGAGTCACGCGATTGAGAGTGTAGCCGTAGAGGTAGAAGATGGCCAGGGTCAGCGCCAGCGTTACGGGAATCGCGAGAAGCACGACGCCTGATTCGCGCCAGCCCAGCGCCAGGCCGATCAACAGGGTGACCGAAAGAGTGGCGATCAAGAGATGCTCGAGCAATTCGTTCGACTTGTCCTTGGCCGTTTCGCCATAGTTGCGCGTGACGGTGACGTTCAAATTATTTGGCAGGGTGACGCCGCGAAGAGAATCGACCTTGCGCAGAACATTCTCGGCAATGATCGTGGCGTTGGCGCCTTTGCGTTTGGCCACGGTGATGGTGACCGCCGGATATTCGGGATTGGCCACGCTGCCAGTGGTTCCCTTGGCGCTGGCGAAGAGAACGTAATCAGTGGGTTCCGCGGGTCCGTCCACGATTTTTTCGGCGACGTCCCGTAGGTACACAGGGCGTCCTGCGTGAACGCCGACGACCACTTGTTGCAGTTCTTCCGGACGCGTGAAGAAGTTGCCCGCTTCGACCTGGAACTCCTGGTTATCGCGCGCAAAGCTGCCGGCTTGACTGCGCGCGTTCGCGGTGCCGAGTTGCGTGACGACCGAACCCGGAGTCAGGCCGTAAGCTGCAAGGCGTTGTGTATCCAGTACCACGCGCAAGTTGCGAGACTGCCCGCCGATGATGGCCGTTTCGGAAACGTCGTCCAGTTGCTTGAGCGCGTGCTCCAATTCATCCGCGATGCGTCGCAACTGGAAAGCGTCGTAGTCCTTGCCCCACAGTGTCAGAGCGAGAATAGGCACATCATCAATCGAACGCACTTTGATGATCGGCTGCGAGACTCCTTGAGGGATGCGGTCGAAGTTCGAATAAAGCTTGTTATAGGTCTTTACGATCGCGTCTTCTTCTTTCGTACCTACATAAAAGCGCACGATCACCATGCTCAGGCCTGGGTGACTGATCGAGTAGATGTACTCGACTCCGGGAATTTCGCGGAGCAGCTTTTCCATGGGCACGGTAGCGCGTTGCGTCACTTCTTCGGCCGACGCTCCCGGCATCTGGACAAAAATGTCCAGCATGGGGACGACAATCTGCGGTTCCTCTTCGCGCGGTGTTTTGAGAATGCTGAAAAATCCCAGGAGGAGGGAGGCGACGATGATGAGCGGCGTCAGCTTCGACTGAATGAAGACGTGCGCCACGCGGCCCGCCAATCGCAGGGCGTGAGTGAAGTTGCCCGGTTTGGGAGATGTGTCGCTCACGGCCGTGTTGCGATTCGCTTGCCGCCCAAGTCGCGATCTCCGGGTGCAGCAACTAGCTTTTCTCCGTCCTGTAATCCGGAGAGAACTTCAATCTGTCCTCCGGTACTGTTGCCGAGCGTGACGTAACGCAATTCGGCGATCTGGTTCGCGTCGAGCACGTAAACTCCCTGGAGTTGTCCGCGTTCCACGACCGACGCTCGCGGAATCAAAAGCGATTCCCGCTGGCCCCGCGAGAATTCTGCGCGGCCAAATAAACCGGACCGAAGGCGTGCATCAGAGGGCAACCCGACTTTCACCAGAAAGCTGCGGCTCGAAGGATCGGCTGCAGGAACGATTTGCACGACCTTGCCGATAAGCTGGGCATTGCCCAAGGCGTCGATCGATACGGGGGCCGTCTGCCCGGCATGGACAAGACGGATGTCGCTTTCATTAACCGTCACTTCAAGACGATAGCTTCGCGTGTCTTCGATGGTGAAGATGGGCATGCTGGGCGACGCCAAGGTGCCTGCATCGGCCATTTTTTGCGTCACTACTCCGGCAAAAGGGGCACGAATGTTCGTGTAGCCGAGCAGTGTTCGAGCCTGCATGAGTGCGGCATTCGCTTGCGCTTGCCCGGCCCGCACCATGTTGCGGCGCGCTTCTGCTGATTGGTAGCGGGCTTTGATCTCGTCGAACTCCTGCGGGCTGACTGATTTCTTTTCATACAGCTGCTGGTAGCGCTTCAGCGTCGCATCGGCGAGTGCAAAGTCCGAATCGGCAGCGGCGACTTCCTGTTCTGACGCGGCCACAGCAGCTGTGGCCTGATTCACTACAGAGCGAGGTTGCGCATCGTCAATGATCGCGAGCACCTGACCCTGTTGCACGCGGTCACCTTCATGCGTGCGGATTTCGACGATGTTGCCCATCATCTGGCTAGAAACTTGGCTCGTTTGTGCGGCGCGCACCGTTCCGACGGCTTCCAACCAGTCAGGCACCGCCGTCTTCTGCACAGCAATCACCGAAACATTGCTCAACGTTTCTGGTGGAGCGGCCGCTGGACTGCGCTCGTTCGTGCAGCCGGCCAACGTCGCGATCAAACCGATCATCAACATGGAAAGCACTGTGATTGCATGTTTCTTACGGTTCATGGCGCCACCACGGGAGATTGAGGATTCAAAGTGCCGCTGGCGAGTTCGAGATTCGCGTAGCCAGTGTGATAGCGATAGACGGCTTCCCAATATTCCGTCAGGCTGCGCCGGGCGGCTTCTTCGGCCGCGAGCAGATCGGTAATCGTCGAAAGGCCGGAGTCGTAGCGGTTCTGATTGATGCGCAGGCTTTCCTGAGACTCCGCAATCGTTGCGCGAGCCACTTCGAGCTGCTGGCGGGCGGAGTCCAGATCATAGTAGGCGCGGCGCACTTCTAGCCGAGTAGCATTGGTGGCCATTTCCTTTGCTGCTGCAACCTTCTGCTGCATTGCGCGCTCATGGGAAAGCCGAGCCCGCTTGGCTCCGCCTTCGAAAAGATCGAACTGGACTTCAACTCCCGCGACCCAGTTGTTTCCGCGGCCTCCCGCCACGAAGGTTGGATTATCGGCTTCCCAGTCGGCAAAGGCGCTGACGCGTGGGCCAAAAGAAGATTTCGCGATTGCGAGGCTTTGCTGCTGTGCCGCCTCTTCGGATTGAACCTGTTTCAAATCCGGGCGCATATCCATGGCCGTCTTTTCTGCTTCCTGAAGCGTCATTGCCGGTAGATTTTGTTCCGCTAGGGCCTCGCTTGGATCAAAATCATTCCCGGTGAAGATTCCAATCGACATGCTCAACTGTGCCCGCGCCAATTCCAGATCGTTTTGCGCGCGAATCAGATCCTGCTTGCGCGCGGCCACGCGCACTTGGGCGCTCAGGTAGTCGGACCGGACCACCACGCCGCTTTCGAAGCGATCCTTGCTTCGGTCGAGAATGGCTTGCGCCGTCTTCATTGCCTGCTGGGCCACACCGAGCTGCTTCTTGGCCAGAAGGAGGGCGTAGTAGGAATCAACAACGTGGAGAATTATTTCCTGATCCGTGCGATCGAGCTGATGTCCAGCGGCGTCCTCCACACGCTTCGCGCGATCCACAGCATGCCAGCTACCGAAGGAATCAAACAGATTCCAGGTTCCACCAAAGCGTGTCGTGAAGTTGCCGAAGGGAGCCGGCGTATTCAGAACGTTCAGCGCGAAGTCTGCCGTCGTGAACCGCTGCTGTCGCAACTTGCTGCCAAATACGTACACAGGGTCGTTGCCACGGGTGGCCGTCTCGGAGAAAGTTACGCGCGGCAGAAGAAAAGATCTGGCTTCCTTCACGTCAGCTGAAGCGGCCCTTGTATCAGCGAGCGCTGCTTTGTGCTCCGGGTTCTTTTCCAGCGCGATGCTGACTGCCTGTTGGAGAGTAATAGGCGAGAGATGCTGCGTTTGTTGTGCGGTGAGCAATCCCGGAATCGACAACACAAGTAGCGAGATCATCAAGGCGTTCTCGGCAAAGCGAGTTACGCCTTGTAGTCGCCGGAGAGACTTTCGCAAGCTTTGGCTTTCTTTACAGCTTCGTCGTCCGCACATTCTCATTGAGAGATTTCACCCTTGTACAGCTTCTGGAGTCGGCACGAGCCATGGCGTTTTCTCTTCGACGATCTCGTAGGTCGTGTGGAGGCTGGCCGTTTGCTTAACCATCGCACCAACTGAGCAGTACTTCTCTTCGGAAAGCCGGATCGCTTCCTCGATTGCCGTGGGATCTATTTCGAATCCAGTGACCACGTGATGGAGACGCACCGAGGTAAAAACTCGCGGTGGACGTTCGGCCTGATCGGCTTCCACTCGTACTTCGTAGCCAGTCACTTTTTGGTGGTACTTCTGTCGAAGGACGGTGATGACATCGAATGCTGTGCATCCTGCCAACCCAACTGCGACCAGCTCGACAGGCTTGGGACCCGTGCCGCCGGCCGCGTCGTCGAGCAACATGTGGTGTTCACTACCGGTCGTCACGGCGAACTGACGCTCCGCCTTAAGTGGTTGAGTGAGCAGAACCTTAGCGGTGATCATCGGTGCCTCTCGTAGACTGCGGCAATTCGGAGCCACACCAATAAATGCAAGAAAGTGAATTTTGTTACAGGAAAATGTGGAGGGGATTGGGCGGACTTGTGCGGGGCTAACTCCGACTAACTTCGCTGGTGTTGTGTCTGGTGATCTTGCTCATTAATCCTTGATACTCCGACATCAATTCGCGCCTGAGTTTCGCAGCGATGCGCGGGTCGGGGGATTCATTTGGTGCCGTTCGGCACTGCAGGATCGACTTTTCTAGGCTCGATAGGAAGGCTTTGCAAGGCTGGCAGCCGTCCATGTGCTTTTCCAGTTCTTCGCAAAGGGAATCATCAAGTTCGTCATCAAGATAGTTTGAGAGTTCGGCGAACATTTCCTTGCAGCGCCGTTGGCGCGGCGGCGTGGGAAGATGCGTTTCCGCGGAGGGTTTCGCCGTTTCGCGGCGGACGCGTTGCTGGGCCTGCTTAGCGAGTTCCTTTCGTACGAAGAGGCGCGCCCGGTGAAGTCGCACACGGATCGTCCCTGGCCGAAGGCCGGTGATTTCAGCGACGTCCCCGTCGGACAACTCTTCCATGTCGTGGAGCACAAGGATGAGACGATAGTCCGATGGCAATTTCTGCACTGCTTCTCGGAGCCGCTTTGCATTCTCCCGACGCAACATAGCAGTCTCTGGCGTCCCATCGGGGCTCCCCGACAGCTTCCGCAATTCCTGACGGTCGGGCATCAATTCTTCGAGGGAGAGATCTTCCTTGGGAGCAAATTTGCTCTTGCGTCTGCTCATCAGGCAGCGGTTCTTGGCTACCTTATAGAGCCAAACCATCAAGGCCTTGGGGCTGTCAAATTTAGGCAGGTTGGGAACCGATTTGAGAAGCACTTCCTGCATGGTGTCTTCAGCATCCTGCCGCTGCCCGCACACCTTCATGCTGAAGGAAAAGACTGTTTTCTGAAGCAATTCCAGCGCTTCTTCCAATGATTTTGGGTCCCTACGCTGAACCAATTGGACGACTTGCTCAATCTCGGGTCGCACGGGCTAACTGTAGCACGACAGCCTGGACATCGGAATTCGGTAGCCTGCTGGTTTAAACACGAAATTACGCGGCGGCATTTCCCATAGCAA
>DASYYI010000264.1:0-20760 GCA_035933995.1 Candidatus Acidiferrales bacterium | reverse complement strand
CCGCCGTCGTGCATGATAATGATGTTGCCGGGAACTTTGTGGACCTGGTCGACGACGCGCTGGACGATGGTGGCCGTCGGCGGGGGAGGCACGCCGCCCTCTTCTCCCCAGTCGTGCGGGTCAATGTGGCCTGCGACAAGCAAGTAACCCATGGACTGCGGTATGGGAAGATTGGCGACTTCTTCGGCCGTTTCCGGTTCTTCGTCGATGCCATATGGCGGGCGGAAAAGGAGCGTCTTCACGCCGAGGTCGCTTTCGAGAAGGCGCTGCGTCAAATTCAACTCAAATTCGATTTGTGCCTTTGAAGCCACATCGAAATCGGGGTGGGTGTAAGTGTGATTGCCGATTTCATCGCCCGCGGCAAATTCCTGGCGCACGATGCTGGGATATCTGTCGACTTCGACACCTATAACAAAAAAGGTGGCAGGAACATTCTCGCGCTTGAGAACTTTCAAAACGTCGGAGGTCCAAGGAGTGTCCGGGCCGTCATCAAACGTGAGCGCCAGCTCTTTTCTATCCGCGCCGCCCATGCGTTCAATGCGCCACGAGAGAGGATATTTCGTGAGCCGCTCGTCGGTGAAGGTGTCGGAAGCTTCGTCGTAATGAAAAGTGCGCTGGCCGCTCTGCGGAGTGGCGGTAATGCGCCAGAGATCGCCCTCGCCTTCGAGGATCAAGTCGTAGCCGGGCGGAATGGCCTGAAGCTGCGCGCGAGTTTGATCGTTGGGACGAGTGGCATCCCAAATATCCCAAATGGATGGATCCTCGGTTCCGAAGCGCCACAAAGCCGTGCCATAAAGACCGGCTCGCTCTGCCGCGCGAATCTCGTTATAGGCAGTGAGGGCGTCAAGCATCCAGACGTTGTGGACGTTGTTGTTCTCGTCCTCGTAATTATAAAAAGGGCTGATGGAAGCTGAATCGAATTGGATTGTGGCGTCGGATTCGAGTGCGCGGACGCAGGCGGATTGAAAAGACAGCGCGTCGGCGACAGGATGCGGCACGGCCTTTGTGGGCGAGGGCCAATCGTACGCGTAGTTTGCGATGCCCATGACGATCTTCTGCGGCGGGACCATTTTGACGATGGCTTTGAGATTCTTGATATACCAATCCTGAGACACAATCGGGCCGGCGGACGATTGCGGCCAGTGAAAATCGTAGTTCATCAGAATGATAGCGTCGGAGCCGGCGCCCAGCGCCTTATAGTCGTACGACCAGTCGGCGGCAGGGAGAGCGACCATTAGTTTTAACTTGGCCGCATGCAGGGCGACGCCTAGTTCACGAATAAACGCGGCGAAATTTTTCTGGCTCGCGTCAGGGACTTCCTCGAAGTCGACGGCGATGCCCGCATCCTTGTGCGACTGCGCATATTGGACGAGCGATGACTCGAGGTGCTGACGCGAGGTCGGATTTGCGAGCATGTCCGCCATAGGCTGCACTTGCCAGACGTTGCCGTCATAATTATTGAGAAGCGGCATCATCGGCAGTTCGACGTTCAAGGTTTTCAGCCACGCGTCGAGCTTCGGGTCCTTATCGACGGCGAGACTTCCGTCGGCGGTGAAGGCGTGGAGTTCCTCGGCAATCAGCAAGTCGATATCGTGATAGTGAAGCTGGAGGGAAGCGAGGCTGTTCGAGTCCCAATTGACGTAAAATGCCGCGCGCAGCGGGTTATAAATTTCCGGGATATTGCCGAGAGCAGCGACTTTGCGGCTCCGCCCGGGCCGATAATTCGCGCGCTTTAACTTCGCGGTCGTGCGGCGCGGGGGAACGGGCCGATAAGCCTGTCCGCGCTGCGGAAGAAGCAGTTCGGGCAAGTTCGGGCGGCGAATGATGTTGAAGAAAAATACAATGACAATCAGCGTGAAAAGGACGCCGGAAACTTCGAGAATGCGCCGTGTGCGGCGCCAGCGGCGGCGCTCTTCGTCGTAGAATATGGGGCTGCGTTTCATCATGCCAACATTCCAAGCTAGCTGGCCACAGAAAGACTGTCAATGACCGCTTCTCTTAAGATGCGCGCGCATATAACCGGCGCTGTACTGGCGGCGTTCGCGCTGCGGCTCTACTTCGTATGGAGATTCCCGTTTTATGAGGCGGGTGACACCCCAATTTACCAGCAACTGGCGCACAACTGGTTGCGGCATGGAGTTTATGGACTGGAGATTGCGGGGCGCCTGACGCCGGTTGACATTCGTGTGCCGGGATACCCCGCATTGCTCGCGGCGATTTATATTTTTTTCGGTGAGAGCGCGCGGGCCGTGATGGTGGCGCAGGCGCTTTTGGGCGTGCTGACTTGCTTCCTTGTGGCGGCGATGGCCGCAGTGCTTGCGCCGAAGGAATCGCGGCGGCGTGTCGCACTGGCGGCGCTGTGGCTGGCGGCGCTGTGCCCCTTTACAGCAAATTACACGGCGGTAGTGCTGACGGAGACGTTGACGATATTTCTGAGCACGCTGGCGTTGCTGGTGCTGATGGAAGCGTTGCGCGGAGTGAGTCAGGCCAAGGATGTTGTTGCGCAGACAGAAGCATTCGCGAGCATGCCGTGGCTGATCGGCGGAATTGTTGTAGGTCTCGGGACGCTGGTGCGGCCGGAAACGCCTTTGATTTTGGCTGCCGCTGGAGCGGTGCTGCTCGCGCTATGGTGGCGGCCGAAAAATTGGCCGCGGCTGCTGCAAACGGGAACGCTGTTGGCCGTTGGACTGATTTTGCCGTTGCTGCCGTGGGCGGCGCGAAACTGGCGCGTGGTGCACACGGTGCAATTTCTGGCGCCGCGTTATAGCGAGTTGCCGGGTGAATTCACGCCGCATGGCTTTTACGCGTGGACCGGAACATGGCTGTGGCGGTTCGGGGACGTGTTTCTGGTTCCGTGGAACGTGGATGGGGACAAGATCAACATTGAAGACCTGCGGGCTTCGACGTTTGATTCGCCAGCGGAGCGGGCACGAGTGGCGACATTGCTTGCAACCTACAACGAAGATACGGACATGACGCCGGAAATCGATCGCGGATTCGCGGAAATTGCGCGCGAGCGGACGGCACGGCATCCACTGCGAACTTATTTTACCGTGCCATTGCTGAGGTGTTTCTCGATGTGGTTCACGCCGCGCGTGGAGATGCTGCCGCTTTCGGGCCATTTGTGGCCGATTCACTATTGGTGGGAAGACAGCGAGCCACAGTATTGTGTTTCGCTCGGATTATTTCTGTTGGGCATCGCCTATGGCGTAATGGCGCTGGTTGGAGCATGGCGCGTGCGAAAGGATCCAGTGGCGTTTTTTCTAGTCGCGTACATCGTGATTCGCACTGGATTTCTTACCACGATTGAAACGCCGGAGCCGCGCTACGTGCTGGAGTGTTTTCCCGTGGTTTTCGCGCTGGCCGCACAATTGTGGACGAAGAGAACCGCGACCGTCTCGAGTTAAAGATCGAGATCCCACGTCTCGGCGACCAAATCCAGACTAAAACTGTGATGCTTCTTCTTGTTAACCAGGTGGAAACCGGCGTCTTTGTAGATGCGCCGGGCCGCATCGAGATGGCTTTGCGTCCAAAGGGTGATTTTCTTGTAGCCTGCCTGGCGCGCGAAAGAAATGCACTCGGCAACCAGACGGCGGCCAATGCCAAGTCCGCGAGCCTTTGGTTCCACGAACAATAAACGCAGCTTGGCGATGGTGGCCGATTTTTTGACGAGGAAGACCGAGCCGACGATCTCTCCTTGACGTTCAGCGATCCAACAGCGTTCCCGCTTGGCATCATAGTTCTGAATAAATTCCGCAACGATGCTCGCGCAGAGCGCTTCGAACTGTTCATCGTAGCCATGCTCTTGCCAATAAAGCAGGCCTTGCCGATGGACCACCCAGCCCATGTCGCCGGGCTGATGAAAGCGGAGAAGGTAACTCGCGGGTTTGTCCTTGGACTGCGCGGATTGGCCGCTGAGAAGATTCTCGATCGTATCCATGGCGCCGATGAGGCGGGCTTGGTCCGAAGCGGATAATTCGCGAAGCATGCGGCCGACTTCCTCGCCAGCGCGACGGTCGAGCGGGATAAACGCCTTGCGGCCGCGAGCCGTGAGGGTGAGAAGGCTTTGGCGGCCGTCTGAAGCAGAATGCTTCTTTTCGACCAGGCCACGCTTTGAGAAATCGCGAAGGATGCGGCTGAGGTAGCCGGCGTCCAAGGCCAAGTTGCGAGCGATGGCGCTCGCCAAGGAATTTTCCAGGCGCGAGAGTTCGTAGAGTACACGCCCTTCGGTGAGCGAAAAGGCGGTCCGCAAGTAGCCTTCGTGGAGGACGCCGATTTGCTTTGTATAGAAGCGGTTGAAGCGGCGAACCGCTTCGATGCGAATTTTCAACGAGGGATCGGGCGGCAACGGCTTCTGCGCGGCTTTCACGATGGTGACAGGATTGCTCATATAGTTGACTTTGTCAACTATCTAGCAAACACGGCAAACGTGGAGCGCCGGCAAGGGCCGCGAAAATTTCGCGTGACCTTTTGGCGCGCCGGCGGTTTATGGTAATGAGAGCGCGTACTCCGGAGAATGGTTTGAAGCAGCAGAAAAGCGAAGCGGACGAGCGGCTTCTGGTGGAAGCGGCGCGGAGGGATCCGAGCCGGTTTGCGGAGCTCTATGAGCTTCATTTCGAGCGGGTGTATGCGTACGTGGCGCGGCGCGTGGGGAATCGGCAGGAAGCCGAGGACATTACGTCCGAGGTTTTTCATCAGGCGCTGGCGAATATCGGGAAATTCGAGTGGCGCGGAGCGCGGTTTGCGGCGTGGCTGCTGCGGATCGCCGCAAACGCGACTGCGGATAAATGGCGGCAGCAAGCGCGCGAGCAAGGAAATCCCGGAAAAGAGAAAGGCGAAGAGTTTGACTTCAACAAAGCAGGCGAGCAGGCGCGGCTCTTCCGCATGGTGAAAGAGTTGCCCATCGAGCAGCGGTTGGTGATTGAAATGCGGTTTGCGGAAGAGAAAAGCATACGCGAGATCGGCGAAGCGATTGGAAAGACGGAAGGCGCAGTGAAGCAGCTGCAGTTTCGCGGGATACGGAATTTGAGGCAGCGAATGGAGCGGAAGACGCAAAAGAAGCAGGTGAAGAAAAATGCCTGATCGGGGTCTGCAAGAAAAACTGAACCAGGCGATTGAAGCGATGCTGGCGTACGGCGGATTCGCGCCGGTCGCGGGAACCGAAGCGAAGGCTGCGCCTCTGGTGCGAGTTGCGGCCGAGTTGCGCGGGTTGCCGCGTGAAAGTTTCAAGGAACGTCTCAGATCCGAACTCGAAAGGAGAAGTCCCATGTCCACTGCTGCGAAACCCACCGCGGAGACCCGCACGACCGCGTCACCACGGTTAACATTCAAAGATGCCGGGCGGGCGATTGAGTTCTACAAAAACGCTTTCGGAGCGCGCGAAACCTTCCGCTTCGAAGTGGGCGGGGGAATCGCCCACGCCGAGATTACGATTGGCGAATCCACGCTTCACCTATCCGAAGAATGGCCAGAAGGCGGACGTTTCAGCGCGGAGACGCTGGGCAATTCGCCCATCTGGCTCTCGATTTGCGTTGGTGACGTGGATGCGTTCGCGGGAAATGCGATCACTGCCGGAATGAAAGTGAAGCGGCCGATCCAGGATCAATTTTATGGCCGTCGTGACGTTTTGCTGACGGATCCGTTCGGGTACACCTGGAACGTGTATACCGTGACGGAAGAGATGTCGGTCGAAGAGATGCATCGACGAATGGAGGGGATGACGCGGGAGCGCGAAAGCGCCACTGCCGGCGCGGCAAAGCCTGTTCCGTACATACGCGCGGGATTTCATACGATCACGCCGTACATTTTGGTTGGCGGGGCGGCGAAGTTCATTGATTTTCTGGTTGAGGCGTTTGGAGCGGAAGAGCGCGGACGCGTGCCAATGCCAAACGGCAAGATTATGCACGCGGAAGTGAAGCTGGGCGACTCGATGATTGAGATGAGCGATGGGAATGAGCAGTATGGACCTTCGCCAGTGACGATTCATTTGACGGTTCCGGACGCGGAAGGGGCGTATCAGCGCGCGTTACGAGCGGGCGCGATTTCGCTCTACGAGCCGGGGATGCAATTCTGGGGAGAGAACGAATCCGGCGTGCGCGACCCGTTCGGAAATGAGTGGTACATCACGCCGCCAGCGAAAAAATATCCGCATCCCACGGTGCAACCTTATTTGCACGTGCATGGAGCGGCGAAAATGATTCCGTTCCTCGAAGCGGCGTTTGGCGCGAAGGCGGAAGGCGTGCACGAATGGCCGGGCGGCGCCATCGCGCACGCGACCGTTCTTATCGGCGACGGGCAGATAGAAATTGACGAAGCTTTTCGCGCGAACCGGCAGTCGCCGTGCCATTTGCACTTGTACGTGCCGGACACGGATGCGGTGTATAAGCAGGCTTTGCGCGCAGGGGCAACGTCAATCGAGGCGCCGAACGACAAGCCGTATGGCGACCGCAGCGCGGGCGTGAAGGATGCGTGGGGGAACAGCTGGTTCATTGCCACGCACATCAAGGATGTGAAGTTCTAGAGGCTGGAAGCTGGAGGTTGGAGGCTGGATAAGATTGTACTTCAGGGGCTGCGGCCCACCGAATTACACGGCTGCTCGCATGCTGACTGTATTCATCCACGGACCAAGAAGAAGAGACCCGCGACGATCAGCACGCCTTCAATGATTGCGACGAATACCTTCTGGGGCAGGCGGTCGAGGATGCGCTTGCCCAAGAAAGAGCCGAGGATCATGACGGGTCCGAGGCCCAAACCAATGAGCGCGCCCGACAGCGTCAAGACAGCGGTTTGGCGATAGGCAATCAGCTTGACGATGTGCATCACTACAGTCGAGAGGGCTTCGGTGCCGATGTACGCGCCTTTCACAAGGCCGTAGGCGAGGAAGAACGGCGCCATGATCGGCCCGACGCTGCCGAGTAGCGCGGAAAGGAAGCTCGCGCCAGCTCCAATTCCTGCAAAGGATGCGACGGGAAAGGATTTGGGCTTGGGGCGGAGGTGACGCCACACCACAATGAGCAACAGGAAAGCGCCGAGAAGACGAGTGAGCGCGGCCAGCGGCGCCTTCGCAAAGAGGAACCCGCCGAGCAGGGCGAAGGGAACGGCTCCTAGCGCAAACCAGCCCACTACTCTCCAGTTCACTTCGGCGCGATTGAACCAGACGCGGCTGGCGTTACCGATGAGCTGCGCGACGGTGAGAATCGGCACGGCTTCGCGGATGCCAAACACGGCTACAATCGCCGGCAGCAACACCGCCGCGCCGCCAAAGCCGGTGACTGCGGCTAAAGTTGACGCTAGCAGCGCAGCAAGCGCCAGAATTACCCATCGGAGGATATGGAACACGGCAGCACATTATAGCGAGCGGGCGTCACGGACGAAGGCAAAGCTTCGTCTTACGTGGAAAGACAAGTCCCATGGCGACCGCAGCGCGGGCGTGAGAGATGCGCGGGGGAATAGCTCGTTCATTCCGACGCACGTCAAGGATGTCGCGTTCTAAAGTTCGTCCAGTCGTTTGGGACGCAGGCGCACTACTTTTTGTTGTAGAATTTCGCTGTTTTGGCCGAGCCCACCTCCAATCAGGAATATCGCTTGCTCGCCGGGTTCCGGCGGCTGTTTGAGGGCCGTGCGTACAAGCACCGCGCATCCAATCAAGGAGATCTTGTCGCATTACAGCTCTATGAAGACCTTCGTGCGATTGATCGTTCCCCGAAATTGGTCTCGCGTGTCAGGAACGGAGAACGTGTCATCAACCTCGGAAATCGCCGCAGAGGCGTAGACGCACGACGCGGTGACGGGACCTTCGGAGAAATCATTCCCGGCGAGACGCCGGTTTTCGAGCCTGGATTCACGGTAGGACGCGCCCAAATAGCAACAATCGAAATCGGCACCGAAGTAAAAATCCTTGCCAAAGCAATGATAAAGCAAATCGACCGCGTGATTAATGATCTTCGTAATCAGGCTGCGCAGTTCATGCGTGGGGGAGACAAGCCCATGTGTGTTGGAATCGTTGGCGTCAATCATGCTGACCATTATGTCAGTTTTGAAGGCGAGCGGAGTTATCCAACAACAGGACGATCGGGAGCTCCCCATCCGTCACAGGAAGCGGAAGAAGCGGAACGCCGATTGCGTGCTTTGGCGGCCCCTGCGTTCGATGAGTTTCTCGTGCTGCGGTATCGCGCCACGAACGAAGCCGCATTCCCATTCGAATGGGTTGACTACGAAGACTCGAGGCTGGATTATGCAGCCGCTGTTGCCCGCATTAGCAGGGAATACGAGAGACGGTTCTGAGAGTCAACGCCGGACCGGAACGGTCGGTACAGCAACAAACAGGCGTGGCTGCGTCTCGATACGTGACTTCGCTTTGGCGAAATAGGAAGGGTCAATTTCAAGGCCGATACCATTCCTTCCGCATTTGGCCGCCGCCACTAAAGTTGTGCCAAGACCCATAAATGGATCGATTACGGTGTCGCCCGCAAATGAAAACATCCGCACGAGGCGGTAGGCAAGCTCCTCGGGGTAGGGCGCTGGGTGCATCCGGGTCGATTCGCCGGGAATAGTCCACACTTGCTGAAACCAGTCGTGGTGCTCCTCTTTTGTAAGACGCGAGGCGTCCCGCTGCTCTTCGGTGGGTTGTCGGTAGCCGCCCGGCTTTCGAAGCATCAGAATGAACTCCATATCGTTCTTGATGATGGCGTTTGGTTCGTATGGTTTGCCCAAAAAGCTTGAACCGTTCTCGACTTCGTGTGCTGCGTTTGAGATCTTGTACCAGAAAATCGGACTGAGATTATCGAAGCCGATCCTCCTGCAACGCACCACGACGTCTGCATGCAGCGGCATCACCATATGCCGTCCATGCATGCGGCGGGAGAGGCACACATCACCGACGACACAGACCAGTCTCCCACCAGGTACGAGGGCGCGGAAGCAGTGCCGCCATACTTTGTCTAACTCGTCGTTAAATTTTTCATAATCGGCAACAAGGCCAAGCTGATTTTCGTTTGCTGGATATTCCTTGAGTGTCCAATATGGCGGAGAGGTCAAGACGAGATGAACTGATGCCTCTGGTAGCCAATTCATTTCGCGCGCGTCTGCGCACCGCAGAGTCTGGATCGTTTTCGCTAGGGTAGATTTTTGAGTTCGGACGGCAACCGAAGGCATCAGTGGAATCATACGGGATACCGAAGGGGTTTTCAACCTGACGATGTCCGTGTGGTTTCCAGCCACATGTTCGAGAGAACGCCGCTAGGTTTCGTCGAGGGGTTCGGGGTGGATGGTGAGGCGGTAGATTTGGGGGAAGTGCTCTTTGACGCGATCCTCGACGGCGGCGGTGACGTCGTGGACCTGAGTGATGGGGAGCGCGCCGTCCATGGCGCAGTGACAGGAGACGAGGATTTTGTGCTCGACGAAGCGGACGTGAACGTCGTGGCAATCGGTAAGCTCGTGAAATTCGGCGGCGAGATTGTTGATGAAGTCGCGGACGCGGATGGCGAGATCTTTCATTTCTTCGCCGCCGGGAATGTGGGTGCCGAGCGGCTCGATGTGAATATTGATGTGCGCTCCGGCGGCTTGGCGGAGAAGATCCTGTTCGAGCGCGGTGGCCAAGCGATGGGCTTCGCGGAGACTGGAGTGCTCGTCGACTTCGAGATGCAATTCGACGAAGAGGCGACCGTCAATTTGATGCGCGGATAATTCGTGAACGGCGAGGCCGCGGCGCTGCGCGGTGGCGCGAATTGTCTCAAGAAAATTTTCACCGGAGCGCGCGCGCGGCTCCATGTGCACTACCACATCGGAGGGAACGATTTCGCCGATGCGGCGCTCGACGCGGTCGCTGGTGGCGTGCGCTTCTTCGAGGCTGGTGGTGCGGGGAACGCTGATGGTGACGTCGACGAAGTAGCGCTGGCCAGCGCGGCGGAGGCGGACGCGGTCAACTCCTAAAACGCCTTCGACCTTCTGCGCGGCGGTAAGAATCCTGCCTTGCAATCCCTTCGGCGCGACATCGAGCAGAGCTTCGAGCGTGCGCCGGCCCATGCGCGCGCCCACCCAAATGATCACTCCCGCAACGGCGAGTGCGGCGAGCGGGTCCATGAAACGCAGCCAGGGAATGCTGAAACTCTGGCCCAGCCACACGGCGATGATGCCGAAGAGCACGACGCTGGTGCTCCAAACGTCGGTGGAGAAGTGGAGGGCGTCGGCTTCCAGGGCTTCGCTGGGATATTGATGCGCGACGCTGGAAATGCGGCGAGCGCGCGTCCAGTCGATGCCGATCATCAGCGCGAGAAGGACGATGGCGAGAAGGCTGGGGTAGACGGGCGATTGTTTGAACAGCAAACGCTGAATCGCCTCCCAGATAATGTAAACGGCTGTCATCAAGAGCAGGGCTGTTTCGACGAAGGCGGAGACGCTTTCGAATTTCGCGTGACCGTAGGTGTGGTCGGCGTCGGCGGGCTTGTCTGAAATACGCACGGAAAAATAAGTGAGGATGGCGGCGAGCAGGTCCAGACTGGAGTGCAAGGCTTCGGAAAGGATTCCCAGGCTGCCCGTGCGGACGCTGAGAAATACCTTCAGCGACACCAGCACGACGGCGGCACCAATCGACACCAATGCCACGCGCTTTTTTTCCTGCACCGCCAGAGTGGACGTATCCATGAAGGATTCCGCGTGATTATACGATGGCGGAGGCGGAAATCCGCGGTTTCGCCCGATGAATTTCCCGGTATAGTGGAAGATTCGTAATTGGCATTGGTAATTCGTCTGCGTATTCATCGCGCAATTTCAGGGAGCGCTGCAAGAATGAACGTGGGGAGCGAACTGCCGCGGCAACGTGCGCCGTGGTGGCGACGGCACTGGATTGTGATTCTCATCGCGGCGGTGCTATTTGGGCTGGCGGTGGACGCGCTATGGGTCGAGCCGGAAAATATTCAGGTCACACACTACGCGATTCAATCGACGGAAGTGAAAAGTCCCCTGAAAATTGCACAGTTGAGCGATCTGCACACGCGCGGCCTGGGGCGTCCTGAGCGCAAAATGCTGGCGATTCTGGCCAGGGAAAAGCCAGACGTGATTCTGATTACGGGCGACACGCTGGCCGATCCGTTCGGAAATTATCAAGAAAGCCTGAAGGTTTACAAGCAATTGCACGCGCCTCTGGGCGTCTGGTTCGTGCACGGGAATTGGGAGAATTGGCATCCGGTGAGGCACGAGCGACAATTCTATCGCGACGCGGGAATCCATCTGCTGGTCAATCAGAATCATGAATTGCGCCCGGACGTGTGGGTGGCGGGATTGGACGATCCCTATTCGGGATTCGCGAATCTGAACGCCGCGCTGAGAGGCATCCCCAAGGACGCTTACACGATTTTGATGTTCCACTCGCCGGGATATTTTGACCAGGCAGCGGGCCATGCAAATCTGTGTCTGGCGGGACACACGCACGGCGGGCAGGTGCGGATACCATTTGTGAAGCCGTTTTGGCTGCCCGTGGGAAGCGGAAGATTTTTGGAGGGCTGGTACGAAGAAAAAGGCTCGCGAATGTACGTCAACCGCGGAATGGGCATGTCGAATCTGCCGGTGCGGTTCCTGTGCCGGCCGGAAGTCACGTTCATCACTCTGGAGCCTGATTGACTTAGCCCTCTGCGCGTCCTAACATCTCGAAACCTCCTGCAATGATTAGCGGAACCATATCGCACTACCGCATCATCGCGAAAGTGGGCGGTGGCGGGATGGGCGTGGTCTACAAAGCGGAGGATGTGCGTCTGCATCGCACGGTCGCGCTGAAATTCCTTCCCGCTGGCGTCGCGACCGATTCCGTGTCGCTGCAGCGATTCTACCGCGAGGCCCAAGCGGCGTCAGCACTGAACCATCCGAACATCTGCACGATTTACGACATTGGCCAGCAGGATGGCCAGCAGTTCATTGCGATGGAATTTCTGGAAGGCGAAACGCTGAAGGAGCGGATCGCAAGCAGACCGTTGCGGATAGAAGAAACGCTGGAACCGGCGATTGAAATGGGCGACGCGCTGGATGCGGCGCACATGAAGGGAATCATTCACAGGGACATCAAGCCAGCCAATATTTTCGTGACCGCGCGCGGACACGTGAAAATTTTGGATTTCGGGCTGGCGAAGCAGGCTCCTGGGGGTAACGCGCCCCATCTCTCGGCGGCGCCCACAGCCGACGAGCTGGAGCAAGTGACGCGACTCGGCGCGGTGATGGGCACGTTCACGCACATGTCGCCGGAGCAAGTGCGCGGGGAAGCGCTGGACGCGCGGACGGATTTGTTTTCGTTTGGAATTGTGCTGTACGAGATGGTGACCGGAGCGTTGCCGTTTCGCGGAGAAACTTCCGCCGTAGTGGCCGAAGCGATTTTGAATCGCGCTCCGGTAGCGCCGGTACGGCTGAATTCTTCGGTCCCGGCGAAACTCGAGGAGATCATCCACAAGGCGCTGGAGAAGGACAGGAAGCTGCGCTACCAGAGCGCCGCGGAAATGCGCACGGATTTGCAGCGGCTGAAGCGGGATTTGGACGGTTCGGTCGTAGCGGGAGCGCGACATTCCGATTCGAGCCGCGCGCGCGGCGCAGACGGTGCGAACGAATCCGCAAGAACGGGCCGCCCTTCTTCTCCTTTCGCGGCACGCTTGGGATACGCAATGGCAATTTTCGTGGCGATGGCCTTCCTGACGGCGTTTATCTTCAACCTGGGGGGATTCCGTGACGATTTCCTGACCAGGGCGCATGCGCCGACAGGGAAAAGGGCGGAGACGGCGCCGCGCGCTTCCGGAATTCGCTCTCTCGCCGTGCTGCCGCTGGAGAATCTTTCGGGCGATCCGCAGCAGGAGTATTTTGCCGATGGAATGACCGAAGAGCTGATCACGGAGCTTTCGAAAATCGGCGCGCTGCGCGTCATTTCACGGACTTCTTCGATGGCCTTCAAGGGCTCAAAGAAAACGCTGCCGGCTATTGCCGGCGAGCTTGGCGTGGACGCCGTCGTGGCAGGGTCCGTGGAGAAAGCGGGAGACCGCGTGCGCATTTCTGCCCAACTGATTAATGCGCCTGCTGATCGCACCATTTGGGCGCAGACTTATGATGGCAACCTGAGAGATGTGCTGGGGTTGCAGAGCAAGGCCGCCGAAGCCATTGCAGAAGAGATTCAAATCGCGGTGACGCCGCAGGAGCAACGGCGCCTCGCGTCCGCGGTTACCATCGATCCCGAAGCGCATGACGCATACCTGCTGGGACAGTTTCATCTCCGGAAAGCTACGCTGCCCGAATTGCGAAAAGCCATCGATTACTTCAATCAAGCAATTCAGAAACAGCCGAAATTCGCCCAGGCGCATCTGGGGATCGCCAACAGCTACATGTCCATGACGGTGAATTACCTTGCGCCGCGAGAAGCGTCCCCTAAGGCCCGTGACGAGGTGATGAAAGCCCTCGCCCTCGACGACAACCTAGCGGAAGCTCATGCGGCGCTCGCCAGCATCTACATAAACTATGACTGGAAGTGGGATGATGCCCGAAAAGAAATTGCACGGGCGCTCGAACTCGATCCGAACTCCGTTGTGGCACGCGAAAATCTCGCCTTCTATGACGCGGTTTTAGGCAAGGAGCAAGATGCCGCAAGGGAAATCACGAGTGTGGAGGCGCTCGATCCGCTTTCGACGGGAGAGAACTTCCTATCTGACCGCGCATTTACGCTTTACCTCGCCCATCAGTACGAGTTGGCAGTCGAGCAATGCCGCAAGGATCTGGAAATCAACCCGGAATGGGGATGGCCACATAGCGTTCTGGCGCTAATCGCCATGGAGCGCAAGCAATTCGATTCAGCGCTGGCCGAGGCA
The DNA here is from genome assembly GCA_035933995.1 of Candidatus Acidiferrales bacterium. Lineage (GTDB taxonomy): Bacteria > Acidobacteriota > Terriglobia > Acidiferrales > UBA7541 > DAHUXN01. The sequence goes on along the minus strand of DASYYI010000264.1, from coordinate 6,931 downwards.
CGAAAGGGAGCCAGTCTCGACCCTGCCAACAACTACATCCTGGAGATACTGGGGGGCGTCGAAGCACATGCCGGGATGCGCAAAGACACGTTAGAAATCGTCGACACGCTAAAGAAACGCGCTAGGACCGAATATGTATGCCTCTACGAGTTGGGCGCGATTTACGTTGCTCTAGGTGACAACGACACCGCCTTTCAATACTTCGATAGAGCCTATGACGATAGGGACGTATGCATGCCCAATCTGGCGAACGACCCGCGACTGATGTCCTTGCATTCCGATCCGCGCTTCCGGCGTCTGGCGCAAAAGGTGGGCTTTCCAGAATCAATTTATTAATGGAGTCTGAGCACGGCACAGGTGCGGATACCATTTGTGAAGCTGTTTTGGCTGCTGCTAGGGAGCGGGAGATTTTTGGAGGGCTGGCACGAAGAAAAGGGCTCGCGCATGTACGTCAACCGCGGAATGGGCATGTCGAATCTGCCTGTGCGGTTCCTGTGCCGGCCGGAAGTCACGTTCATTACTTTGGATCCGTAACTTTGCCGTGAAGCCACGATAACACCTTCACACTTTACTCTTTCTTTCACTTCCCATTTGTATAGAATTGGGCAGTTTTTCTTGGGAGAGCCCGATGATGCAGGTTCCTCGACGGTGCTTGCTTCGCGCTTTGCTGCAATCTGCAATCTTTTGCTTCGTGTGTGTAGCACCACTAGGAGTCAGGGCACAAAACGCCGGCGCGCAGGATGCAGCCGCCACATGGAACGCGGTGTCGCAAACTTCGTTTGATTCGGAGAAAACTGCCAGCGTCGAGGGCGTAACGATTGTGCATGATCGCATTCGCATCACGCTCAAGGACGGATCGATCTCATTTTCACAGCGAGCCGCTGGGGTTGTTTTCGGAGCAGCCTTCAAAGGGCGCGGGACCATCGAGATTGCACCGCCGACTGCGCTCGAAGCGCAGCAACTCGACCTCTTAACGAAACAAAAGACGCTGAACATGGATTTCACGGAAGCAACGTTCAGCTTCACCGACGATACATTCGATCAAGTCGCCAAACAGGTGAAATGGACGAACGGGCCCACCGCTGACCTTGGGAATCTCTACAACAGCCGACAACGCGCGCGGGAGGACCTGGACGCGGAAATTGTGCCGCGGGTGTTCGAAGGCGTGCTCGATCAAGATCACAAACAGACGGCTTACTTTGCCGCGGACGTGAAAACAAACAGCGACGGATGGGTGCTGGCGCGTTACGACGCGTTGGAACCCGAGGAAATTAGCGTGGGCCGTTACGAGTCGCGAGGGAGCCCGGCGCTGCTCTTCGACACGTGGATGAGTTTTCCCGCGGGAAATGCGACTGCAAATCAGGCTTATGAACAGCCCACGAGCAAAGATGTTTTTGCGGTGCATGGATATCAAATCGACGCCACAGTCACGGGCGGCGCTGATCTGAGCGCGACAACCAAGGTGAATCTGCAATATCAGAAGAATGGCGCGCGCGTGCTGGTATTCGAACTGAGTCCAAATTTACGCGTCAGTGAAGTAAAAGACGAAACCGGAGCGATGCTGCCATTTTTTCAGCCGCGCGATCCAAAAGATCGCTATCCGACGTACGGTGACTATGTCGCCGTGGTTCTGCCTGCCGCAACGCAGCAAGCGAAAACGGCAACGCTCACGTTCGAATATGCGGGCAAGCATCTGATTCAGAAAGTAGGCACCGGAAATTACTTTTGCCCGAGCTACGGATGGTACCCGGGTGTGTCCGATGAGTTCGCCACGCGGGCCGATTTCGACATGACGTTCCACACACCCAAGAAACTCACGCTGGTCGCGACCGGCGATAAGATCAGCGAAAACACAGCGGGCGACTCGACGGTGACGCACTGGAAAAGCCCGATGCCGCAGGCGGTTTCCGGATTTGCCTACGGCGACTACAAGATTTATGACGAGAAAGTTGGCAATGTCGACGTGCAGATTTACGGGAACAGGAATGCGGATGATTTTCTAAGCAGCGTCCAAATGGGGAGGGCTCCCGTTGGAAATTTGGATCCCGCAGCGGCGATCAAAACAACGGGAATCGAAATCGGGAATAATCTGCGCGTGTTTCAGGATTACTTTGGGCCCTTCCCATTCCAGCGACTGGCCGTGACCAATATTCCGTACAGCTACGGGCAAGGATGGCCGATGCTGCTGTATCTTTCCGTGCTGTCGTTCTTGGATGAAACGCAGAGGCACGAACTGGGCGTGACGGATCAGATTCGCATCAGCGATTTCTTTCGCGCCCACGAAGTTTCGCACCAGTGGTGGGGCCACGAAATCGGATGGAAAAGTTACCACGATCAGTGGCTTTCGGAGGGATTCGCGCAATTTTCCGGCAATCTTTACGTGGAATTCCGAGACGGCCCAAAGCAATACCTCGACCGGTTGCACAGAGACAGGGAAGATTTGTTCAGCCGCAATAATTTCGGCCACCGCTACGAGGACCTTGGACCTGTTTGGATGGGACAGCGGTTAGGATCTTCGCAGGCGCCGGGAGGATACGACACGGTTGTCTACGAAAAGGGTGGATATGTGCTGGAAATGTTGCGGGCGATGCTCTACGACCCTAGAAGCAAATCGCCTGACGAGCAATTCAAGGGCTTGATGCAGGATTTCACAAAGAGCTTCGCCGGCAAGGCCGCGTCAACCGAAGATTTCAAGGCTGTGGTCGAGCGCCACATGGCGCCGTACATGGACATCGACCAGAACCATCGAATGGATTGGTTCTTCAACGAATACGTTTACGGAACGGGAATTGCGCAATATCACTTTGACTACGCGGTGAAGCCGTTGCCTGACAACAAGTGGGAGGTGGACGGCACCGTGACGCAATCGGGAGTGCCCGCGGGATGGAAAGACACGCTTCCCGTCTATATTCACGTAAAAGGCAAATCCGGAATTATCGGCTGGATGAAGATCGACAGACCGAGCACGTCGTTGCGAATCGCGCTTCCGTTTCAACCTGACAAAGTGAGCTTGAATGACAACGGAGAAATTCTCGCGGAGATGAAATAGAGCGAGAGACGGGGGCGCTATTGCGGCAACTGTGGGACGGGCAAGAGCGGCAAGCGGCGCGGCTCGCCGTGGAATCCGCGAACCTCGACATCTTCGAGAAGCAATGACGGCGCAACGATGGAACTGGGAATGCCGCTCTCGACCGAACCGAACGTGGCAAGAGCAGTGCCGCCGAGTCCCTGCTGCGCGTTCTGCATAAAATTGAAAACCGTGGAATCATTGCCGATCGCGGCGATGGTGCGAAACCCGCGGAGATCCAGGCCCTTGATGTGCGAGCCGCGGACGAGTTCCTCGTGGCCGTCAGAGACGTAAACGCGATAAACAAGAAGCGGCAGGCGGTCGCCGCCGGCCAGCCCGTCGGCAAGCCCGGAAATAATGTCAGAGAAATCCTGCTGCGTCTGCGCGGAAAGCGCGGGATTATCCATGCGCTTGATTTCCAGGCACCACTGCTGGCCGTTTGTTTTGCAGAGGTCAATAAACTTCTTGCGCAAGTCCGCGGGACTGACGGTATTCGCCGCTTGGAAAAACAAATTGCTGCTTGTGGGTTCTGGTTCTGGGGGTGAAAGCAACGCGGAGCGCGCGTGGCCATTGGATTCCAAGAAATCAGGGCCAGGGCGCCGCGACATCAGTAAATTTTTCAGTATGCCATTTTCGACGACGTTGACGCGCTGGGCGCGGACGCCCTGATCATCGACGTCGTAACCGCCGAAGAGCAGCTGGCCCTGAAAATCCTTCGCCGACGGATCATCCGTGATGGAAACATTGAGCGGGAGCACGCGGGTACCCACACGGCCAGACCATTCACTGCTCCCACCCATCTGCTGCAACATTTGATCGAAGGCAGGAACGCTCGAAAGGGGCGGACGCGCGCCGGAAAGCGAAGGTTCGAGGGCTTGTGCGAGGACAGACCCGGCGGCGGTCGCGTCGAAAAGAACCGGGCCTTCATAGTCCGAGACGTTGGGAGCAACGCGAAGTTGTTCGAGTTGCGTCGCTGTATGCGCCAGAGCCGTGCTGATTTTGTCCGGTGGCGGCAAGTCCGATGGCTGAGCGGCATAGCTGGAATAGAAATTGTGGAGCGGCATGCCGTCAGTGGCTTGCGTGTCGAGGCTCGCTTCGATACCGGCAACGCTGTGCGAAATGCGAAGCTTGGTGCCCTCGCTGGTCAGAAGATAATAGGTGGTGTAAACGAGATAGTAGTGTACGCGCGAGCCGTAGAGATCCGGAAAAGTCCGCAGAGATTTAGAGGCTTCACGCGCTTCATTTTCCCAGTTGCGCGAAGTCCAGTCTGAATTCATCAGCGGCTGAATATCCACGACCGGCTGGCCGATTTTTGAAAAATCGGGAATCTCAGGAGGCCGCGCAAGACTGTTCAGAAATGCTTTCTTGTTGGAATACTGGACGAGAGCTTCCTTGTAAGCCTGATCGGTGGCGAGCCAAAGGTCCTGACGGAAGGACTTATAATCGCGGTCAATCCCTACTTGGCCCGTGGAACCGAGAAAACCCTGAAAACCATTCTGAGTAATAAAATTGGAGCTATCGAGTTGATTGTCGCCGACGCGAACACCCACGGACATGAAGCGGTTGCGCGTGTGGGAGCTGGAAATGAGCGTGCCAAAGGACGCGGTGATGCTGCGAATATCGACATCCAGGGCGCGATATTCGATGTAAAAGGGCTTCAACTGGCCGGGCAATTGCAACCGAGCCACGTTGCGCGCCATTTCGTCCTGCATGGCCTGAAGGGTGTGGTCGTTGTCACTCTGTGGGTCACTCTGCGCGCGGACGGGAAGCGCGCCAAACAGAGCGAGCGCCACCATGGCCGCGACGATAATGTTGAGCGGGACGCGCCAGAAGCGGCCGATGTGCTCAATTTGAATTGCGGGGCGCGGCGTCATTGTGCGGGTTCCTTGGACAGCGGGTCATGCGCGGGCGGCGGCAAGATTGGAGGCGTATCCGTGGAAGATTCTTTCTTCGAGACTTCCATCTCCGAAATCAAGATTTCCGGCGCCACCGCAGAGACGGGTACGGAGCCCGATTCCGCGCCGCAATAGCCGTTGAAGACTTCCGGCGTATCACCCGTGGCGATAATTTTCGTGATGGAAATCAGCGGCGTACCAACGATGTTCACGCCGCGAACCAGCTCGTCGGGACGGCCGTCGGGGAAAACTTTGTAGACGATCAACGGTTGCACCTGGAAAGCTTGCGGCTGGGCACGTCCGGTGAACGTAAAGCCTCCGGCGATATCATCAATCAGAAGGCCAAAAGGCTTGCCTTGCTTGCGAATTTCCTCGATGAAACGCCGGCGCAGCGCGGCATTGGTCATGGTCTTGTCGCTTTCGACGATGGTGTTCCCCATGCGCGCGATGGGCTGGAAGCCGAGTTGGCGGCGGCCGTGGCCGTTGGAATGCGGGAAATTAATCAACGGGGAGCGGCTCATCAGGAAGTTTTTCAAGATGCCATGATCGACGAGCGTGACGTTTTGCGCCGGCACGCCTTCATCGTCAAAGGGATAGTAGCCGAGGAGCACTTCCCCGCGGACTTCCTTGGTGGTGGGATCGTCGCGCACGGTAATGAAATCGGGAAGAATCGGTTGCCCAATTTTGCTGGTGAAAGTTTGCCCTTCGCTCGCATCCTTCTGGCGGAAGCCTTCCAGGCGATGCCCAAGCACTTCGTGAAAGAAGACGGCGGCGGCGCGGCCGGTGAGAAGCGTGGGCCCGGCGAAAGGTTCGACGAGCGGAGCCTTCTGCAACGCGGCCATCTGGCCGCTCAGTATACGAATCTGATTCATGACGGCGGCTTCGGTGGGCGCTTTTGACGGATCCACCCAGTCGAAATTCGCGTAGCGCTCCAAGTCCATGCCGTCCGGCGCCTTCCCTTGCACAAATAATTCGAGGCGGTAGCGAATCTGGCCGAACGCCAGCTTGGAGCCTTCACTATTCACGAAATATTGATTTGTCGCACCGGCCGTGAAGGTGACGATGGAGTTCAGCACCGCGGGTGACGCGCTAAATGCCGCAGTGTACTTGCGGACTTTTTCCTCCCACGGTTTGCGGTCCACATGAAACGAAACCGCTGGGCTGATGGACACGTGCGGCTGTTCATGGGAAAAATCCGGCGCGCGCTGTTCGGCGGATTGCGCCTGCACTTCCTTGCTGGTCTGAACGGCGATAAACGCTTCGACAGCGGCGCGATATTGACGGTCCGTTTCGCGCCAGATTTCGCGACTCAGCACAGGAATGTCGTCATCGAGCGTCGCTTGCGTTCCAGGACTGGTCCAGGCAGGTTCGCGGCCTTCAATCTTGTGTGTGTTGTCGAGGTTATAGTCCCCGATGCGCGTCTGAACTTCGAGCCAACGATTGCGCGTGTCGCTGGAAGAAAGCAGCGCGCCGTTGGAGCCCGAGACATTGACATTTTCCTCGTCGTTCACCGTGTAAGCCACGAAATATGCCGGAGGATCGGCTTTGCCGTAAGCTGTGACTGTGCGCTGGAGTTCCTGCTGCATGGCCTGCAGAACAGGCGGTACGTTGGACGCATTGGAGGGAGACGACTGCCCCGTTCCCGCCAGGCATATCCCAGCCAGACAGATTCCCGCCAAACATACGCTGGCCGCGGGGAGCGCGGCAGTGACAGCCCGAATTCGATATGCGTTACGAAGGCGAATCATGCGAAGAGCTAAGATTCAACAGTGTAAGACAGGTTCACTCAATTCCCAAATAAATCGCCGCTGCGAGTATTGGGTCAGTTTGAATTTTGACTCTTTGTGTCACGATCAAGAAAATTCAAACTGACCCACTACCCCGCTGCGCGACTCCTGAAGAGTTACGGCCAAAACCTTTAGATGCACGAAGAGGCCGCGACGAGTACGGCCCGCGCAAAAATATTTCC
>DASYYI010000232.1:0-9648 GCA_035933995.1 Candidatus Acidiferrales bacterium | reverse complement strand
CTCCATCATGCTGACGTGCTGGTCGCTGCGCCTTTGAAGAACGTGAGCATGTCGGCGTTGATTTGGTCAGCGTTGGTCGTGGGCATGCCATGCGGAAAGCCCGGATAGACTTTGAGCGTGGCTTTCTTCAGTAGTTTGGCGGACAGGGGACCTGCAGCGACGATAGGCACAATCTGGTCGTCGTCGCCGTGCATCACCAGCACGGGGATGTCGATCTTCTTGAGGTCTTCGGTGAAGTCGGTCTCCGAAAACGCCTTAATGCAATCGTAATGCGCCTTCATGCCTCCCATCATGCCTTGCAACCACCAGTGCTCTCGGATGCCCTCAGAGATCTTTGCGCCTGGGCGGTTGTATCCGTAAAACGGCATGGTAATGTCCTTGTAGAACTGCGGCCGGTTGGCAGCGAGCGCCGCTCTGAGGCCATCGAAGACCGAGAGGGGCGCGCCGGTAGGATTCTTTTCCGTTTTCAACATGAGCGGCGGCACGGCGCTGATCAGCACCGCTTTGGAAACGCGCTTGGCGCCGTGGCGACCCAAGTACCGAGCGACTTCGCCGCCGCCGGTCGAGTGCCCAACCATGATGGCATCCTTGAGATCAAGCTTTTCGAATAACACAGCGAGATCATCCGCATACGTATCCATTTCATTGCCGTCCCACGTTTGGCTGGAGCGTCCATGACCGCGCCGGTCGTGCGCAATCACGCGATACCCACGCTGGCCAAAGAACAGCATCTGCCCATCCCAGTCGTCCGCGGTCAGTGGCCAGCCATGCGAAAACACGATCGGCTGCCCTGTGCCCCAGTCCTTGTAGTAAATCTCCGCTCCGTCTTTCGTCGTGATAGTAGCCATGTGATATCTCCTTTTTGTTGCTGTATTCGCCTTTCGAATGTGAGACCCGCAGAAAACTTCCGTGAGGCTCGCTCCACGCGGGCCATTACTTTTCAAACGCAACTCTTGGCTTGTTTTGACGAATGATTCTGGGGTACTCATCATCTCTCCGTCTGGCATCCTTCGGGACAATCCCGCAGCATAAGGTACGCCTCGACGTCGCTACTGACAACCTTGGCCCGCAAATCGTACCCCCTTCAGCAAAGCGTCGATTTGACTCATGCGAAAGGAACCGATTCGCTTAAGTCCCTTAGCACCGGCCTAGAATTGTCAGAGGCCAACCGGGGAAGTGATGGCGGAACTCGAAGAACGCGTCTTCGGAAATCGTATCGAAATAATGGTCGCCATCGACGAGTCCGCGTAAGCCTTCCATGACGACTTCGAAGAAAGGATTGAGAGCTTCAAAAACCTCGTGCTGGGCTTTTGTCATAAACCACTCCTCGGCGTCCGACGTGGTCATCCAAGTGCAGCTGTCCCCCCACTTCTACCTTTCGCCTGAAGGCAACGCTCTGCGTTGGGCACGGCATTATCTGCAAGGGGCGGGATATTCATGCTCGCGGCGCGCACAGTCTGGGCGCTGTCAATTCCGATGAAGCTTGAGATCGCGATTCTGAGCGAATTGGCGTTTCGATCGTGAATCACCGGAACGAGCTTATGAGCTTCCAAGGTCAAGTTAGTCCTAATGTGTCATTGTTTGTCATCGAGTCGTGCGGCTGCCCACATCCCTACTTTCTTTAGCAGACGGATCAGTTCCACTCGCTCGACTGGTCTCAATACGGCCATGGTTTCCTCCATGTCCATGGCGTGTTTCTGGAAGGCTCGTTCGATTAAATGTCGACCCGTCTTTGTGAGTTGAACGATCCGGCTGCGTCGGTCCTTCGAGTCGGCTCTCCTCTGGACCAGTTTCCTCGATTCCAGGCGGTCTACTGCGGCGGTGATCGAAGCGCTCGTGAGCAGAACCTTCTTTCCGATGACATTCACCGCCTGTGGCCCCTTGTGCAGTAGCACTTCTAATACCGCAAAGTCGGAAAGGCCGAGGCCCAGCGCGGACACGCTTCGCATTGCGTTCTGCCCGATCGCGCGGGCGGCCTTCCAAAGTACGAGCCAGACGTGGGTTGCCGCTTCACTTCTACGACTTGAGACGGGAATCGCCAACGCACGCGCCTCCGTTTGATCTCAGCAATATCGCAAATAATACTCGATATCGAGCTATATGGACTACAGAATATTACCAGCAATACCATGAATCATGGGAACAGGATGGCGCATCTATCTTGATGTCGAGATAAGTGGCCCTATTGAGAGCCAAAGAGAATTCGACCAACGCATGGGAGGTGAAGAAATGATTCGTCGACTATACGCCACAGATGATAGCGCCGCGACGTCGATTCTGAGACTAGTGCTGGGGGTTGTTTTCTTCGCGCACGGCGCGCAGAAGATGTTGGGTTGGTTCGGAGGCTTCGGATTCGCAGGTACGATGGGTTTTTTCACTGGCTTGTTGCATATTCCTGCTCCCCTGGCCTTCTTGGCAATCGCGGCTGAGTTCTTCGGTGGGATTGGACTCATCGTCGGATTCCTCACTCGAATCGCAGCGTTCGGGATTGGTGTGAACATGCTGGTAGCAATTATGACTGTGCATCGTGCCTTCGGGTTCTTCATGAACTGGACCGGCACTCAGAAGGGCGAGGGATTTGAGTTTCACCTGCTGGTACTCGCGATTGTGGCTTTTCTCATCATTCGAGGGGCGGGGGCTTTTTCTGTTGATCGCATCCTCACTGTCTCGGTGTCATCCAGCGCACCGGACTCGCGTGTGGTGCACCGATGAGTACGAGGAAGCGGTCGATCTTTGGGGCTTTGGCGGCCTAGCCACATCTTGTGCCGACAACCCCTGGGTGAATTCTTGTATTGGACCGTTGGTTCACTGCGCCGGAATGGAGGACGAGGAAGATGCTGAAAATCGGAATCATCGTCGGCAGTACACGACCGGGACGGAAAGCCGCGGCCGTGGCAGAGTGGGTGCACGATATCCTCAAAGGCCGCAAGGATGCGGAGTTTGAGATTGTCGACATCGAGGACTACAAGTTGCCGCTCCTAGATGAGCCCGTACCACCCCGGATGCATCACTACAGCAAGCCGCACACGAACAATTGGAGTGAGAAAATTGCCTCACTTGACGCCTTCATATTCGTCACCCCCGAGTACAACCATGCCACCTCGGCGGCATTGAAGAACGCGATCGATTTTCTCTTCCACGAATGGAACAACAAAGCGGCGGGATTTGTCGGATATGGCGGAGCTGGTGGAGTCCGGGCGGTGGAAAACTTGAGGTTGGTGATGGGCGAAATCGAGATTGCGGACGTGCGAGCGCAGGTGGCCCTTTCGCTGTTTGCCGACTTCGAGAATTTCACAACCTTTAAACCGCACGAACAGCACGACAAGGCCGTGCATTTAATGGCCGACGAAGTGATTGCGTGGGGCGGAGCACTGCAAGCGTTAAGGGAACTCCCTGACCGATCCTCGGATTCCTGACCCGGCAACCGGTCTTACTACCAGTCCCGTCCAGCGCATGCAGAATCCACCGCAAGAGAAAAGGGCCGGGAATGTTATGGAACCAGACGTGACCGTGCGATGATACCAACCATACGAGTGTCACTCAGTTGATCGCAGCAGGGATGAAGTTCGTTCTTCCGTCGACCTAGTGCGAGTTCGCCGCTTTTCGCTTGGGCAAATGCCATGCCACGGCAGTTTCCATCTTCGCGCGGGCTTCCCGTAGGGCAGATTCGAACTTCGGGGAGCGCAGCGTCTCCGCGGCAGCGAGCAACGTTCGCCGGGGACTGTCTCCAGGCGTGCGGCCAATTGCCCAACCTATCGTCTCAAGCTCGGCGGCGTGAATTTCGTTCGTTGCGAGATCCACTAATGCCTTCAGATCGCGCAGAGCTACGTGTGCCTCACGCGTGATTACCGCTCCGTGTTGCAATTCCGTGGGTCCGGCAGCCATGATTCCACTCCTTGGGATCTATTGGTTGGGGAGGGGCAACATACACCCAAAGCGAGAGCAAGTAAATGGCACCACTTTCTTGAGTGTTGGGTCAGTTTGAATTTTGACTCTTTGTGTCACGATCAAGAAAATTCAAACTGACCCACTACCCCTTCTTGCGATATTTGGCCTTCTATCTGGCGATCAGAGAAGCCCGCTAGTACGGAGCGATTACGAACAGACGAGCGACACCTAGGTGGATTTTACGAGGGCGGCAACGGTGTCAAACGAAAGACGCCGCCAGGATGCGATCGAGGAATTCGGGGATTTCAAATACTGCGCGATTCCGCACACGATTCGCGTTTTCACGGCATCGTGCAAATGTTTCGGGCTGCAAGAGCTCTTTTACAGTGGGAACGATGTGGCGGAAGTGCGGTAACACCAAGCCCACATCGTGCTTGCGCACCCACCGTGCGTTGTAACGTTCCTGCGGAAGCGTCCAAGCATTGCAATCGATGATCACCGGCAAGGATTTGATGAGTGCTTCGGAAATGCTGCCGGGACCGGGTTTGCCGATGAAAAAGTCCGAAAGATGCATGTAATAGGGAACTTCGCGCGTGAATCCCTCGACGTAATAGCGCAACCGGGATTTTCGTTCGCGCAACATTTTCGCAAGCTCCAAATTCTTGCCGCAGATCAAAATCAATTGCAGCTCAAGTCCGGAACTGTCCAAGCGATCGGCGATTTCAAGCATCACCCGGTTTCCATACCCTCCGAAAAGCACCATGCCTGTCGGAAAATCGCGAAACAGCCCCAGCCGCTCGCGCTCACCAGAGCGGTCGTCAGGTTGAGGAGCATAGAAACGCGGATGAACAATCATTCCCGAGGACCGGAAAATGAAATCAGGGGCGTGGCCCATGGCGCGTGCCTGGGCGACGGCACGGTCCGAACCGCACACAAAATACTGCGGCTGGCGCTCGATCCAGAAATGCGGAGGATAGTCAGCGATATCGGTGAGAATCGTTACGAATGGTCTGCGTGGAAACACGCTGTGATAACTTTGGCAGAGCGCGCGATTAAAGTGTGGAACAAACGAAACGACCATATCGGGCCGGGTTTCCCTCCAATAGGCCTCAAGTTTTCGGACAATGGGCCGATGGTAAGCGCGGATAGCGAGTTGCAGTACTCTCATCAGTTCCGTGCTCCCCAGCGTCCATCCCTTTCGCAGCATGGCGTTGTAGAAATCCTGGATTCGAATTCCCGCATATTTCTTGAGGATGTCGATCTCGTCGAGGAGTTCCTGAAGATTCATGGAATGGATATCCCACGGGCGTTGTTTCTGTTGGATGACTGTGTCGACAGCCGTGACCGCTGCGCGGTGGCCCCCGCCCGCGTCGAAATAGGCGAATTCAATTCTCTGCATAAGCGAACGATCATGGCAGGGACAAACGTGTGCATGCAGCACAGGCAGATTAAAATTCTGTTACTGTGCCGCAAGAGTTAAATTATTTTTGTTTCATAACTTTATCGCGGCTGTCATCAGCGCTTAACGTAATTGTCCTACGTTGGAAATCGTGAAGTGCGACTTGCATGTCCACTCCTATCATTCCGGCCTGTGCACCGTGCCCATTTTCAGCAGTGTTTGCCGCGAAAGCTACAGCGCTCCCGAAGCAGTATTCGCGACGCTGCGCGGGCGCGGCATGAATCTGTTTACGCTGACCGACCACGATTCGATTGAAGGCGCGGAAGCATTGCGACGACATCGCGATTTTTTTATCAGCGAAGAAGTTTCTTGCCGCATGCCCAGCGGTACGCTCGCGCACATCGGCGTTTACGACATCACTGAACGGCAACATATTCAGCTTCAGCAGCGACGCAACGATCTTGTCGGATTGCTCATGTATCTGACCGAGCGCCGACTCTTCTTCAGCATCAATCACGTGTTTTCAGGCCTTACCGGCCCGCGTCTGCGAGACGACTTCCGCTGGTTTGAGGAATATTTTCCGGCCATCGAGACGCGGAACGGCCACATGCTCGCGGAACAGAATGTGAATTCCGCACGCCTCGCGAATCAGTGGAACAAGATCGGGATCGGTGGCAGCGACGGACATGTCCTCGCATCCCTCGGCACGACGTATACGGAGGTCATCGGCGCGCGCGACAAGGATGAATTCTTCGCGTGCTTACGCATGGGTAGCGGTCAAGTTCGAGGAGAATCCGGGAACTTTCAAAAACTGACTCGGGACGTTTTCTTAATCGCATTGGAGATGATGCGCGAGAAAGCTTGGACCGCGCTTCTGGCACCCCTAGCCCCGCTGATTCCGGCGGTCACATTCCTGAATTATTGCAGCGAGTCCGCATTCGGCCGCCTCTGGGCCGGCAGGATTCTCGACAGTCCCGAAATCCGCAGGCGCCCCGATTGGTTCGATTCTCCGAAACCTGCGGTGGAGGAATGGACATGACAGTGGCCCGAACTGTGTGGAACCGGATTCAGTTGAGCGACTATCGTCTGATGCGCCGGGTCAACCGCTGGCCTGCCCCTCGTTGGTTTCGTTTATTCATGATTGTTGCCACCCGCCTAGGCGACGGCTGGCTCTGGTATCTCACCGGAGTTGTATTGCTCTTGTTCGGCGGTCCTGCGCGTTTCGTTGCCTTCGGTTCGGCGGGACTTGCGGTTTTGGGCGGAACGGCGCTGTTTGTTGTCTTGAAGCGCGTCAGCCACAGAAAAAGACCCTGTGAGATCGAGCCGCACTGCTGGGCCGCCATTTTGCCTCCGGATCAGTTTTCGTTTCCTTCGGGGCATTCAATCACTGCCTTTGCGCTAGCGTTCGTCCTCGGCTCCTTCTATCCGGAATTCCAGGCTCCCCTCCTGGTGGTTGCTGCGAGCATTGCACTATCGCGCATCATCCTGGGAATGCATTTCCTCAGCGACGTATTAGCTGGCTCCGCGATCGGCATGCTGATCGGCTGCACCTGTTTCCACCTGTTCGCTCACGTGTGAGATTTGTCACTGCCAGGCCCATAACGGACCGGATAGCTGGTCGCCATACCTCAATGGCTTCGGCCCCTTACCTTCCTCAGGCAACAGGGGGCGAGCGGTCGCCGCGAATCTCCTAGCGCGCCCGTGCATCCAACCCAAGCGAAGTGTAAAGTAGAAGCGGGCAAATCCAGAGGAACGGAGACGAGCGCGGAAGCAGCATGGCTAAACCGGTGCTGATGGCCGTTGACGATGACGCGGAGGTATTGCGGGCGGTCGAGCGAGACCTGCGCAAGCATTACGCCGAGCACTATCGCGTATTGCGCGCCGACTCCGGCTCTGCTGCGCTCAACGCGCTCCGGGGACTGAAAAGGCGCAGCGAAGCGGTCAGCCTTTTGCTCGCCGACCAGCGCATGCCGGAGATGAGCGGCGTTGAATTTATCCAGCGCGCCATGGATATTTACCCGGATGCGCGCCGCGTCCTGCTGACAGCGTATGCGGACACGGATGCCGCCATCCAAGCCATCAACGAAGCGAGAATTCAACACTACTTGTTGAAGCCGTGGGACCCGCCCGAGCAGCACCTTTACCCGGTGCTGGACGACCTGCTGGAAGACTGGCAGGCGTCCTACCGGCCGGCATTTTCGGGAGTACGCGTACTGGGACATCGCTGGTCTCCTCGTTCCTACGCCGTGCGAGACTTCCTGGCGCGCAATCAGGTGCCGTACCACTGGCTCGACGCTGAGGACGCCGAGAAGAGCGCGGAAACCCGCGAAGCTCTGAGCGCCGCAGGAGGCGAAGCGGGAAAGCTTCCGGTGGTTCTGTTTTCGGACGGAACCTCTCTTTCCGATCCCACAACTCTGGAAATCGCTGAGCGGCTGGGATTGCGCACGCGAGCGGAAACTTCCTTCTATGACCTGCTGATCGTTGGCGGCGGCCCGGCCGGCCTTGCTGCGGCGGTCTACGGCGCTTCGGAAGGATTGCGCACAGTGATGGTCGAACGGGACGCGCCGGGCGGGCAAGCAGGCATGAGCTCACGCATCGAGAACTATTTGGGCTTTCCCTCGGGCCTGAGCGGTGCAGATCTTGCCCGGCGGGCCGTGACGCAAGCCCGGCGTTTTGGCGTGGAGATCCTCACGCCGCAGGAAGTAACCCGGCTGCGCGTCGAAGCGGGCTCAAAGTTTGTGGCTCTTGCCGATGGCACGGAAATCGGCGCGAAAGCGCTGATCATCGCCACAGGTGTCTCTTACCGACGACTCGACGTCCCGGGAATGGACCGTGTGCAAGCCGCCGGCGTCTATTATGGCGCGGCCATGACCGAAGCTGCGTCCTGCCGGGGCAAGGACGTTCACATCGTGGGTGGGGCAAATTCCGCGGGGCAAGCGGCGATGTTTTTTTCACAGTACGCCCGGCGGGTGGTCATGCTGGTGCGCGGTAATTCGCTGCAAAGCACCATGTCGCAATATCTGATTGACCAGATTCGCAAGACCGAAAACATCCACGTGGAGGTCAACTCAGAGGTTGTCGAGGTCTTCGGCCAAGAGCACCTGGAAGCCATCACGATTCGCTGCTCGACGACCGGGGAAAGCCAAAAAATCGCGACGCATTCGTTGTTCATCTTTATTGGCGGCTTGCCGCGCACCGAGTGGCTCGCGGGGGTGATCGAACGCGATGAAAAGGGCTTTCTTCTTACGGGACCGGACCTGATGCGCGACGGCAAGCCTCCGAAAGAGTGGCCGCTCGAGCGCGATCCGTGGCTCTTGGAAGCGAGCGTCCCTGGTATCTTCGTGGCGGGCGATGTGAGGTACCGTTCCATCAAGCGCGTCGCCTCCGGCGTGGGAGAGGGTTCCAATGCAGTGCAATTCGTGCATCAGTATTTGAGTACGGTGTGAGATGAGCGAACAGCAAAACGCCGAACAGACTGCCCGCTTTGTGGCGGGCTTGCGCTTGATCTCGGTCTTCGCGGATCTGCCCGCCGAGGATCTGGAATGGCTGGCCACGCGAATGGATGAGATAACCTTCCACGCCGGTCAAGTTTTCGCGCGGCCCGGTGACCCGGTGGAGTATCTGAACGTGATTCTCGAGGGCGAAATCCAGTTTGAGCGTGTGGATAACCCTGGCTCGCCAGTGCTCATTGCGTCCGCTGGCCAGGTTACCGGCCTGCTTCCTTTTTCGCGTCTCACGCAGGTCCGCGGCACGGCCCGCGCGGTTTTGCCCTCGCGATTGCTTCGCCTCCACAAACAATATTTCCCGGAAATGCTGCAGCGCATGCCGGTGCTGGGCCAGCGTCTGGTCGCCCTGATGTCCGACCGCATCCGCGAAGTCACGCGCATGGAAACCCAGCAGGAGAAGCTCATGGCGCTCGGGAAACTTTCTGCTGGGCTTGCCCATGAGCTGAACAATCCCGCCGCGGCAGCGCGCCGCGCGGCACAAACCCTTATGGAAGCGATGGAGAATGTCCGCGCTGCCAGCCTCAAGCTTCTTCAGCACTCCTTCTCGGAGGCCCAGCGCGTTACGATGTTGCAATTCGAACAGGAAGCCATGAAGCAAACCGCTTCCACGGAAAAGCAGTCATCCGACCCTCTCGACTTCAGCGACCGTGAGGAAAAAATTACTAATTGGCTTGAGCGCCACAATATCGCCGAGCCCTACCAGATCGCCCCGCTTCTGGCGGATGCGTGCATAAGCCCCCAGAAACTGGACGCGCTTGCCGCCGCGACAGGAGAGGGCGCCGTGGGATACGTGCTGCGGCGCGTCGCTGCGCTGATCACCGTTTATGGGCTGGTTCAGGAAATCGACAACAGCAC
>DASYYI010000231.1:0-5427 GCA_035933995.1 Candidatus Acidiferrales bacterium | reverse complement strand
CTTCCCCGAAGAAACTAAATCGCTTCGGCCTTAGATGCTAAATCTTTCGTTTTGGATAGCGCCTGACTGCACACAGTATCAGCGCGATGATGCCGGCGCGGCGCAGAACTCTGGTTGCGGGCAAGCCTAACCTTAAACAATAAACACGCGAACTCGGTCAAAGTTGCAGCCCTTGGCCCTTTGAGTCTCGTGCCCACGAGATCGGACAAAGGGCGCTCGACATAGCTTGTCAGCTCTGGAACGCACAGGGCGGAGTGTTCGCTAGTGGGACGCTCGAGTCCCACTATCGGGCGTGCAGAGCCCGTTGATTCGGTGTATAATGTCCATAATCCACACAGGATGAAAGATTTAACCGCGGAAGGATGACGGTATCCGAATTGCGGTTATGTGGGGTAGACGAGGAGAATTGACTTGGATATACAACGGCCAGAAGTAAAACGGAAAAAACGAATTCGTCGAATTATATATATTGCCATCATTCTGATTCTGCTGCCATTGGTCACGTACGGACTTTCGCGGCTCAAGCCTGCACCACCGTCGGTGGACGGTTCGGTCATTTGGGCGGGAGACTCTGGAACCGTTAAGCGTGGCGACATGACGATCGAAGTTCAAGGGCTCGGCACGCTGGTGCCGGAAACCACGAGAATCATACCGGCCATTACCGAGGGGCGCGTGGAACAGCGGTTGATGCTGGCGGGAACAAAGGTGAAAGCCGATACCGTAATCCTGGTCCTCAGCAACCCTCAGCTTGAGCAGCAATACTTGGGAGCGAAATACCAACTGATATCCGCGGAAGCCCAATACAAGAACTTAAAAGCGACATTGCAAAATAACCTCATGGCGCTGCGCTCGACTGCAGCTGGGATTCGTTCGCAATATCACGTGGCGCAAATGCAATCGGACGCCGACGAAAACATGTACAAGCAAAACGTGGGCCCGAAAATCAACTACGATAAGTCCCTGGTCGCAGCGACTGAATTGAAAGCGCAAAACGATCTGGCCCAGAAGCAGGTCGATACGTTCGCGGCCTCCATGCAGGAGCAAATGGCCGTGCAGCAAGCCACGATCGACCAAGATAAGGCGCAGGAGCAGCTCTACGCGCACCAGGTCGACCAGTTGAGAGTGCGGCCAGGTATTGACGGCGTGTTGCAGGAACTACCCGTGGAAGTGGGCCAGGAAGTGACGCCGGGAACCGAACTGGCAAAGGTTGCCCAACCCTCCCAGCTGAAAGCGCAGCTGCAAATCGCGGAGACGCAAGCGCGGAATATCCAGCTTAATCAGACTGCTTCGATTGACACTCATAATGGCATCATTCCGGGCCACGTGATTCGCATCGATCCTGCGGTCGTGAACGGTACACGCACCGTGGACGTGCATTTGGATGGTCCGCTGCCTGAGGGCGCCGTGCCAAACCTCAGCGTGGAGGGAACGGTTCTGATTGAAAAGTTGACGAATGTGTTATATGTAGGCCGCCCGGTGCACGGCGATCAAAACAGCACGATTGGCCTGTTCAAGGAAATCAATGGCGGTAAAGAAGCCGTGCGCGTTAACGTCGAGATTGGTAAGACGTCGGTAAGTGAAGTGCAGGTCCTAAAAGGACTGAACGTGGGAGACGTCGTAATCCTTTCCGACATGTCTGCCTACGATGCTTTTGAACGGATTCGGATCAATTAGAGTTTAAAGACACTTTGCTGGCGAAGGAGCGAGAATGGACAGCACGACGAAAGCATTGATTCACCTCGACGGCGTTACAAAAGTTTTTTTCACCGACGAAATCGAAACGCACGCCCTTGCCGGCGTCCACCTGGAGATCAAAGTCGGCGAGTTTCTGTCGATCGCCGGCCCGTCGGGTTGCGGCAAATCGACTTTGCTTTCGATTCTCGGGCTTCTCGACTCGCCCACGGATGGCGCCTACACGCTGAATAACCAGCCGGTGGCGAATCTGTCGCTGTCCGACCGCACACGGATCCGCAATCGCGAGATTGGCTTCATTTTCCAAGCGTTCAATTTGATCGGCGACCTCACCGTGTTCGAAAACGTCGAACTCCCGCTTACCTACCGGAGCATGGCGTCGGCGGAGCGTAAGCAGCGCGTCCAGCAAGTGCTCGAGCGCGTGGGAATGGCACATCGCATGAAGCACTACCCGTCGCAGCTCTCCGGCGGCCAACAGCAGCGCGTCGCCGTAGCGCGTGCGCTTGTCGGCCAGCCCTCCATCCTGCTGGCGGACGAGCCGACCGGAAACTTGGACTCGAAGAACAGCGAAGCGGTAATGGATCTTTTGCGGCAACTCCACGGCGAGGGTGCGACGATCTGCATGGTCACGCACGATCCTCGATTCGCGAGTGTGGCGGACCGCTCGATTCACTTGTTTGACGGGCGCATCGTCGAAGAAACGATGCGGGCGCAAACGCAAACCGTCTGAGCGTCTTTTCAGGAAATCCCCAGGCGTATTTTTCGAGAGCTTGGGGTGTGCCTGCACGATTCGGAGGTAGGGACCGATGAACACTTTTCCGCAAGACTTGCGCTTCGGTATCCGAACATTGGCAAAAAATCCGGGATTCGCCGTGGTTGCTATTTTGACGCTGGCGCTGGGCATCGGCGCGTCCACCGCAATTTTTTCGGTTGTGGATGCGGTGCTGCTGCGTCCCCTTCCGTATCCCAATCCGCAGAAAATCGTCACCGTCAATGAGCAGGAGGGAGGCGGTCATCGAGCGCACCCAGCCGATCCGAATTTTCTGGATTTTCGCGCGCAGAATCGCACATTGAGCGCGCTGGCTATGTTCGCCTCGATTCCGGAATCCGTTTCCGGCGGAAGCGAACCCATGCGCATGAACGTCGGCTTGGTATCTCAGGATTTTTTCAAAGTGCTCGGTGTCGAGCCTCTTCGCGGGCACACATTCACGCCGGATGAACTTGTCGAGCACGGTGCTCCGGCGATGATCGTGAGTTACGGTTACTGGCAGCGATACCTCGGCGGAGCCGAAGATTTGTCGCAGTTTCGCTTGACCATGAATGGAACGGTGTATCCGGTCATCGGTGTGATGCCACAGGGATTCGATTTCCCTCACGGTGTAGCAGCCTGGGCTGCGTGGGAACGTTACGGCTGGGGGACGAGCCGCACAGCGCACGACGGAGAAGGCATCGGTCGCCTTCGCGACGGTGTCACCATCGAACAAGCGCGCGCGGATCTGGACACTATCGCTCGCCGAATTCATGCGCAATACGGCAAAACCGAAAATCCTAATTATTTCCTGACGGGTGCCATAGTCACTCCGCTCGCAGATGAGATTGTTGGACCCGTGCGCGGAACGCTGCTCGCCCTCTTCGGCGCGGTGATTTTGCTGTTTTTGGTGGCGTGCGCGAATGTCGCTGGCCTTTTGCTGGCGCGCACTTCGGCGCGGCGCAAAGAATTGGCGGTTCGCGCGGCGCTCGGCGCAGGCCGCGGCCGCTTGGTTCAGCAACTGCTTGCCGAATCCTTGGTGCTCGCGGTTGCAGGCGGCGTGGTCGGAGTTTTGCTGGCCGTATGGACGACGAGTGTGCTTCCCGCGATACTGCCAGGCGATTTCCCGCGACAGCAAGGCATCGCCGTCAACGGAATCGTGCTTTGGTTCACTCTCGCAGCCACGCTAATTGTTGCCGTGGGTCTGGGACTATTTACGGCGCTCCGTGCGGCCAGAGTGGATCTGAACGACGCACTGAGCGTCGGTTCGCGAGGTTACAGCGCAGGCAGCCAGCGAACTCGCAGCGCTCTGGTGATTGGCGAGATTGCCGCAACACTGATGTTGCTCGTGGGCGCGGGGCTTTTTGGCCGCAGCTTTTTGCAGTTAATTTCGGTAAACCCGGGGTTCAGCGGTCAGAACTTGCTGGTTATGAAGTTTTCGATTCCTCTGTCTGAGGCTGCACACACGTTTGGGCTGAGCGAAACCGAGATCGCAAAGCAGACACAGTTTCTGAACGAGGCGCTGGCGCGAGTCCGAGCGATTCCCGGCGTCCAGTCCGCGGGGGCCACCGGAGCGCTGCCGATAGCGGATGCGGATGGATTCCCCAATGGACTCTTCTTGATTCTCAATGGCCAGCCCGCGCCCACGAATGACCAGGAATGGGACCGTTTCGCTCTCAATAAGAAGCAGACTGGAGTCGCAGACTACGGTGTCGCCAGTGGAGATTTCTTCCGCGCGGCGGGGATTCCATTGATCAGCGGCCGGTTCTTCAACGCGCAGGATGGTCCCAACACACCGCACGTTGCGCTGATTACCCAGACACTGGCGCGCGAGAAGTGGCCGAATCAAAATCCTGTCGGCCAGCAACTTTTCTTCGGAAACATGGACGGCATCATGAAGCCGCTCACCGTTGTCGGTGTTGTCGGCGACATTCGCGCCGAAGGGCTGGATCAGCCAGCGACTCCGGTAATTTTTGTGGACTATCGCCAGCGGGGACTTGCCGTGAACAGTTCACCCGCACTCGTTTTGCGCACGGCGCTGCCGGCGAGCGCGATTGTGCCCTCGGCGCGGTCAATTTTTCACCAACTCAACCCAAATATTCCGGTGGAATTCACTACTTATGTGCAAGCTCTCGGCGGTTGGATGGCCCAGAAGCGTTTCCTCCTGCTCCTCGCTGGAGTTTTTGCCGGTGCGGCGCTGTTGCTTGCGGCCGTGGGCATTTACGGACTGGTGGCGAATTCCGTCACGCGAAGGACGCAGGAAATCGGCATTCGCATGGCGCTCGGCGCGCAGGGAAGCGACGTGCTGCGCCTGATCGTGGGCGAAAGCGCGCGGCTGGCGCTGATCGGTTTGGTGATCGGAATTGCGGTGTCACTCGCGGCAACGCAACTGATCTCGAGCCTGCTTTTCGGCGTCAAAGCCACCGATCCGCTTACATTCTTGGTTGTGGCTGTGATTTTGTCCGTGGTGGCGCTGCTGGCTTCCTACATTCCGGCGCGGCGCGCGATGCGCCTCGATCCCATGATTGCCCTGCGCTACGAATAGGAGACTGACGATGGGCAGCCTGCTGCAAGACCTGCGCTACGCAATTAGAATGCTGCTGAAATCGCCGGGCTTCACCGCCATCGCGGTGTTGACCCTTGCGCTCGGCATCGGCGGAAACGCCACGGTGTTTAGTTGGGTGCAGTCTGTTCTTTTGCATCCGCTTCCAGGCATAGAACACTCGGACCGGCTCGTCGCCATCGAAACCGTTATGCCGAGCGGCGAATACCACACAAGTTCATACCCCGATTTCCGCGATTACCGTGACCAAAACGAAGTCCTTTCCGGGCTTGTAGGCTTCGAGCTTGTGCCGGCGAACATGACTTGGGCAGGCAACAAACAAGAGCAGCGGGTTTGGGGAGAAATTGTCACGGAAAATTATTTTGACGTGCTTGGCGTGCGCGCCGCACGGGGGCGGCTGCTCGAGGCCAAGGATCGCGGCGCG
>DASYYI010000164.1:0-10427 GCA_035933995.1 Candidatus Acidiferrales bacterium | reverse complement strand
GACGTGTTACGACCACCTAGGGCAAGCGAAAGAGGCTCTGGATGCGTATCAGAAATTTCTCGCAATGAATACGGACCAGACCAGCAACGAATATTTCGAAGCGACCGGGCGGGCGCGATTCCTGGAACGAATCGTCAAAGGGAAAGAACGCTGACATGGACAGGGTGATGATGAGTGCAAGCGTCATCGTAATCCTCCTCTGCAGCATGACGTTGCCGCTGGCGGCGCAAACGGCGCGCGTGCAAAAGGACATAGCGAAATACGAAGCGAATTACGAGAGAAAAACGAAACCCGTGGACCGCGCGAAGGCGGTGGTGAAGCTGGGACGCGCGGAATATGTTGCGGCGAGCCAAAGTTTGGACGCGGGGAATGTCCGAGGGGCATTCGAGTTTCTGGCGAAATACAATGAACAGGTGATTGCGGCGCATGATGCGCTCGAAAAAATGGGCGTGGATCCGGAAAAACACTCGAACGGATTCCGGCAACTGCAAATTTCAGTGCGCGAGAGTTTGCGTGAACTTCGGGAAATCATGGGACGCGTTTCGCTGGAACAGCGTGAATCGTTTGCGGCGCTGGAAAAGGATCTGAACACTCTGAACCAGAAACTGATCCTGGAATTGTTTCCGCGGCAGCCGGGACATAAGTTCGAGGACGAAAAGAAGCATCCGTAGGAGGACGCCATGAGGAACAAACGCATTTTGACGGTCGCGATGGCGTTGCTTGCGTGCGTGGCCGCGGGCGCCGCGTGCAACATGGCTGTGCATGCACAGGAGAAGCCCGACTTTTTGAGTCCGGAAGAAGGGGACAAAATCCGCGACGCGCAAGATCCAAATGAACGCGTGAAATTGTTTTTGGATTTCGCGGCCGACCGGCTGAAAAAACTGCAATATGAATTGCAGCTCAAATCGCCGCAGATGCACAAGGACGAACTTCTGAACGGCTTGCTGAGCGCTTATGCGGGATGCATAGACGAGGCGGCGGACCGCATCCAGGAAGGGCGCGAAACAAATCCGAACATGCGCCCAGCGATCAAGGATATGCAAAAACGCGGAAAGGAATATTTGGACGCGCTGCAAAAAATCGAAGGAGCGGGAGATCCCGAATTGGGCGCATTCAAGGATGCGCTCGATGACGCGATTGAGGGCACGCAAGACGCGCTGAAGGACGCCAACAAAGCGTCTAAGGAATACGGCGCGGTGCCGGTGCGGAGAAAACCTTGAGCCGAAGGCGAACAATCCGGAACGAGCGGCATGTTCCGGGAGGGCCGCTCATATTTCAAAGAATGTACACGCGGCTGAATTGCGAGGGCCGACCGCCGCAGTTTGAAGTGGAATTTTATCCTTACGCGAATTTGACGCATTCGATCCGGTTGCGGCGCGAAATTGCGCATGTGCGGTTCTCGGATTTATTGCGTGAAGCCCCGCTCGAAGTCATGGAAGCGGCGGCAGCGATTTTGCTGGCACGCCTTTACCGCAGGCGGCTGCCGCACGAAATGCTGCACACATACAAGCAATATTCCCATGGCGAGGCGACGCGACGGCGATTGCATACGCTGCGCCGAAAACGGGCACGTCCCAAGATTGTTGGCGCGCGCGGCCAGCATTTTGATTTGGAGCCGATGTTCGACGAACTGAACGGAAGATATTTTCGGGAGGGTTTGACGAAGCCGAAGATCGGATGGAGCGCGAAACGCTGGCGCAGCCAACTAGGGACGTACGACCCGGCGCTCAATCAGATCGCGATCAATTGCGCGCTCGACCGTCCGGACGTGCCGCAATATGTGATCGGCTATGTGCTGTATCACGAGATGTTGCACCAGAAGCATCCGATGAAACTGGCGCGGTGCAGGCTGGAGTCACATTCGCGGGATTTTCGGGAAGAAGAGAAAAAGTTCAGCGAGTATCAACGGGCAATGAAATTCCTGGCGCGATTCAGGTGAGGCCTGCCCGCGCAGGCAGATTTTTTCGCACGATGTCTTTGTGTTCACGCGGGAAAAATCAAGTGACGATTGTAAAGAGCTAGCGCGCGGCGGATTTGTCCTTCTGAAGTTTTTCTTCGAGCTTGGCGATGCGTTCGCGGACTTTCTTGGACTCAGGAGTATCAGGAAGAATTTTCAAATAGCGCTGATAATAATCGATGGCACGGTTGGGATCGTCTTTTTTCTCGTAGGCCTGGCCCAGCTGGAGGCAAGGCTCGGCGTAGTTCGGCTTGTATAGTATGGCGTCCTTGAAACGGGCGATCGCGCCATCGACGTCGCCGCGCTTCATGTAGAACTTGCCAACCTCCACATCGTGTACCGCGCGCATGGGATTGTAAGTGGGAGCGGTGGAGGGCGAGGGCGGGTTTTGCGCAAACGCTAGGCCACAAAACAGCAAAAGTGCCAGAGCGGCGGGAAGTTTCGAAAAGGTCCTCACTGTTTCAGTTTTACCTCGCTAGAATGGATTTGATGGTGTCTGTTAAGATGGCGTTGTCCCGCAAAGTCGCGCGCACGGGTGGCGCGACGGCTACAGAATAACTCTTTCCCATGGATCTACGCGAGAAGGTTTCCGAATTCCCCGTCCAGCCAGGGGTGTATCTGTTCAAGGACGCGGCGGAGAAAATTATTTACGTGGGCAAGGCAAAGCTGCTGCGGCATCGGGTGAGGTCGTATTTTCTGGATTCGCGGCAATTCGACGCGAAGACGGGATCGTTGGTGCGCGAAATCGCGGAAGCGGAATACATCGTCGTCGACAATGAGCGTGAGGCGCTGGCGCTCGAGAACAATCTGATCAAGCAGCACAAGCCGAAGTTCAATGTCCTGCTGCGCGACGACAAAACATATCCGTACATTTGCTTCACGGCCGCGGAGCCATTTCCGCGAGTGTTTGTGACGCGGCGGCTGGAGAAGAACGGGTCGATTTTCTTCGGGCCGTATTTTCCGGCGAGTCTAGCTCACAGGATCGTGCATTTCATCAACCGGTATTTTGGAATTCCGTCGGCAAAAATGGAGATGAACCGGCCGCACACGCGCGCGTGGCTGGAGTTCTATTTGAACCGCGGCTTGGGCCCGGCCGCAGCGGGGCAAACGCTCGAAGAACGCTACGCGGAAGCGGCGCGAGATACGCGGATGTTTCTCGAAGGGCGGCGGCGGGATTTGGTGAAGAGCCTGGAACAGCGAATGGAGCGCGCGGCCACAGAAGAGCGATTCGAGGCGGCGGCGGGATATCGCAACTTGATTCGCACTGTCGCGGATATGGAGGAGAGGCAGAAAATTGCCGCGGCGGCGGGAGACGATATCGACGTGCTGGCGTGGCACGCGGAGCCGCCGCAGGTGGCGGCGAACGTATTCCATTTGCGCGGCGGACGCGTGGTCGACAGGCGAGAATTTTATTGGGAGGATCTGGCGGAATTCGAACCCGCGGAATTTGTGACTTCGCTGCTGAAGCAAATCTATCTTGAAGCGAACTATGTGCCACGGTTCATTCATGTGCCGATGGAGTTCGAGGAGCGCGGGCTGCTCGAAGATGTGTTCTCGGAAAACATCGCGCATCGCGTGGAGATCGTGGCGCCACAGCGCGGGCGGAAGCGCGCTTTCCTGGATTTGGTGGAGACGAATTCGAAGCATTCGTTCACGCAACGATTCCGCGTGGTGAAGCCGACCGCCGAGGTGATAGCGGAAGCGGTGGAAATGGCTTTGGGTTTGCCGGAAGCGCCAAAACGGATCGAGAGTTTCGATATTTCGCACATTCAGGGGTCGGACACAGTAGCGTCGATGGTGGTTTGGGAAAACGGGCGAATGAAAAAATCGGATTACCGCAAATTCATCATTCGCGGGACGGCGGCGAATCATCGAGAAGCGGCGGAAACGCTTCCCGCTGATAAAGGGCCGGAAGGCGAACTTCTGCGTGACGATTTCGCGAGCATGCGAGAGGCGGTGGGGCGGCGCTACCGGCGATTGCTCGAGGAGAAACGCCCAATGCCGAGCCTGGTGCTGATTGACGGCGGAATTGGGCAGCTCCACGCGGCAGTGGAAGCTTTGGAAAAACTCAATGTCATAGGCCAGCCACTGGCGAGCATCGCGAAGAAAGAAGAAATCTTGTACGTTTACGGGCGCGAGGATGATCCGATCCGGCTGGACCACCACTCGCCGATTCTTCACCTGATCCAGCAGATCCGCGACGAGACTCATCGTTTCGCGGTCACGTTCCACCGCCTGCGAAGGACAAAAGGGCGCCTGCGGACTTCGTTGACCGAGGTACCGGGAGTTGGGCCACAGACCGCGCGGAAGCTGCTGAAGCGATTTGGGAGCGTGGCGCGGTTGCGGCAGTTGGGCATGGAAGAACTGGCTGCGGAAATGCCGAGGACAAAGGCCGAAAAGCTTCACGAATTCCTGCATTCGCGGGAAATACCGCGTAAATAAGCCGGATAGAGGGCGATACTTGCGCCACCTTGAACGGCTTGCGAGGCGCGGCACTTGTGGCTCCATGCGGCGGCGTATGGATACAGTGAAATACCGCATCGAATAGGGGCAAACCAGCTTGCTAGTGGTACTTGCGTGTGCTACGGTCAAACTCGGAGGTTGCTAAAATGGCTGAGAACGTTGGATCTAAAGTTAGTTTCTTTCTAGTCGGGCTAGGCATCGGAGCACTGGTGGGGATTTTGTTCGCGCCGAAATCCGGCGAAGAGACGCGCGACTACTTGACCAAGAAGGCGGATGAAGGCCGCGAGTACGCGCAGAAGAAGGCCCGTGAGTTGCGGGAACGCGCCGAAGACTTGATTGAGCGCAGCAAGGAAATCATGAACCGCGAGAAGGGCTCGATCACGGCAGCCGTGGAAGCCGGCAAGGAAACCTACCAGAGAGAAAAAAGCAAAGCGCAAGCACAATAGCTGACGCGGGAGTCGAGAAAGCTCATGGTGATGACTGGGTGGATGGTTGCGTTCTTTGTGGTCGCGGCGATTGCGATTGTGCTGCAAATGCTGATCCTGGCGGGAATGTACTTTCAATTCAAGCGCACAAGTTTGGAAATGAGTCGCGCAATCGGCGAAGTGCAACGCAAACTGGATCCGATTCTTTTCCGGATCAATCGCGTGCTGGAAAATTCAGAAGATAAGATCTCCAGCATCGTGACGGATGCAGCCGAAATGACGCGCTTGGCGCGAGGTCAGGCGCAGAAGATAGACCGCGTCGTCAGCGATGCGCTGGACCGGACACGCAGCCAGATTATTCGTGCCGATTCGATTCTCACCGGCACGCTGGAAGCGGTCGAGGACGCGGGCGTGCGCGTGCGGCGATCCGTTTTGGGCCCGTTACAACAAGCGTCGGCGGTGCTCAAGGGGATACGCACGGGCATTGACTTCATCCGCGGGCAACGCGGCTCGCGGGGAAGTGCAATCGATCAGGACGACGAACTGTTTATTTGAGAATTTCTCAACGCGGCAGACACAGGCCGTGCTCCGCTCCCTCTCGCCAAGAGCCTTCAATCTTGCTTTAGCGGCCTGTTGAAAACGCGCTCCCTGGCCAGGTCTTTGCCACTGCGGAAAATGCAGATTCCCCGCCTGCGGCAGGCAGGTTCCTCGCGGCTGCTCGTCGGAATGACACTTACTAGAGTTTTTTCGACAACCCTGTAACGGAGCCAGTAATCAACGGAGCCAGCCGCCACCGAGGACCTTGTCAGCGGAGTAGAAAACGGCGGCTTGACCGGGAGTGATGGCGCGCTGAGGTTCGCGGAAGCGGATGCGCGCCGCGTTGGCGTCGAGCGGCTCGATGAGGGCGTTCGCAGCGGCGTGGCGATGGCGCACCTTCACGTTTGCCTCAATCGTGCGTTCAGGACAAGCGATAGAAATCCAGTTGACGTCACGAACTTCGCAGACGGACGTGAAAAGCTCGTTGTCGTCGCCCACGATTAGGCGATTGTTAACGCGGTCGAGCGCGACGACGTAAACAGGACGTCCCACGGAAAATCCCAGGCCCTTCCGCTGGCCGACTGTGTAGCGATGCAAGCCTTCGTGGCGGCCGATGACTGCGCCATCCGTGGTGACGATTTCGCCAGCGTCTGTGGTCAATTCCCTGCCCTGCTCGCGCAAATAACTCCCGATGAAGCGCACGTAATTGCCCGTCGGCACGAAGCAAATTTCCTGGCTTTCGGGCTTTTCGGCGACGGGGAGGTGCGTGCGGCGCGCGATGTCGCGGACTTCGGATTTTGTCAACTCGCCCAAAGGAAAACGGGAGCGCGAGAGCTGCTCCTGTGTCAGGCCGAAGAGAAAATAGGACTGATCCTTGGATTCGTCGGCGGCGCGGAGAAGCTCGTAGCGGCCCGAGTCGGGATTCCAGCGAACGCGAGCGTAATGTCCGGTGGCGAGACGCTCGGCGCCGATTTGGCGCGCGGTGACGAGGAGTTGTTCGAACTTCACGTGATTATTGCAGAGCGTGCATGGAATGGGCGTGCGGCCGGCAAGATAGTCGTCGACGAACGGGCGAATCACGCGGTTTTCGAAAACTTGCTCGAAATTCACGACGTAAAACGGGAAACCGAGATGCTGCGCTACGCGACGGGCGTCGTAAACGTCGTCGAGCGAGCAGCAGCGATGCGACGCGGGACCTTCGGTCGAGGCAAGCTCCGGCAGGCGGCGCTGGTTCCAGAGCTGCATCGTGAGGCCGACGATGGGCTCGGCGGCTTCGTGAAGCAGCGCGGCGACAGCAGAGCTGTCGACGCCGCCGCTCATGGCGACGGCGGTGAGCGCGGATTGTGCGGATCGGGGCATGTTCTCTGACTGATTAGAATACCAGAGGAAAGGATTTTGCGGCTGAGCCTAGCGCTAAGGGCGACTCATTTCGAAAAAAGCGTCTTCCTGCGCCGGGTCAGCACTTCGCAAAGATAACCCAGAATGTATTCCCTAGGTGTGGTTTCTTTCAGGTCTTGATTCTCCACCAAGTCACCGATTCCCTCGTTGAGCGCATTCCAAAGCGCTGTTTTTTCAAACTTCCGGTAGGGGTGCGAGTGATCGGACTTTTGCTGTCGCGGCATCGGAATTTTCCCTGTAAGCAATCAATTTCGTCGGCAAGCTGCTAGTCGGCCGTGATGGTGGCTTTGCCGTAATTGGGCGAGAGGCCGCGGAGGCGTTTGACCGCGGCGGGAATTGCTTCGATGGCGTAGTCGACGTCTTCGGGCGTGGTTAAGCGGCCAAGGCTGAAGCGCAAAGTAGATTTGGCTTCATCGTCTGGAAGACCGATGGCCCGCAGAACATGAGAGGGTAAAACCGCGCCGGAGGAACAAGCTGCGCCGCCGGAACACTGGACACCTTGAAGGTCGAAAGCGATGACGAGCGATTCCCCGGCGGCATGCGGGAATGTGATGTTCGAGGTGTTGGCGACGCGCCGCGCGCGGCCGCCGTTCACGTGCGATTCGGGAACGCCCGCGAGAATGCCGTCTTCGAAACGATCGCGCAGTGCGGCGATGCGCGCGATATCGGTGGCAAGATGCGCGCGAGCGATTTCCGCCGCTCTGCCGAATCCAACAATTCCCGGAACGTTTTCCGTGCCGGGGCGGCGGTCGCGTTCGTGCGTGCCGCCGAAAAGTATCGGCTCGAGAGGCGTGTTTTCGCGCGCGTACAGCGCGCCGACGCCTTTCGGGCCGTAAAGCTTATGCGCGGAGAGCGCGAGGAAATCAACTCTGAGTTCGTCAACGTCAATGGGAATTTTGCCCGTGGATTGAACCGCGTCTGTGTGAAAATAAACATCGGATTCGAAAGCGATGCGGCCGATTTCCGCGATGGGTTGGATCGTGCCGAGCTCGTTGTTCGCGTGCATCACGGTGATGAGAACGGTTTCGGGGCGAATCGCGCGGCGAACGTCTTCAGGAGCGACAATGCCGTCACTGGAAACAGGGAGCCAGGTGACTTCGATGCCCTGCTTCTCGAGAGCTTCGACGGCATTGAGGACGGCGTGGTGCTCGATGGTGGAACAGATGACGTGCTTTTTTTCGCGGCGCATTGCTGCGACGAAACCGAGGACGGCGAGATTGTCCGCTTCCGTGCCGCCGCTGGTGAAGACGATTTCGGATGGCTTCGCGCCAATGAGCGTGGCGACAGATTGACGCGCGGTTTCGACGGCGCCGCGGGCATTCTGGCCGGCGGAATGAATCGAGCTGGCGTTGCCGTAGCCTTCGGTGAAGAAAGGCAGCATCGCCTCGAGGACTTCGCGGTCGACGGGAGTGGTGGCGTTGTAATCTAAGTAGACGCGTCGCATGGATGAAGGTGGCAAAGTAAAACTTAGAATAGCGCGGCGCCTACGATTGGTCAACGAAAGTAGAATTGTGCGGGCGCTTCACGCGCCCTGAGAGCCACCAGCGGCGTGCGGCGACGATGGACCACACGGCTTCGACTAACCCGAACGGCCAAGCGCCTTGCAAAAATCCGTAGACGGATGCGAGAACGCACGCGCCCGCGAATGCGAGGATGAACCAACGGCTGCGATGTTCCAATGCGTAAGCGATCAGCATTGCTGTGACTGCAAACAAGCCGAACGCAGTGAGCCAATTCATAAGCTTCCTCTGGTAGTATTTATCGGCCACGCTACAGACGTCAGGCTATCACGTGAAGGTCGAATGACACTGTTTCTGGTCTATTTTACCTGGAATGAAAGCTAAAGATGACAGCTTGCAGAACAATTTACAAAGCGGCAGCCGTGATCGCACTGCTGCTCGCCGCGGCTTCGGCGGCGAAGGCTGGGCCGCCGTTTCAAACGGACGATCCGGAGCCGGTGGATTTTCGCCACTACGAATTTTATACGTTTGGGGCAATGGACGCGACGGGCGTCGAGATCGATACGCTCGGCCCGGCGCTTGAGTTCAACTGGGGCATTCTGCCGAACACGCAGTTCCATATCGTGTTCCCTGCTGCGGCAATTTTTCCTTACAACAATCCGCGATATTCCGGCGCTGGCGTGGGCTCGCGCGCGTGGGGCGTGGGCGACACCGAAATCGGCGTGAAGCTGCGCTATCTGAAAGAAACGAAGTACAGGCCGATGATCGGCACGTTCACGATGATCGAAGTTCCGACCGGCGATTCGGCGAACGGCTTAGGCGTCGGGAAAGTCTGGTGGAGACTGCCGGTGTGGGCGCAGAAAAGCTGGGGGCCGTGGACAACGTATGGCGGCGTGGGGGAAACGGTAATACCGCAGACTGGCTTCAACAATTTTACGTTTGGCGGATGGCTGCTGCAGCGCGACATTGGAAAAAAACTGACCCTGGGGACAGAATTTTTTTCGCATGGCAACGAAGGCCCGTTGACGACACAGCCGGGCGCGGCGACGCTCGTCGATTTCGGTGGATATTACTATTTCCGGAATCCGGGATTTCAATTGCTGTTTTGCTACGGGCATTCGGTCGCGGGATTGGCGGAGACTTACGCGTATCTCGGCCTATATTGGACATGGGGAAACTCGAAGGGCGAGAAGAAGGCGGGCGAGAGCGCTTTCAACCGCATGCATTCGCGGGAGATTCCGGGAATCATGTAGAGTTGCCTGAATCGGAGCCGCGCCTAGACACGAAAAACCTCAGGTCAGCCCGCGTGAAAAGCCGCGGTCGGGACCTGAGCTACAAGACTCGAATCGAGTTCGCGGGAGATTCCGGGAATCATGTAGAGCTGCCGACATCGGAGCGCGCTTAGGCGCGAAAAAACCTCACGTGAGCCCGCACGAAAAGCCCCAGCCGGAACTTAAGCTACAAGGCTCGAGTCGAGCGATTTCACGGCAGGAAACCGGCACGACGGTGAAGATTGCCTTGCGCGAATGTCTCTGACAGACTTGTAGAACAAGCAAACTGAAATCGGGAGACAGATTTGGCGCGCTCAATTATTACTTTGACGACGGACTTCGGATCGGCCGATCATTTGGCCGGAACGATGAAGGGCGTCATCCTCAACATCAATCCCGACGCGGAAATCGCGGACATTACGCACCACGTCCTGCCCTACGATTTGCTCGATGGCGCGCTGGCGATTGGGCAGGCGTACAAATTTTTCCCCCCGAAGACGATACACGTGGTCGTGGTGGATCCGGGAGTGGGCACGGAAAGGCGGCCGCTGCTGGTGAGCGCGGGCACGCACTATTTTGTCGCTCCGGATAATGGCGTGCTTTCGATGATTTACGAGCGCGAAGAACAGCTAACCGTGCGGCATATCACTTCCGACCATTACTTTTTGCAGCCTTTGAGCACTACGTTTCACGGGCGCGATATTTTTTCGCCGGTGGCGGCGTGGCTTTCGAAAACGTGGCAAACGCAAGCGTTCGGCGAAGAAATCACTGATTTTGTGCGCTTCACTTTGCCCAAGCCGAAACCCTCAGGAAAAGGCGTGAAAGGCGTGGTGCTGCGCGCCGACAATTTTGGGAATCTGCTCACGAATCTCGCTGCCGAAGATTTGCCGCAAGTGATTGCCGGTACGAGTTTCAA
>DASYYI010000216.1:0-9331 GCA_035933995.1 Candidatus Acidiferrales bacterium | reverse complement strand
TCACGAAGCCATTTCACATTGACGAGCTTCGCCGCAAGCTCCAGCGGCTGATTCACGAACAGGAGCTCGATCAGGAAAATCGCGTACTCCGCGAGCAGCTTCGTACGCGGCCTGGTTACGGCGAGTTGATTGGCATCTCCGCCAAAATGCAACGTGTTTATAAGCTGATTGAAAAGGTCAGCCAGCACAATTATCCCGTGCTGATTCTCGGCGAGAGTGGCACGGGCAAGGAACTCGTGGCCCGCTCGATTCATTTCTCCGGAGTGCGCCGTCAGAAGCCATTTGTTCCCGTAGACTGCGCGGCGTTGGTTCCCACGCTGATTGAATCGGAGCTTTTCGGTTATGCCAAGGGAGCTTTTACCGGCGCGATACACACTAAGCAGGGCTTGATCGAAAGCGCCGACGGCGGCACGCTGTTTCTCGATGAAATCGGCAATCTTCCTGTTGAAATGCAATCCAAGCTGTTGCGCGTGCTGCAGGCACGCGAAGTGAAGCCGGTGGGCTCGAACGACCGCGTTTCCATAGAAGTGCGCGTGATTGCCGCGACAAACAAGGACCTCGAAACCGCCGTTCGTTCGGGGCAATTTCGGCAGGACTTGTTCTTTCGCTTGAACGTTGTCCAGATCAAGCTGCCCCCTTTGCGCGAGCGCAAGAGCGATATTCCCGTGCTCGTGCAGTCGTTTCTGGAAAAATTCGCCGATCCGGTACGCCCTTTGCCGACGCTCGCGGAAGACGCCCTCACACGCCTGACAGCCTATGACTGGCCGGGAAACGTTCGCGAACTGGAGAATGCGATTGAGCGCGCCGTAGCGCTCGGCTCTGGGCCGATTCTCCACTCCGGCGACCTGCCGTCCAATTTGCAATATGCCGCCGGCAACGGCGGCACGGATCCCATGCCTGTGAGTGACGAACTTGTGCCTCTTGAGGAGCTCGAAAGGCGGGCTATTCTCCGCGCCTTGCGTGAATCCGGCGGTGACAAACTGATCGCCGCGCGGCTACTGGGCATCGGGAAAACTACTCTGTATCGAAAGCTGAAGCAGTACGAGTCTCAGTTGGCCCGGCACCAAACCGCCTGACACATCATTTCTGCAGCGAAGCTCGGAACGTTTTTTCCACGCCACAATGACTGTTTATTGCTCTCCGCAAAATCATTTCCCGTATGCGGATAATTCCGGTTCGGAGTGGGAATAACCGCTAGGGAATTTAATCCTAACTCCCTGCGTAAACGCCTGAGTCGTAATTACTTCGCAATTTGCGCGCATTGGTAGCGCGTGTGCACTCGCAGAGATGCGTATCCGCGAATACAGTGTCGCAGCGCGGCGAAAAGGGAGAGTCGGCTTGGACTACATCCAGGAATATCAACTCCGCAGATTTTTCCGGCGTGCATTTGATCTCTTGGTTTTTTCAAGCGCCGCGATCCTGTCATGTTACTTGATTCTGCAGTCGGGACGATGAATTAAGCATGGCGCGTCACTCCCTGCTGAAGCCATCTCGATTAGCGGAGAAGCACAGACCCTTGTCTGGCGCGCTATCCCAAACTGGTACAGGGACCGGGTCGGTTGACCGTTTGTCCCCGTTGAGTCCAGAGCTGGAACTAAAGCAATTGGAAGCTGAACTGCGCAGTGTCCTCGATGCTGTTCGCTCGGGCGTGTTGCTCTTTGCAGTCGACGGTCAAATTCGCTTTGCCAACGCTCATTTCGGAACCCTGTTCGGCCTCGATCCCGGCGCTTTGGCGAGTCTCGCACGCATCGAAGATGTCGCACGCCTGCTCGAGCCGCTTGTCCGCATTCCGGGGCCGTTTGTCGCGCCCTGGAAATTTTTTGCCACAGCCGCAAACGGCCCGATTCATGCCGAATTCGAATTGGCGGGTCCCGCGCGCCGCGTTTTCGAGGGTTACGCCCGCCCTGTGCTCGACGATGGAGGGCGGCCGCTGGGTTGGCTCCAAATTTACTCGGAGATTACGAACCAGCGCCACATTCAGTCGAAGCTCGTCCAAACCGAAAAGATGGCGGCGCTCGGCCAATTGGTTTCCGGAATCGCGCATGAACTCAACAACCCTCTGACTTCGATTATGGGCTACGCGCAATTGGCCCTGGGGCGCGTACCGGAAACGCTAAACAACGAAGTACAAATGATCTTCGCGCAGGCGGAGCGCGCGCGGCGCATCGTGAAAAACCTTTTATTTTTTGCGCGGCAAGCCCAACCCGAGCGCACCCGCGTCGACTTGAACGAGATTGTCGAGCGCACCGTCGCTCTGCGCGGCTACGAATTGAAGATTGAGAACATAGCGATTCACTGCGAGCTTGCCGCGGACTTGCCCGCCACCCTTGCCGACCCGCACCAGCTTCAACAGGTCGTGCTGAACTTGTTGGTGAACGCCGAGCAGGCCATCCTCGAAAGCCGCGGACGCGGCAGCATACAACTGCGCACGCGAAAAGGCGCCGAATCCAGCCTCTTGATCGAGGTTACTGACGATGGTCCGGGCATCCCTGCTGAGATCGTCTCGCGCATCTTCGACCCATTCTTCACCACCAAGCCGCCGGGCTTGGGAACCGGGCTTGGCCTTTCGATCGTCTACGGTATCGTTGAGCAGCATGGCGGCGACGTTGCCTTCGAAAATCTGCCTGGAGGCGGCGCGAAATTTACAGTCGAGATTCCGCTCCTCGCGGTCCCTGCCGAGACTGTTTGCGTGGCGACTGCGCCTTCGGCGGATCCGGGCAACGTATCCCCCGGCCGCGTTCTCGTGGTGGAAGACGAGCTCACCGTTGCACAACTCATCAGCGATGTCCTTTGCGAGGAAGGCCACAAAGTCGAGGCTGTTCTCGACAGCCAGGAAGGCCTTTTACGGCTTGCGCGCGCCCACTACGATCTGATTATTTGCGATCTGCGCATGCCGCGCCTCGACGGCCCTGCGTTTTACGATGCGCTTGTGCGCACGCAAAGCCCCGCGCGCGACCGCATTCTCTTTATCACCGGAGATACGCTTGGGCCGCGCACGGTCGAATTTCTTAAGCTCCGCCAGCTTCCATTTCTGGCCAAGCCGTTTCTCGTCGAGGAACTGAAGCTTGCCGCCAATCGCATTCTCGCGAGACGCGCGCGCACCACTTCGATCGCGACGGCTGTCACGCAAGCCAAGCTATAAGATCCACCGGAGTGTGAACACAGAAGTCGAGGTGGACTTGAGCCTCGAACTTGAGGAGGACATCAACACCATGGACCTCAAAACCAGTCTCAGGGGCGTCGCGGCGCTCGTCGGAATGGTTCCGGGAGACACGCGCGCTGATCTCGTCGAGCGCCTGGCGCATGATTCTTCAGCCCGGCGTTTATCCAACAGCGCTGACTGTGGCAATCATCGCGAGATCGCGCAGGCGTCGCATTGGATCGAACTCAAGGCCCGCGCTGCTCGCCTGAATCCCCAGACAATCGTTTTCGACGACAGCATTCTCTCCCCCGACGTCTCGCTCGAGGAGGCCGCGCGCCGGATGGCGCTCTTCGCCCCCGTGATCGTGATCGCTCCCTCGGAGAAGCAGTCGCAACTCATCAGCCTGCTCAGCGCGGGCGAAATTGATTTCGTCGCTCGCTCGGGAGAATTCCTTTCTCTTGCCGCAGCTTTCGTCGAGCGCCGTCTGCGTCCGCCTCACGCCATCGAGCATGAATTCCGCTCCGCTTGGACTGCGGATCTACCTTCCGATTTCGCGGAGGTCTTGCGTCACGAAATCAACAATCCCCTCACTGGAATTCTCGGCAATGCGGAGCTTCTTCTCTCACAGCTTCGCCCAAATCTCACGCCCGTTTCCGTGCAGCGCCTGGAGACGGTTGTCGACCTCGCCGTCCGCCTCCGCGAAACGATCCGCTGCCTCAGCTCCGAATGGGAGCGCCAGCACTCCAGCCTTCCCTCCGCCTGATTGATTTCCGGTCAATTCGGTTGCCATCCGCGGCCACTTCTCCTAACATGGGCGCGGGACCGGCCCGCTCGCTCATTTTTCGCTTCCGCGCCGGCCGAACAGATCATGTCGCGACCTCCTCGATTGCTTGTCCTTGATCCCGCCGGAGTCCGCCGCGAAGTTCAGGTCACTCAGTTTCCCTTTCGCGTCGGACGCCAGACGGGCAATGAGCTTGTGCTGCGCGACAGCCGCATCAGCCGCCAACAGGCGCAAATCGTCACCGCCAATGGCGATTACTTCCTCGAAGACATGGGCAGCCGCCACGGCACATTCGTCAACGGCGAACGCATCAGCGATACACGCCCGCTGCGTCCTAAGGACAGCATTGATTTCGGCATGCCCGATTCGTTCAAGCTGGTTTTCCTTGGCGACGAAGCCACGCTCGAAGAGTTGATCGAGCAAGTCGAAAAGCCGGCGCCCGCTACTCCGGGTACGCAAGGCCTTTATCATCTTGGCGTGCTGCTCGAAGTAGCGCGAACTCTGGGTTCGGGCCTCTCGCTCGAAGACGTGCTCGCGGCCGTAGTCGACGCGGCCATTCGCGTCACGCGTACGGAACGCGGCGTGCTCCTGCTTGCGAACGATGAGGGCGAGCTGAAACCAACAATCGCGCGCGATGCCAAAGGCGAATTGCTGAAGGTCGAAGACCTGAAGATTTCGTCGGGCGTGCTCAGGCGCGTGGCCACTTCCCGGCGCGAATTGATCGTCAGCGACACGGGCGACGAAGCGGCCATAGGCGCGCAGGCCAGCGTAGCTTCGCTTTCGTTGCTCACTATTGTCGCGATTCCCATCGAAAAGCTGCCGGTAATCGCCGCTGTAGACCTCACCATCACGTCCGAGGAGGCCGATCTTCTCGGCGTGCTGTATCTCGACAGCCGTTCACCCTCCACCGCGTTCAGTGAGATCGACCGCGAAGTTTTGCGCACGCTAGCGCGCGAGGCTGCCACAGTCATCGAAAACGCGCGCCTGTTCGCCGCCGCGCGCGAGAAGGGACGCCTCGATCACGAAATCGAAATTGCCAGCCAGATCCAGCGCGAACTGCTCCCCAAATCATTCCCGCAGATGCCTCACGTTTCCGTCGCGGGGTCCACGCTCGCCTGCCATTCGGTCGGGGGCGATTGCTTCGACGTAGTTTCTCTCGGCGGAGGCCGCTATGGCTTTTTCGTCGGAGACGTGGCGGGCAAGGGAATCGCTGCTTCGCTTCTCGCTACATTGTTGCAGGGCGTGTTTTACACCACCGCCGCGCTCGATATTCCGCTGGCCGAAGCCACCAAGCGCGTCAATCAATTCCTCTGTGAGCGTTCGAGCGATGATCGCTACGCCACGCTCTTCTACGGCGTCCTCGATCCCGCCGGCCAGCTCGAATACATCAACGCCGGCCACGTTCCCCCGCTGGTCCGTCGCGCTTCCGGTGAGCTCGTTGAGTTGTCCTCTTCGAACTTCCCCGTAGGCATGTTTGCTGAGGCGGAATTTACTACAGAGCGCGTCGCACTGCGGGCCGGAGACTTCGTCGTGATTTACACGGACGGGGTGTCCGAAGCCCGAAATATGAGTGATGAAATGTACGAACAGGAGCGCTTGAGCAAGCTCTTGTGCGAATTTTCCGGCTCGACCGCCGAAGAACTCGCCGAAGCCGTGCGCTCCGGCGTTCGCGACTTCACCGGCGGCGCCCCGCAGGCCGACGACATCACCATGGTCGTCCTCCACTTCAAGGGCCCCTCCAACTGATGCTTTTGTGGCACAGGCCTGCCTGCCGCAGGCAGGCGTCAGCCTGTGCTCATCTTTGCGCCTGCTTCTGACTCACCACACTTCTAGCTAGCCTCGGTCGCGCGCGCAGCTTGTAGCGGAGTCTCGTATTCCAGAGATTCTGCGGCTTTTCTTTATCGATATAGCGCGAAGAATGCGAGGACACGGCGTTTGAATTCCGCAGGTTCCGCGCCGTAGGCTCCGGTATGGCCTGTGCCCGGAACAATCCATATTTGTCTGGGACCGATGGCTGACGCAAAAATGTTTCGCGCGTGGCGGCAGGGAATGCGATGGTCCAGCGTTCCGCAGATCAGCAACACCGGAAAAGCACGCTGGGATACAGCTTGTTCAGGCGATACGTCGTCAGCGCGAAATCCGCCTTCTTTTTCCGCGGCGCGGAGCGCGACGATCGTCGCCGGGCGGAACAGCGTTTTGCCGAGCCACGGACTGAATTGCAGACCTGCGTAGTCGTAGGTGACCTCGCGCAAATTGCTGAACGACGCCTCGGCGACGACCGCGGAAATGCGCGGCTCGACTGCCGCTGATTGCAGTGCAACCGCCGCACCCATCGATTCGCCGAGCGCAAATAGACGCCGAGGGTTTTCGGTGGCGTACAGGGCTGTGACGATGCTTTTGGTATCCCACCGTTCTTTCCACCCATAGGTCGCCATCGTACCGCCGCTTGCGCCGTGTGCGCGCGCGTCCATCATCACCACGCTGTAACCAGCGCGCAGCAGAAAATCCGCGTAACTGATCGTCCCCACGCGATTGTCGGACTGGCCATGAAACAGCATCACCCAGTCGCCGTTGGGGGATTTTGCGTGAACTTTCCAGCCGCGCAGAATCACGCCATCCTGAGCGGACACGTCAAACTCTTGACATACAGTACGGTCGCGGGCGAAGACATCGTTCGCTTGCGCGATTAGAACAGCATCGAGAGTTCGGCGCGCTGGGTGCAAGATGCCGCCGCCTAAAATCGCTCCGACGATGGCAGACCCGAGAAACGCGATCGCCAGCACGCCGATAATCCATTGAAGGGCTCGCCTCATCTGTCTCTAGGATGTGATACGAAATTTACAGAGCAATAGTTTACGCTGGAGTCGAGCGGAGCGAGTTCGTGGTTCACCGCCGGTTTCCACAGTCACCTGATCTATCGCTGCGCTCAACGCTGTGCTAGCGTTATTCGAGCGCAAATTCGATGACGCACGCGGGCACCAACAATAAAGCCCAACCCACCTGGCACAGGTATGCCGACGTATCTCCAAGCGGGTCTTTGGATCGCTCAGAAAGCTGGCGGGCTGCGCTGCGCGTCCTCCTGATTGCAATGCGCACCAGGCGGCCGCGAAATTGTTTGCTCCCGATTCGTCGCGGGGTCGACCGAATCTCGGCCTCACCTGGAAGGTTTCTAATCGACAATGCCGGAATTAGAAATCGAGCTAACTAACACAAAACACTCACCTAAGCGCATTTCTAATCGCCAAGAAATCGCCGTTTTAAAAATCGCTGCACACTTCGTTTTGCGCGACTCAATCCCCGTCCCAATGCGCGGTCGCCATCCGTTACGAGCCGGTCGAGGAGTAATGGCGGGTGCCGAGATTCCACATGGAGATGGCGAAAATCAGAAAGCCCACGGCGACCACGGGGACAAACGGCAGATATTCCGGCGTGACCGTGTGGCCCAGCAGGCGCACGCTGGGATAAAACGACGCGAGGCCGAAGGGAATAATCCAGCACAGGAAAAACTGCACCGCGCCGGAATAAATCGAAAGCGGGTAGCGGCCAAACGCTATCAAATTCCACACGGGCGGATGCACGCCGATGCGATCCTCGAACCAAAAAGAAATTGTGGTGAGCAGCAGAAACACGGAGATGTAAATCACTCCGGCGCAGAGCCCCCAGAAAATCAGAAGCGAGAATTTGCCGGCGGTCCAGTGGATGTGAAGTTTGCGCGACGCGTACCACATGCAGAAAAGTCCCGTGGCGATTTCCTGCATGGACTCGACGCGAAACTGCTCGAAGAGCACCTGAAACAAAGTGGAGATCGGGCGCAGCATCACGCGGTCGAATTTCCCCTCGATGATGTAGTTGTTGCCGAAATCGTAGAGGTTCAGGCTGATGACGTTGAACATTCCGTAAGGAATCAGCGAAAAGCCGTACAGGAAAATTTCCTCGGGAAGCGTCCAGCCCGCGAGGGCCGGGACTTTGTGGAAAAGCACGATTACAAAGGCCAGCGCGAAGACCGTGGCAGCCATGCTGGTCGCGGTCGAGACAATGAAATCGCCGCGGTACGACATGCGCATTTTGACGTACTGCGAAAAATATTCGCCGAATAGAATGCAATGGCGCACGAAACCGCGCCACACTTGCCGCGCGAAATTTTCCTGACGCGCGCCGTCGATCGAATTGTGCGCAGTCGCCATGTTTTTCTAGCCGCCGTGAATGGTGATTTTTTTCGTCGCGCGTTCCCACCACCAATGCGCCGCGAAGAGCAGAATCACCACCCACGCCCACTGTACGCACAGAAGCTTGATCGCTTCGCCCGTGGAAAATCTGCCGAGATAAATAGAGAGCGGCGTGTATGCGATGTGTTCGAAGGGCAGCCACGCGAGCACTTTCTGCACGCCATTTGGAAAATACGTCATCGGAATCAGCAAGCCCGAGAGCAGCTCGATGAGCCAGTATTTCGCGCGAATCATCGCGAGAATCGATTTCAGCGGAATCGCGCAGGTGCCGATCATAAAGTTGATCGCGCCCATCAGAAAAAACGAGCCGATCACGCCGATAATGAAAAGCGTTAAATCAACTCCCGACGCGGGTCCCTGCACGGGGAAAACAAGCGCGACGACAATGGCCGTCGGCACCGTGAGCAGACCGAGGCGAAACGCCGATTCGCCCATCGCGCGAAAAATCCACATCCATTGCACGGAGACGGGTTTGATCAGATCCATCGCGATCTTGCCTTCGATCACTTCGTACGCCATTTCTTGGTCGATGGTGTTCCAGTAAAACGAACGAATGATCCAGCCCACGCTCACGTAGGTGATGATCTGGGGGAGATTAAAGCCCGCGATCGATCCGGTGGTGTTCTTGAATATCGCGCTCCAAATGAAATAGTAAATCGTGACGTTGAAAAAATAAGTGATGATGCCGGTGAAATAGCGCAGACGAAACGCAAGAATGTTCACGAATCCGATACGCGAAAACTCCACGTAGGGCACAAGCGCAGCTTGCACGCGCGACGCCATTTAGTCCTTGCCTCGCCTGAACGTTTTATTCGCCGCTTGCGTGTCCGTCACACTCGCATCCTAACATGCGCAGCGCGCGCACTGAGTGGATGGCGGTTCTTGTATCCGTGGAAGAAACAGTCGCAACTGCGAGAATGATTGAGGGCGTCGGTTGCAGATAGAAAAAAGGGGAGGCGATTGCGCCTCCCCAGTTGGAGATTGAGGTTCGCGCTGCGTCGATGAGCGACACAGCGCATGGGTTGAGCGCTAGAAGGTGTACTCCACACCGAATTCGCCGCGGAACGACTTGGGAATGGTCGTGCCGGACGGAGCGAGGTATCCGGTCGGATGCTCGAAAGAAGACGAGCGAACGTTGCCGCTGAATGAGTTGCCGAAATTGGCGCGGTTGGTGAGGTCGAA
>DASYYI010000151.1:0-40233 GCA_035933995.1 Candidatus Acidiferrales bacterium | reverse complement strand
TTTCACGGCGTTCCGTTTGTGGCCGCAACGTAAAGAGCAAATTTGTATTGCTGCGCCTCTGCTGCGCTGTCCCGGGATAACCGCCACAGTATTCGTAGCTTCAGGGGCTGAAGCCCCTTGATCTTGCGGCATTTATGTCGTAGCTAAAGCCCCGACCCCCTAAAAGGAACCGCGGCGAATTTGCGGGATACAGCACCAGCTGCCGGCCACAATCGATCTCACAAAAACAGAAAGGGAAAGCCATGACTACAATGATTCGAGAAATACGAGGATCCGCGAATGATCCAGCGGCAGCGGAGAGGACGGCGACGATCGCGTCAATCTCCGACCAAGATTGGTATGTGACGCGGACCTACGGCGTGTTTCACATACCGGCATGCACGAAAGGCGAGGCGTGCGCGATGTTGATTGTGACGCCGCGCGGCGATGCGATTGATCTGGGCGACAACCGGAGATTCCCGTTCACGATTACGCCGCGTGAAATCGCCGAGGATATCGTGCAGGACCTGGAAAATCATGGGATTTTTGTCTGCGCCGATGCACGGCCTGCGAATGAGGAAATTGCGGCGGCGGGCGCGCGGCGGGACGCGTGGTATAAGCAGCTTGTCGCCGACGCGGACGAGATGTGGGCGCGAGGGCATTCGTATCGCGAGATTTCGGACATGCACCGGCGCGCGGCACGGGCGATGGGACTGGACCGGGAGTGGGCGTACGTGCCGCAGCGTTCCGTGGAGTGTCCTGTGTGCGGAGAAAGAGTGAAGTTCGGCGTGGCGCTGTGCAGGCATTGCGGTGCAGTGCTGGATGCGGAGCGCGCGGCGAAGTACGGTGTTGCGACGCAGCGCGAATCTTCCGCGCCGAGTGCTCGCCGCAAGTCCGGCGAATGATCGCCGCCGCGAAACTCTTTTCTCACGTCGCTAGGTGTTTAGCGGGGTTGTGCGATTTGTCTCGGTCGCAAAACTGTAGTCATGCGGGCTCAGCACCCTTTCCGTCTCGTACTTGTATCGCTTCTGGTTATTTGGCGCCGTATATGTGCTGGTAATCCGGACGCTGTATATCTCGCCGTTCTGAATCCTCGTGAGATCCTCGGGCGGGATACCTACGGAGATGCTAATTGGGCACTC
Organism: Candidatus Acidiferrales bacterium; assembly: GCA_035933995.1. Classification (GTDB taxonomy): domain Bacteria; phylum Acidobacteriota; class Terriglobia; order Acidiferrales; family UBA7541; genus DAHUXN01. The sequence continues at coordinate 39,112 of DASYYI010000151.1, read as the reverse complement.
GCTTCCGGGAGCCAACTCGATACCACTCTTCGGCGTGCGATTGCGCGTTCTGTTCCTCAGGCCGGCCTGGATGTCTACGTCAATGTTGAGGGCAGAAACCGAGCCGTAATTCTTAAACGTAATCTGAAGATCAAGGCTACTGGCCATCAAAAGGTTGGAACCGGGCGGAGCGCTTGACAATTTACCAAACTCTACCTTCACCACTCCGATAGTCGGTCGGTGCATATCGGCGGCAATGTCAGCAGATTGTTTGGCGGCATCTGCCGCAACTCTCGTGGCTTCTGCCGTGCCTTTCGCGGCTTCGGCCGCGACGGTTGCCGCGTCGGCCGACTTCTTGGTTTCGCGCCATAAACGCTTCGTGAAAACAACATAGAAAATCGTAGCAACCGCGAGCACGGCACTGAAGGCGGCGGTGACCCACTCTGGGTCCAGCAGCGTCGAAAGGCAAGCATCCATGGCGCCTGTTATGATAGCGCGCGCGACGCGCAGTTCACACCTCTACTTGGGGAAATCGCAATGAGAAAAGCATTTGCACTCTTGGCAACATTGTTCGTGATGCTACTGACTGCACCAATCGCGCGGGGGCAAGGATCGCGGCATGATGGCGTTGCGCTGGGGGAGCAGGGGAAGCCGGTGGCGGGAGCGACGATTGTGGTTTGCACACAGCCGGCGAACGTGACGGTGACGCCGTGTACGCCACTGGCGAATCTCTTTACGGACGCGACGCTGACGGTTGCCGCGCCGAATCCGCTCACATCCGACGGCTTGGGTAATTTTCATTTCTATGCGGCGCCCGGAATGTACACGATGCAGGTGTACGGAGCGGGAATTCACACGTACACGACTCCGGACGTGATTCTGCCGATGAATCCGGCGAATGCGCAGGTGGGATCGTTGACGGCGACGAACGCGATCAGCGCGCTGACGTTGAGCCTGGGCGGAAATTTGTCCGTGGGAGGCAATGCGAACGTGACGGGCACGCTGACGGCGGGAAACTTCAACGCGACTCTGGCGGGAAGCAGTAACGCGGCATTGAAGCCGTTTGCCGGGGATGCGGAGCTATGGGTGTCGCCGAGCGGATCGGATGCGAACGACGGGAAGAGCAAGGGCACGGCCATGGCGACGATCGATCATGCGCTGTGCTCGTTGCCGGCGGGAAACTGCGCGACAAACACGGCGGGAAACGGAACCATTTATTACTTTGACGGGAGCGCAGCGAGCGCGACGGCCGGTTGCGGGATCGAGCTAATGGGCCCGATTGATCCGAATTATTCTTCGCCGCCACCGTGCTGGATGAAAGTGCAGAATGGCGGAGACGCCATTGCGATCATTGGAATCGGGGCGAGTTCGCACGGGCCCAGTGGTCAAATGCCGCGGGCGCTGATTGTGGCTGGAAGCGGCGCGGATCGGAATCATCCAGGAATATGGCTTTCCGGAACGAATGCGCCGATTTATTTTGCGAATATGGCGATCCAGTATCCAGGGCGCGGCGTGGTGATTGGAGAATGCTCGAACAACACGCGGACCGGGACGTGCAACACTTCGCCGCCGTTTTTTTACAACGTGACGGCGAACGTAAACTCCGCGGCAGGGGACGGACCGACGTGGGATATTACAGGCGCCTCGTTCTGGGTGCGGATGATTGATTGCGGGGGCAACGGAACAGATAACGTGAATCCGCCGTTGGGGGATTTGACGCCCGCGGTTTTGATTGATGGACGCACGAATGCAGGCGTGGGACTGGTGGATATTTACGACTTCGAATCGAACAATGGAGGCATCAAGGTTTACGCGGGAACAAACGTCGCGGAAGTGAATGTGCGGGATTTCACAAGCGAAGGCCAGGCGGGAGGAGAGCCCGCGGTGTGGTTTGCGGCAGCCGGAAGCTCCGGGGACAAGAACGTCAACGCGACGGTTGACAGTGTGGAAGTGGCGGACGCAACAGCGACGACACCGGGCGTTCAAGTGGACGTGCCTGGCCTGAACATTCTGGCGAACCATATCCAAGGGAACGGAATAAACATCATTGGACCGGTGCACACCGACACGCAGTACGTAAATAATCTTGGCAATCAAACGGTATCACCCGCGCAATACGGCCAGGTGGGAACGGTGAACGGATGGCTATTCGGCAAACGGGACGACGTGCAGAGAAATTTCGGGCTTGCGCCAGTCAGATTCCCGAATCTTGCGGCGACGGGGCCGACGGGCTGGCTCGCGTCGGGATTCGCGGGAACGACTACTTTCACTCAGAGTGGGATTCTGGCGCCTGATGGGACGATGAACGCCGCGCAGGCGTCCAACACGAGCAATTCGACGTTTGAGACTCTGGATTTCTATCAGCAGAATCACCCGCTCGCGGTCGGAGACTACATCGTGGCCGGCGCGTGGGTGCGGTCGGCGACGGCAAATGGGTACTCCGGCAGTACAACAACGGCGCTGCAGATAACAGTCGGAGGCACAGGCAATGCGCTCAGCGGCGGATGCAGCGGGGACGCGGTGATCGGCGACGGTGAGTGGGCGTGGGACTCGTGCGTTTACAAAGTTGTGGGCGCGGCGACAAGCCCGGCGACGTTCACGTTTTTCGCGCCGTTCGATTTGACGTACACGATTCAAGCATACGCTCCGGTGATGAATTACATTCCGGCTGGAACTCTCAGTGCCAACGAAGTTGCGGCGTACGGGAATGCGCTGAAGACGTACGACTCGAGCTGCGCTACCGGGAACGTGTGCGGCTTGCGCGGCGAGGCCGTGGAAGGCAGCGCTTTTGAAACACTTTCGGCAAATCCGGCGCAAAGCGGGATCTTCCGGTTGGGAGACAGCGATACGATTGCGTGGCGGAATCATGCGAATAGCGGCGACGTGACGATCTCCAAGAACGCGAGCGATCAGCTGGTGGCGCCGCCGCTGGCTTCGCCGACGTTCTTTGCGCCGATTGTTGACTCGGTGTCGGGAGCGAGCGGGCTGACCTACCGGAACAGCGGCTCAACCGTGTGGACGGAAAATGCGAGCGCCTCGGCGTTGAATTGGAATTTCAACGCGCACCTCGGTGAAACGACGCTGAAGCTGACGCCGTTCGGCGGGCAATCCTATGCGGGCGTGGTGGACAACTACGGGATGGCCGCGGGATTCGTGGCGGTGACCGAATCAGGCGGGACAATGGCGTTCGACGCAGGACTGGGAAATACATTTGAAGTGACGCTAAACGCGAACGTGAGCACGACGAACCTGATCAACGCGCAGGCGGGGCAGTGGCTGCACTTCATCGTGTGCCAACCGTCTTCGGGGGGACCGTTCACGTTCAACTGGCCCGGCAGCGTGCGCGGAGGCATGACCGTTGGGACGACGGCAGGGAAGTGCAGCGCGCAGAGTTTCGTGTTTGACGGGACGAGCGCGTTTGCGACGTCGGGTGGAGTGGCGAATCAGTAGGAGAGAAGGACACAGGCTGAAGAGTCTGTGTGAGAACGCGGAATGATGCCCTCAGCGGCTAAAGCGGGCTGATTTTGCGTCAGGTACAGCACGGTTGCACTTCCTGCGTCGGTGTAAAAAACCGTGCCCTGACGAAAGCCGAACCGTGCGGCTCTAGGAAACGAAGACTCGGCGCGTTGCGCCGACGGGCGGGGTAAACCCCGCCCCTACGAAGGCAAAGGCACACAGGATGAAGCCTGCCTGTGGCAGGCCGGCCTGTCCCACAGCAAACGAGCAACGAAAAACGCACAAGCCAAGCAGTTACTCACAATTTTGGATTTCTTTGGAGGCACATCCATGCCTGTAGTTTCGACGACGGCTTACGACCAAGCGGAAGACGCGCTGAACCTTGCGCGTTCGCTGGTGAACGATGCAGCGGGGACAGTTTTTTCGGACGCGGTGCTGATGCCGTTTTTGAATTCTGGATATCGCGAGCTGCAGCGGCAACTTGCCGAATCGGGCGTGTCGGTGCTGGTGAGTCAGCAGGACGTTGATCTACCGCTGACGAACGGCGTTACGAGCACGGAAATCAGCGACGTGAGCACGCCGCAACTTCCGACTGATTTACTGGCGCCGCATCAACTGTGGGAACAAGCGAGCGGGTCGAGCGATATTTTTGTCCCGATGGAGAAAATCACGGGAGGATTGCCGAATTTTCAGCCGGGAAGCTATTTGCGAATGTGGGAATGGCGCGAGGATACGATTCAACTGGTGGGGGCGACGCAGGAAATCACGGTTCGGATTCGATACGAAAAGCAACTGCCCGCGTTGGTGCTCGGAACTGATCCTGTACAGATACGTTCGTCGGTGGATCCTCTGGCGTACTTTGTGGCGGCGATGGCAGCGCGTTCGCGAGGAGCACGCGCTCTGGCTGAGGATATGCTGTTGGCGGCGCAGGCGGCGATCGACAAACTGATTGAGAGATATGTGCGGCCGGAACAATTCAAAGGGCGAAGACGCAAGCCGTATGGGTACCGGCGAAGCGTGATTTATTTGTAGAGGCCAGCCGACGAGCGCGGCGTTCCTAGTCAACGTTGACGGTGAGGGTGATGGCGCGCGACGCGTTTTGCGCGGTCGCGGAGATGTCGATCGTGAAGATGCCGGGCGGCGTTTCATTCGGGTTAGCGGGCGTGGAGTAACCGCGACAACCGACCAGGGTGATTGCGGCGCACGTTGCGGCGAGCGCGAAGCTGAATCGCGCGAAAGCGCGCCGCCTTGGTGAATTCCATGCGAACACTCGCACGAACAACCGCGCGCCCGGCGAACGCAGACAGCCTCCGAAAATCAACATTAGCAGCATCGCGGCGACAGCCAGAAAAAACAACGGGCGCATCGGGCCGCGCGGGAAATTCCGCAGCAGCGGAGCAAGGAAGCCCGTCGCAGTTGCATTGGGACCGCCCGTTCCAATTGTGACGGTGAAGGCCGCGGGCTGTCCGGCTGTGACGCTGACGGTTGTGGGCTTGACGGCGCAGGTGAGCGTGACGTTCGGCAATTGCAATGGGCAGACGGGCGTGACCGTGCCGCTGAAGGTTGCGTCTGGACTAATCTGCAAATTGAAGGTTGCCGAATTACCGGGAATGACGTTTTGAGTCGTCGAGCCGCCCGACGCGGCGGTAATCTGGAAATCGTCGCCGGTGCCGGAGAGCTGCGCAGTCTGCGGACTCGAAGGATCGGCGTCAGCTACTTGAAGAACAGCCTGCCGGGCGCCCTTGCCCTGCGGAGCAAACGTGACATTGATCTGACAAGAGCCTCCGGCGAGCACCTGGGGAACACAATTGTTGGTTTGGGTGAAGTCGTTGGGATTCGTGCCCGTAAAGGTGAAATCCGTGGTGGAAAGCGCGAGCGCGCTGGCGGAGTTATTTGTGAGCGTGAAGGGCTGAGTGGGAGTCGTGCCGCCGGTGGGCTCATCGCCGAAATCAAATTGCGAAGGGGAAATCGTAACGGCGGCAACGGGCGCAGGCGCGCCGACGCCGGGGAATTCCACGACGCGGTGGTTGCCGCGGTCGGCGACGAACAGGTTTCCGCGGCGGTCCATTGCGAGCGCGGCCGGAGAGTTCAGACTGGACGCGAGCGAAACGCGCGTCAGCATTTTCGATTTTGCATCAACGCGCAAAATTGCGTTCGCGCTGGCATCCGCGATGAAGATATTTCCCGCGCCGTCGATGGCTAGGCCTTGCGGCGAGGCGATTGCAGCGTTGAGGGCGGAAACTGGAGTCGCGAATTGCATGGCAGCCGGGTCGGGAGGCGCTCCTGTGCCCGCGAACGGAATTGCATGGCCAGAGGCGAGATCAACGGCGAAGACGCGATTCGATGCCGGCGAAGCAACGTAGAGGCGATCGCTAGCGGCGCTGACGGCGATAGCCGCAGCATCGAGAACATGCGCGACAAACGTGAAGTCGGCAGCACCCGGTATGAGGGCGAGCACGCGATGATTGCCGCGATCAGCAACGTAGAGATTCCGGTTCTCGCCCATCTCATCAACGGCAAGCCCGGCAGGCTGGAAGAGATTCAGGTTGCTGGCGCTGGAACGCGCGACGTTTCTTGCAGCCGCAGCCGGCACGACGGTAACTTTTCCCGAGGTCATGTCGAGCAACCGGATGCGATTTTGCAACTGGTTGGCGAGGAAGACGCGGCCTTCAGGGGTTACGGCGATTCCAGAGGGATCTTCGGTGGGAGTCGAGGCACAGTCCGAGAAAACCGTGACGGCAATTTTGGCGTTCGGAGCTGAGTGCGAAGAACCATCGAATTGGCTGCCGCCGGGATGGGAGACGCAATTCGGGGGCGCGGGAGTCGCTACGAGCGAGACGTAAAGATTTCCGGCAGTGTCAACGGCGAGGGCACGGACTCCGGCAAATTGATCGCCAGAGGCAATTACGATGGGCTGCGCCGAGCCAGCATGCCCTGGCGTGACAATGTGTTGCGCACGGGCTGGCGCTGGTGCGTTGGTAAAAATCCAAAGAAGCGCCGCAAAAAGCGCGAGCACGGTTAGAGCACGACGCAAATTCCCCCCTAAGAATGCAGAACAAGAGCGAACGTGATGCAAAGTTCTAAATCATAACACGGAAGCAGAAAGTTTGAATTGCATGTCGGGCTACAACAAACCACGGCACATGCGATGACGTTGAAGGCAGAGGGGTTGCATCCCAGACGCAACCGATATACAGCCTCCGCGCGTCGGTGGGCAAGCCGATTCGTTACCAAAAGACCCCACCCTTCGCAAACAGCGCTCAGGATGGGGCACCCGAAAAGGCGAAAGCAAAAGTCCAGCCTTGGCGAACAGCGCTCCCTTCCGTCGGCCCTTCCTGCGTCAGGGCAGGCAGGGTAAACAGGATGGGGCACCCGAAAAAGCAAAAGTTTCCAGGCTTAGTCGAGAGCGATGTGGGTGCTGGTGCGGCCGACGCCGTCGATTGCCTGAATTTTGCTGATGACCAGGGAATTCAGATCCTCGGAGTTGGCGACTTCGACCACGACGTAGACGTCAGGATCGCCCCAGCAGGCATTGGCCATTTTGACGCCGGGTAAGACGGAGATTTTTCTGGCAATGTCGCGTGCTTTGCCGGGACCTGCAGTCACCAAAACGTACGCTCTCATTTGAGACCTCCTTGCGGAGTCTGTCCGCAGGCGGCTAGGGGCTGGAATCGTGGAGCTAGTCTAGCGCATTTCGAACTTTCCGGAAATATCTCGCTGACGACAAAACAGATTGGCAATTGAAAATTCCAGGAGGAAATTCATGGCACTCGCATTTACGTTGGTGGATTCGTGGGATGACGGCAGGCGCATTCACGTGGCCGGGACAATCGCAGCGTCAGGAAATTACGCGACGGGCGGGGACACGCTCGACCTGACTAGCATCGGGGCGCTGGGCGTTCCGTCGACGAAGCCGCCCATCCAGGGCACGGCATGGATGGACGGGTTGGCTGGCTACGATTACGTTTTTTCGCCGGGCGCGGCCATAAATGGAAATAAAGTGAAGGTGTTTCAGCAGGCGAGCGGCGCGGGCACGTTCAGCGAACTCGCGGCGGGAGCGTATCCTGCGGCGATTTCCGGAGACACGATCACGTTCTACGGCATTTTCCCGCGCCTGCAATAGCGGGGAGACTGACTGTTTTGGGCACAGCGACAATGGGATGGGTTTTGGCGTGGCGGCTGGTGATTGGTATACTGGGAGCGGCGAAACGGGAGCCGTGGAATGTTGGATTATTTGGTGAACACTTATTGGGCGCATCCGGTGGCGGTGAGTGCTGCCGTCATTGCCGTCATAATCGTGCTGATTTGGATGGCGGGAAGCGGATCGCGCCAACGGTTCATTGTGCTGAAAAAAACGAAGGAAACGGATCAGCTTGCGCGCGACATTAGCCGTATCGCCAGCGCGCTCGAGAAAATCGCCAAGCAGCGCGAGATTCCAACGGATTACGTTGGGCGTCCGATTCCTCCGGGGTGGGAAGACATGATTTCCTCCGGCGAGCCCGCGGAAGAAGAGCCTTTGCCGGAGCCCGTGATTACCGGAAACGGCGCAACAGCGAAGAGCGAGGAAGTCACGGCGACGGAGCGGAACGATGGTTCGGAAGCGCCAAAACGCGCGGCGAACACAAATCCTTCCCCGGGATTTGTGAATCCTTTGCGGGGAACCGCGACTTTGCTGGGTGGGAAGAAAAAATTGGATTTGCCGAATCCGATGTACCGGCCGAAGTGATTCTGGCTGCGTTCGCACTCGCGAATTTCCGGAGTTGCATTGGACGTTCGACAGCGCCATAATTCAAACACAGCCCGCACCAGAAATTTCCAGCCCTCGGGGAGCTCCCATGTTGCATCAACTGCAAGCGCTGGAAGCGTATCTCGCGCAGTACCAAGCTATCGTGGTCGCAGTCGCGGCGGCGCTGGTTGTCATCGTCTTCGCGATCTGGGTGGGCGGGTCACGCAAGCGGTATGTCTTCATCCGCCCGTCAACGGAAACAGAGATGCTCGCCTATCAGCTGGGGCGCATCGCGAGCGCGCTCGAACGTCTTCGTTCGTCCGAGGAGCCGTCTGTCGCGCTGACGGCTGGCCGCGCGCTTGCCGCGCGCGAACCGGCGTCCCGGCCCGCTGCCGCTCGCGCTGAGGTCGCACCGCAGGCCGGTGTCGGCAGCATGTTCGGCTTCGGCAGCGGAGTGAATCTGCCCAATCCACTCTACCGCGCGAAATAAAGCATTTCGCTGGCGGAGACGTTTTTTCGATTCGCGACACGTGTCGTCACAAACGCAAAATACTTTTCTCGTCTTCGCGCTTTGAAGGCCTGCGCAACAACAGGCCCACGAGCAGAAGTAGGCCCAGGAGAATCAGCACGCCAAGGGCGAGCGCCAGCGCGAAGTGCGCGGGCCGCATCTGCGGTTCACGCCATATGCGATTGAATTCGTAAGCGACAAAGGGAATCAGCAGGAGCAGGAAGATTATGCTGCTGAGCCTGCGCCGCTTGCGCTGCGTGCGCAAACGGGAATTGGAATCGGGCTGATTGGCCGCGCTCGGACGCCAGGGCTGCTTTTCCGTGTTGGTCGAAGTGCCCACCTGAAAATCATAGCAAAACATGAGAAGGGCTTCACGCCCGCGGGGGATTTGTGCCGCTCGGAGCGGCTCAGTTAGTCCTGCATGTAATTTCTTTTTCTCGCAAGACACTTTGAGAACGAAGGCTTACACAAATGTCCGTTGAAACTTTTGCGCCGATACCGCTGACGACGTTTGGCTCGTGGATGACGCTGCTGGATCCGTCGGACGTGTCTCCGGGAATGTCGCCGGACGCGCGCGACGTGGAATTTTTCCCCGGCGGAGTGCGGACGCGGCCGGGATTGGTTTCGATTTATCCGGCGCTGGGCGGCACACCGTCGATCAACGGGCTAAAAACGTACATCACGACAAACCTGGTGCAGCGGCTTCTGGCGCTAGATTCGCTTGGGAATTTGTTCAAGGAAACGTCGCCGGGGCAACTATCGATTGTGGCGAGCGTGATTTCACCGGGGCTTTTTCTGGCGTCGACGACGCATTTCGGGCGCGAGTACATGGCGTTTTCGAATGCGACGCTGGGCGAAGACATGCCGCGGCAGTATGACGACATTCATTTTGATCGCGTCAGCCAGATCGGACCCGCCGAGGGACCGAGCGTGGCGGACGCGCCGGACGCTGGGAATATTTCGCCTGGCGCGCATCAATGCGCGGTGATTTTCGTGACGCGCCAGGGTTACTGGACGATGCCTTCGCCGCCGGTGACATGGACGGCGGCGGGCGGGAAAAAAGTGAACGTCACGAAGATTCCCACCGGGCCTTCGAATATCGTGCAGCGTTTTCTCGCATTCACGGGCGCGGGCGGGGCGACTTTCTATCAGGTGCCCGCGACGATGACGATCAACGATAACGTGACCACGTCGCTCGAAGTGGATTTTGACGACACGATACTGCTCGCGGGCGTGAGCATGGATAATCTGTTCGCGAACGTGGAGCTGCCGGATCAGCTGGGCGTAATGGCATATTCGGACCGGCTTTTCTGGTGGGGCGAACGCGCAAAGATGCCGAACTGGAGGAATTTGTCGTTCGACGGCGGATGGGATGCATCGGGAAACGGAAGGCCGCTCGGATGGCAACTTGGCGCGACGTTTAGCGCGGGCGGCTCGCGCGAGTCGAGCGACGTGGTGTGGGGGGACGCGTACAGAATTACGGCGGACGGTTCAACGATTTCGCGCGGAGTGATCCAGCAGACGGCGCTCACGGATACCGATGGGAATCCGCTGCTGCAAACGAACACGGATTATTCAGTTCGCGCGCGCGTGAAGCGAACGGCGAATTTGACGCAGGGAACTTTCCGCATCAACTGCTTCAGCGTGTCGAAGGGGTTCGTCGGGACCGGTATGGCGGTGGGAGCGCTGGGCGCTTCGGCGACGTATCAGGAATTCACGGCGGAACTGATGCCTTCGCAAACGGGCCCGTTGCCGAGCGATTTGATGTTGCAGGTTTACGCGGATGGCACGCCGGCGCCGAACGGCGAGGCTTTCTTGGTGGACAACATCGAGATATTCGAAACGAACGCGGCGCAGAATCCCTCCGTGATTCGAGCGTCGCGCAATTCGGATCCCGAAGCGTACGACGGGGTGCAGGGACTGGTGGAAGTTGCGGCGAACAATGGGCAGGCGGTTCGCGCGGCTTTTGTGATTCGGAGCAATTTGTATTTTGTGAAGGAGCGCAGCCTTTACGTGACGGCGGACAATGGCTCGACAGAGCCGGCTTTTTGGGATGTGGAAGAAGTGTCGAATGCGGTTGGGACGCGTTCGGTGCGCGGCGTGGGAATCGGCGAAGATTGGGTGGTGATTGCGTCGCGATCGGGGCTTTATTATTTCGACGGAGGGCAACCGCAAAAGATTTCGCAGGAAATTCAGCCGACGTGGGACGCAATCAACTGGCAATACGGCAGCACGATTTGGGTGACGGTGGATACGCAGCACAAACGCATTTACGTTGGCGTGCCGATGGGCGCAGCGACGACTCCCAATGAAATTCTGACGCTCGATTATACGGAAGGCTTCGCGGATCCGCTGCTGATGATGCTGTATTCGCCGTCGCGGGCTCGGAAGTGGGCGCCGTGGTTTATTTCCGCGAATTGCGCGGCGCTGGTTGAACGGGCGAACGGCGCGGCTGCGTTTTTTCTTGGCAACAATGCGAGCAATGGGAAAATCTACCAACTGACCGGGGGGCAGTATTCCGACGACGGAGCGGCGATCAATTCGTATTACACGACGGCGTTTTTATCGCAAACCGGCGCGACAGGCAGGAACCTGTTTGGATATTTGACGACGTATGCGCAGGGAGCGGGGACGCTGAATGTGAATGCGTTCACGCCGGGCGATACGACGGAGACGCTGCTGGGCGCGCTGGCGCTCAGTTCGCCCGCGCCGCAAGATTTGGAATTGATGACGAATTTGAATGCAGAGCGCGTTGGCTACCAGTTTGGCACAAACGCGGCGGGATCATGGTTTTCAGTGACGAAGTTCGTGCCGTGGACGAAGCCGACGCCGTGGTCGCTGGTCCGCGGACATAACTAGTCACACGCAACAGGGTGAGTCATAAGCGACCTTGCTTAACGGACAATCTATCATATATGCTTAGTACATAAGCCTTGAATATAATAGGCGCGCGCTTCGACGTGAGGATGTGGCGGGCACTTTGGGCTCCTGCCAACGACAATTGTTCTGCCCACTGATCCAGCTTATCGACAAAGGCATCAAGGTCGCGACTCCAGAAAATGTCGTGTATAGCACGGATCCTCATAGAGCAAATGGACTTGACGGGAAGGTTTATTTTGTCAAAGGGCCCGAGCTGGAGATTGTAATAGCCGAGGTTGTTGCACACTTGCTGGCGCGCGACCTGCAGCTTCGAGTTCCAGACTTTGGGGTTGTCCTTTCCGCGGAAGACGCCCCACTTTTCGCTAGCTGCGAGGTACCCCATTGCCACCGAACCGTTGACGATTGGATCGTTCGACGGAGGATCACGAATCACGATTTGTTGCCTCGGCTGGTCGTGTTTGATATTTGGGTCGCTAACAAAGACAGAAATATCGGAAATCTCGTTGGAGCTGAAGTTCAGACGGGCACGGACGTGAAAATTGCGTTAGTTGCGATTGATTTTGAGAAATCAGTGGCGATTCGCGGACCTTACCCATTGACAACCGTGGATACAATTCCTGTACGCCAACTATGGCCCTCGGGTATTCTAGGAGACCTAGTTCAAGGGGTGCCCTGCCCTGGAGACTTTTGTGAAACCATCGAACATGTATCTGAATCTCAGATAGAGGCTGCTTTTGCGAGCATCGAGTCCCGCCTTGGGACGGAGGTTCCTTGGAAAGAGAGTTCTGTTAGCGTGCTAATGAAGAGAGCAAAGAAAATCCGCAAACTTGTTGCGGAGGTGTGGCGATGAGCGAGGAAAATCAATTAGAGAGATTTTATCGTCTAATGTATTTCTCTCCTCGACCCGAGGATGAAGAAAAGGTTTGCGTCGCCGTCCTAATCAAAGATGGGAATCAGGTTTTCCTTGAATATGACGAAAGATTTGAGAAGGCGAAGTGTATTGCGGCGGATTACAGTGCTGAGTCTCTTAAATTCATCCTGCAGACCCTGAGGGACAAATCTGAGCACCAAGACGACGGGAGCGCTGCTTTAAATTTAAGTTTCTCGCCGCAATTCCAGCTATCTGCTCCTCGGGTACTTCTTCAACCTGCCAACGAACAGGTGCGAGAGGTGCTGCGTCACCGTTTCCTATTAAGAGTCAGACCCGTCCGCACTTCTGAAAAGCAAAAGGGTATAGGTAGGAGGATCGATCGGCTCCTTTTTGAGAAAATCCGAATCCGCCCTGCCTCGATGAGGAGGCGAGTCTCCTTCTCCGAATTATTTGGAATCGACGCGCAGCGTTCGTTGCCAAAAGACCTGATTCCAAAGTCTGTCTCGCGAGCGGTTTCATTCGATAACCGAGTCGTTTTATTAGACGGCGTGGACCTCCACGCTCCATCTCAGCAATCACTAGTGGATAGCATTGGCAGGATTAGTCACGCTTTCTGGCAGTACCAGGAGGCGAGGGCATTTTCTAAGGACCTGTCGAGCATGAGGCTTACGCGAGCCGCAATTTTATTCGACGGCGAAGGCGATCAGTTGCCAGATGATCTCAGGTGGCGCCGAGATTATGCCTATCATGAGCTTGATAAGGATTCTGATATTACTCTCGGACCCGGCACATCAGACTCTGAAGAAAACCTTCGCGAGGCTCTTCAACCGGTGTTAGCCGATAACCTGTAGCCCGAGTACCAGGCGACCCCTCCGACCACCGTTACCTGTCATCTGCTCGGAAGTACGATCTGACGGACTGCCAGAACTGCGAGTCACATTCGATAATGATCACGATTCCGCAAATTGAAGCGCTGAAGAAAATCAACACGCATCTGTACGAATCATTGAAGCGTGTTGTTTCCGGCGTGAACAATCTGAAGCTGTCGATGGACTCGGGCGTGACGGACGGCGCGGACTTTGCGCGCGTTTCGGCAGAGGCGCTGACGGAAAACAAAGTGGACCCGTCGAAAATCGGCGTCATGATGAAAGGGTCTGTGCCGCCGACGTGGTCGGGCGCGTTCACGTACACGAGCACCACGTCGAGCATCACGTGGGCGTGGTCAGGACTGGTGATTTATCGAGCGGATGGAACTACGACGGCGATGACGAATGGATCGCTCGCCGTGACGGGGCTCGCGGCAGGCACGACGTATTACTTCTATCCTTACTGGGATGAAGCGGCGCTGAGTTTAGTGTGGGTGCTGGGCGGGGCAGGGAATCCGGCGAACGCGCAGGCGGCAAAAACGATTGTTGCGGCGCAGCAGCAGGCGTTGCAAGGGCGCATTCCGCTGTCGGCGGGCGCAATCAGCGCTGCGACGACTTCGTCAGGAACAGGAGGAGGTTCGGGCGGCGGATCAGGTTCGTGCGTGCGCGCGGGAATGATGGTGCTGACGCGGGAGCATGGCACGATGGAAATTGAAAAACTGCACGTGGGCGATCGGATACTGGGGCGCGATACATGGACGAGCGTGGTGCGGCACGAAGTGCATCCCGCGGATACTTTTGTGCGCCTGCAATTTTCGAATGAGGATACGCTCGATGTGACTCCGCATCACGTGTTCACGGTGGCGGACGGCGCACCAGTGCGCGCGGAACGTTTGTGCCTGGGCGACATCCTGGTGGGGAGGTATAACCTGCTCACGCTGAAACGGATCGAGTTAATCGTGGAAGATGGCGCGAAGGTGACAATGACATGCGAGCCGGATCATGAATTCTATGCGGGGAGAATTGCCGCGTCGGTGCTGACGCACAATTATACCTTCAGCTCTTAAAGATACCGGGATCGCGGCTACTCCGCGAAGATGCGAACTTTTCTTCCGCTGCGGCCTTCGATATCGACGTTGATGCGTTCCATCGCTTTGTGAAAGTCCTCGTCGTTCATCGCGTCGAGCGCACCAAAGTCGATGCCGTGCTCATGAAGTTTCTCCGCGACACGCGTGGGCAGAAATGCCATCCAGTGGCGTCCGCCGCGCGCGCACGAAAGAGGAACGCGAACGTTGACACCTTCGCGGCCCGGGCGTTCGACTTGGACACGAATGAAGCGCGGCCTTCTGGAACCGCATGGCCCACCGGCGGGATTGGCTGCGGACCCCGCTGTTTGTGAATTGGATTGTTCGGGCGACGATGCCGCGCCGGTCAGTTTATCGAGCAGACGCTCGGCGTCTTCGGGTGAGATTTTTCCGGCGGTGAGCAATTCCAGGACTTTTTTCGTTTCGGCGGACATTTCATTCTCCTTTGCGTTATCGCTTACAGACTTTAACCGAGCCGCTCCAAGGCCTCGTCGACGGTCAACTCACCACGCGCGAGTTGCTCGAGGACGTAGACGTTCGGCGTGGGCGCGTCGAAATTCTTGTCCAGCGCGGCAGCGATGGCGTTCAGGCGGTTCTTCACCGTCGGGTAGCTGATATCGAAGACCGTCTCCATTTTCTTAAGGGAGCCGTGGTGACGCAGGAAGGCGATCACAAATGCCTGATCGTCCAGCGAGAGCTTGGCCAACGGCGAGATTTCGAATTCGCCGTCCATGGTGATTCCGCACTTGGGGCAAGCTGCCTTGGAAAGCCTGAGCGGTTGCCTGCAATCGGGGCAGACAGCCTTAGAAATATCCACTTGATGTGACCTCGACATGAACATTTACACTATTTGACTTAATAATGTCAATGTGTAATTACATTTATTGAATATTTCAGTGTGCGAACACGGAAAGTTACGCTAAGGCATTTGCACTTAGCAACTTAGATGACAGGAAGACGATATTACCTTACGACGATTGAGGCGTGGCGACGGCATGCGGGGCGCTGCGCGGAAACGCATTTTGTAGCTGTCAATGGGCCAGGAGTTCAGAACGGGGATGGCGGAATTGGGCCGCAATCGGAAGAAGCGACCGCTGACGGCAACGGTGTTCCGGTTGAGAAAAGACAGGCTAAAGCCTGTCCCGCTGACGGCGAGCGCAGACGGGCTGAAGCTCGCCGCGGCGAGCAGGCCTGTGGCGCTTACGGCGCGACGCAAATTCTCGCCTTGATCGACGCAGACGAAGGTGCGCATCTCGCGATGGAGAATGACGCGGAATTCGAGACGTTGCCGCATCCGCTGGCGCGTATGCCTGTATCGCAACGAGTGAGCGCGGCTCTCGCGCAATTTGGCGTTGCGCATGGCGACGACACATTTACTGTTGCTGAGAAATTGGCGCGTGTGAATCCGCTGCTGCGCCATCGCGTGTTTTGACGATCCGGCCAGGATCGTCATCCTGAGCCAAGGGCCAACGGCCCGACCCAAGGATTCGCGCGAAACGCTTGGCGGCTCATTTGTAATGTTTTTGATGAAACGATTCTGCGGATAACACGTTGCGGTTATTTGCCTTTCTCGCATGAGAATTCGCGAATACAACGAAGAGGATCTGGATGCGCTGATCGCGATGCATCGCGCGCAGGGATTTGACTATGCGCTTCCGGATTTAGCGGATCCGATTTTCGTCAGCAAGCTCGTTCTCGAAGACCAAGATTCCGGCGGTACGGGGAAGGGCGCGGACAAAATCGTGATGGCTTCGCTGGCGCGGCTAACGTGCGAGATGTATTTGCTTGCCGACCCAAATGCAGGAACGCCTCGCGAGCGTTATGCACGGCTGGTGGAACTGCAACGCGCGGGAGCAAACGATTTGCGCGCGCGCGGGCTGGATGATGCGCATGCGTGGCTGCCTCCGCCGATTGCGAAACGCTTTGGACGGAGACTCGAAGGGCTTGGGTGGATTCGCGACGACGCGTGGACGCCGTATTGCAAGCGGTTGCGTTAAACACCGGACAGGCGTTTCAAATATTGCGAGAGAAACCTCAGGTCAGTTCGCGCAAAAGCGGCACGAACCCTTCCTGCGTTCCTTCCTGCGTCAGGATAAACAGGGCAGGCGGGAGCTGAGCTACAAAGAAAAAATGCAATTTGCAAAATAGATTGGAGGGAATTATGAGCCGTGGGGCGCAACAGACAACGCAGCAACTGACGCAGCAGCAGCTTGCGTCGCAGAACCAATTGATTTCGCAGGCGAATCAGCAAGGGCAGCAGGACCGCTCAGCGCTGATCCCGGGAATCGAGCAACTGATCAACAGTCCGGGCTATACGCCAGCGCAACAATCGGCGATCACGCAGGAAGGAATGGGCGCCGCGCGGACGGCGTTTGATGCGTTGCGTGAGACAGCGGCGAATCGCGTGGCGCGCACGAACAATGCCGCGGGATATGGCGCGCTCGATTCCGAGTTGGGGCAACAAGAAGCGCAGAACCTGTCGCAGCAAGCGCGGCAGAACCAGATTCAGTTTGCGAATGAGCAAATCGGTCAGCGCATGGCAGGTTTGAACGAGCTGGGGCAAACGTACAACGTCGACACGAATCTGCTGGGACGCGCGATGGGCGTGCCGCCAGAGTTGCTCAACGTGCAGGAGCAAGCGTCGAAAGGGCCGGGCATCGGGACGTTCCTCGGAGGCTTGGGTTTGGGCGCGGCTTCGCTGTTCGGATAACTGCGCGACTTGGATAATGGGAGCGGTGCAGCTATTTCACTAGCCGACACGCATGCTGGATAAACTTCTGGAACCTTCGAGCTTGGCCGTTATCGCCGCGACGACGGTGCAGTTCGCGCTTTTCTTGCGCTGGCTGTATCGCCGTGTTCGCAACGATGAGCTGATGCGCGCGTTTGTCGCGGACATGGCGACGAGTCATTTGCCGCACATTTACGATTTGCTGGCGCGGTTGTGCGATCAGCAGGGAGTTACGCGGCCTCCCGCGCCGCCGATTTGCTGGATCGATTTGAACGGCAAGACGCGATGAATTGAGAACGCGACGATTCGCGCAACGCGAGTCGGAATTTCCGAATTTCCTTCAGACCAAGGACACAAGAAATGAAGCGAATACTTCGAAAGGTTGCATTGGTGTGGATTGCCGCAGCGATGCTTGGGCTGTGCGCGGAACCGGCGATGGCGCAAGGAGTTCGCTACAACGACGTGGCGCGCACGAAGGACAACCGTCCGCTCAGCAATGGCGCGGTGGCGGTGTGCGTCGCGAACCCCACGGATCCGGGAAATCTTGGGGAGCCGTGCCAGCCGCTTGCGACGATCTACACGGACGCAACTTTGCTGACGGCTGCTTCCAATCCCGTTCTCGCCGACATCAATGGGAATTTCTCTTTCTGGGCCGCGCCCGGAACATATTTTGTGGAGTTCTATTCGCCGGAAAAAGCGGTCGAACCGTTCACGGAGACGGTCACACTGGGTTGCGTGCCGAATGCGACGGCAGCGGGCTGCGGTTCGACCGGGACGAGCCAAAACAATGCGTGGACGGGCACAAATACTTTTGGGGCGGACGCTTATTTTAAGTCGGGCGAGCCGTGGTTTGACGTGAAAGCGTTTGGCGCGAAGTGCGACGATGCAACGGACGACACCGCGGCTTTGCAGGCGACGCTCGCGGCGATTCCCGCTACTGGCGGCCTGGTGACGATTCCGGGCGTGTGCAAGTTCAGTTCGACGCTAACGATTAACAAGCCGGACGTGACCATCGAGGGCAAAGGTCATTTTCAATTCATTACGCAAAATGCTCCCGTGACATATCTGGATTTTCAAGGCACGACGGGAAATGCGATTTTAGTTTCGGCGCAGGGATTCAAGATGCAAGACGTCGGCGTGAAGTATCCCACGACGATTGGCGGGCCGCTGGCGCCGCCAGCGGCTCCGACGTTGACGCAAGTGGCGGGAACGGGATGTCCGGCGGAGCCCTACTACGTGCAGACCACGTATGTGAATCCGCAGGGCGAGACTTCGGACTCGACAGAGGCGACGATCACGACGACGAGCGGAAACTGTTTGCAGGTGCAATCGCCGCCGTCGGTGGCAGGCGCGACGGGATGGAACCTGTACGTTTCGTCGAATCCGAACAATGAAACGAAACAGAATGCGACGCCACTGGCGATCGGAACTTCTTGGACGTTTGGCGGGACGTTGCTGAACCTGGCGTACCGGCCGCCGTTCAACACGACGGCGTACTCGGCGATTTACGACAACAACGGGGCGCAGCTCGATGGCGTTAAACTATTCACGAACGCGGCGAACTCGGCGGGCACGGCGAACATGGCCAACGGCTACACGAGTTTCGGATGCTGCGGAAAGTTAAACGAAGTGTACGTGGCGGGATTTGGAGTGGGAATCGCGGGAGCGGGAGCGAACAACGATTTCTCGGTGACGGACAGTTATATTCAGTCGAACAATGTGGGCGCGTTTGTGGTGAACGGCGCCGACATCAATTTCACGCGCGATGATTTCGAAGGAAACGTGGTGGGAAACATTAAAATGCTATATGGGTCGCCCTACACGTTGAGCGAGAATTACTTCGAGCAGCAAGGAACGAATCCGCCTTCCTACAACGTGCAGGTGGGGGACACGTCGATTCCGCCGCAGGGATTTACGCCGACGCCGGGGGCGATTTTCATCGACGGCAACTTCATGCAATGCAACCTGACCGCTTATCCGCCGGCGCCGATTGTGATCGATGCAGCCGCGTCAATCGATATCGAGAAGAATTCGTTTTCGCAGTGCGGCAATCAGAATATCATCGCGAATTTCGCGGGGGCGGGAGCCACGATCAAGGTGCTGGGAAATATCTCCGACGCGGCACCGCTGTCGTGGACGACGTCGACGACGGGATTCGTGGAAAGCGATTTGAATGGCACGGCGATGACGCCGGGAACGCCGGCGTTTTTCGGACTTGGAGTGACCGGGAACCTCACAGTCTCAACGCTGACGGCAGGGAATTGCGTGCAGGCCGGCGCGGGCGGTTTGTTGACAACAGTGGCAAGCGCATGCGGCTCGGGTGGAGGAGGCGGGGCGTTCGTCGGTGGGTTGGGCAGCGGGTTTCAGGACGCTGCAGAGATTGCGGCGCCAGCCAATCCAGCTTCGGGGAACGACAGGCTGTTTCTAAATAGCACGACGCACTTGCTTGACTGCCACACTTCTGCGGGCGCGTCGTGCATTCCCACAGGCACAGCATCGCTGCCGACAACTGCTGTCGGATTCGGTGTGGCTGGTGCGCTATCAGGCGATGCGACGAACTTCTTCTACACGACCGCGACGCACGCGCTCACGATTACCGGGCCTTTTACGGCGAGTTCGTTGACGCTGACGAACCAATTCTCGATGACGTTGGGCGATGGCACGGCGAATCGGGGATTTGTGTTTGCGAAATCGGGCGGCTCATCGACGACCCCAGGGTACTATGAAGTTGGCAGTTCCGCTGGTGGCGGGTTCAATACCTTTATATTCGCCTGCCAACAGGGTGGCGCATTGTGTCCGTCTTCTTCGGCTCCCGCTGCCGATGCGAACAATTCATTCCAAGTTCACGGCGGCGTGAACACCCAGACTGGAACTACTTATACAATCGTGAATGCTGATCAAGATGGGTTGACGACGTTCTCGAATGCTGGGGCAATCGCCGCATCACTCGCGTGCCCGGCGGCCGGCCCTCCACCGACGTTCCAGAATGGCTGGCGTGATGCCTTCAAGAACCTCGGTGCCGGCACGGTTACGATAACGGTCTCGGGCTGCACGATCACACCTCTTGGCAGCGGCACAGCCGGAACGACGGCGACGCTGACCACGGGGCAGAGCGCATTCCTTTACTCCGATGGAACGAACTATCAGGTGGTGCAATGAAGCGTCTGATTTTTATTCTGCTTTTCTGCGCCGCGCCGGCATTCGCGCAAGGGCCAATTGGCGGAGCGACCGCGCCACCGCCGATGCCTGACCAATTCGGAACGAACTTGGCCCCGAATCCTACCTTTGCAACAAGTCTGACCGGATGGTTCACGAACTGCGCCACGTGGGACGGCACGGTGACGCACACGGCGGACGGCTCAGGCTCGGAAAAAGTCTCCTGCACAACCGGTAGTTCCACGACCGTATTGCAGCCAAATACCAACGTCACCGTAGGAGCGCATGAAGGAATCATAATGTCGTTCTGGATTAAGACGGACGCAGCCTTCAATGGCGTGTTCAATCTCGACAATTTTTTCGATACGACTGACGGCACGGGTTCAACGCTCGCGCAAACAGGGCCTTGCACGAATCAAATCGCCAATAGCTCGGACTGGGTGCAACTCGTCTGTACGATGTTTCCGAACCAAGCCCTCCACGCGGGCGACAGTTTCAGCTTGAGGTTGGTGGTCAGCGGACAGACGGCAGGGAACGCTTGGGTGGATGATGTTTTCATGGGGAATGTTTGGTATCCGATTCGCAATTACGCCGTATTCCCGAACTCGAATTACGTCTGGACGGACATCGCGCCCATCGAGAAGAACCTGCACAACGCCTTCATGGGATCGGGTGGGAGCATCGACCTGTGCAACACGCCCGTCGTTGGCATGGTCTGCGGCTTCGCGGAAATTGACCCGCCTCCGGGGCAGACGCTCTCGACCGTGACGCTGACCGAGCAGATTTGCACGGTCGTGGATTGTTCGTCCGGGGTGCTGGCGACAAAGACGTTCGCTTCCCCTTTAGCGCAGCAGCCGTGGAGCTTCACGCCCACGGATTACAACTCAGGCACCGTCCCAGCCGCGGGTACGGTGGACTATCTGCGGGCGAAGCTGACGGTGACAATCGGCGGGGCGCTGATTGACGCTTACCCGGCGCTGAAACTGGTATTTGAAGGCTCGACCTTCCGCAACGCGCTGGAGAATTGGTTTGAACCAGACGGCTCGTGGATGCACGGCGGGGTGCGGCAGTTCCCTTATGGCGTCTACGACCGATTGAGCGCCAGTTGGC
This sequence comes from Candidatus Acidiferrales bacterium, assembly GCA_035933995.1. GTDB lineage: Bacteria > Acidobacteriota > Terriglobia > Acidiferrales > UBA7541 > DAHUXN01. Next base: position 17,747 of record DASYYI010000151.1, on the reverse strand, counting down.
GCTGTGCGCCCTGCCTTTTCTCAAGTGGCTCATCCTGCTCACCGGCGCAGGCGACGGCAAAGGCTTGCTACTTGCTCAATATCCAGGGGCCGGGAACGAACAACGTCGCTCCCGCCTCTGTTAACACCGGGTACGGGCACGGTCCAGCGAACTTGGCGACCTACAGTGCTTCGCATTTCAACTTCATCATGGGCGACATTGTGGGCATGTCCACGGTCTGTCCTGTGGCGTCAGGAATCTGCACAGGCGACCAACTCTCGCCGTGGCTCGATGCGCTTTCAAGCATCGGCGCTTCGCAGATGCAGATTGTCAACAACTGGTATCACTGCGTGATTGGCGAGGACAAAATCACGCCGTGCCCCGTTCCCACTTTCGCTCCAACGCTCACGGCGGGCAGCGGAAGCATCACCGCGAATACGCTGTGGGTTGAGGCGACGGCGGCATATCATCAGCCTCCTACCGGCTCTGCCCAGCAGCCGTGGCAACAAGAGACGCTGCCCTCTGCCGCGACTTCGATTGCGCTTTCCGGCGCAACCTGCGCGGGCACCAACTGCTCCGTGTCGTTTACTACTCCCGTATGCGTGTCGCCACGACAAACGGGCTGGTACATCTACACCTCGACCGACAACGTGACCTATACGCGGCAGTACCCAGCGGTGACGGGAGCGTTCGCGCAGACGTGGCCCGTTCCGTGCTCGACTTCTGTGACCCTTAGTTCTCTGTTGGCGACCAATGTCAGCCCACCGGGAACGGCGGCGACCATCAGCAGCATCTCGCGCACAGGATCAACTGTCACAGTCACGACCGCAACCCACATCAATGCGGGTGGGCAAGGGAACGATTACACGATTTCGGTCTCACCAATAGATGTCACTGATTTCCCGGCAGGGACATACAACGTCATTCCGGCTGGCGTTTTCAGTTTCACTTACTCGCAGTCAGGCACGGCAACAAGCTCCAGCGGTGGCACGGTGACGCTTCTGGACGCCTCAAATTCGGCCAGCCCAACGTGGCAAAGCACCACGACGGCTGACTCTGGTGTTGGCGGTGTTTGGCAGACATTGGCTGGAACCATGGCGAATGCAGCCCATTCAGCAGGCGCGGGCGGGATTTATTGCTGCGACGAGCCATTGCTCGATTCGGTTTCTTCCGCATGGTATCAGAAGCAGCAAATGGCTCCGCTGGCGAACGGCATTCCGTTTTGGGGCACATTGATTGACTCGACAGGCGTTCCGTTCTGGCGCGATGTTTTGGACATCCTCGGCAATGATCCTTACCCGCTGGGCGCAGCGGCGGACCCGGACGACATCGCCGTGGCACCTGGAGTCACTTCGCGTTCCTGCCTTGACTACACAAGCACTTATAATACCGTGGCAATGGCGACGAACTGCTTCCCGCAGCGCATTCCTGCATGGGTGGACAACGTGGAGCGCGAGACAGCGGGCGTGCGGCCAGTCTGGGAAACTCTCCAGCTATTCGACCGTGGCCAGCACAGCGACATAACCTACGCCAACCAGTATCAAATGGCGCTCTCAGCCCTGATTAGCGAACGCAACTGGGGCAACATGGGCGGTATTGACTGGTGGGGATGGGTATACAGCCAAGGCATGGAAAACACCTGGTTCAACAACCACAACACGCAGGCGCTCTCTGACTTCTATCTGATGTCGAGCCAAGTCAATGCACTGGCTCCGGTGCTGATGACGACGCCGTCCGACAGTCCCATCCTGAGCGGCGGTTCGGGACAAGTGGACGGAGCGAGCGGCGAGACAGTGACGGGCGGCCAGGTGCTCTCGAACGTCAAAATCACAGGCTCGACCGTATCGGCCAACTGCGGCGCGGCAAGCGCCTACACCAATGCCACGAACTTCCCGTTTGGCGAAGTGCGGTTCTTCACGGTGAATTACGCCGTGCCGAATACGAACCTAGTTGACCAGTACGTTTTCGCGCTCAACTTGTGCAACGCATCGCCCGCGGTGCAATTTACATTGGCGAATCCGCCCGCAGGCGCAACGCAAGTGGAAGTGCTGAACAGCGGCCGGACGCTGACCCTGAGCGGCGGCACCTTCACCGATACTTGGAACGATGCGCCAACAGGGACGGCAGGGTTCGGTGTTTACGTCTACGTGATTCGCACGCCGCGTGGAACGGTCATACATTAGGAGGTTAGGATAATGGACTTCATCCACGCTCATCCGTTTGTGCTGGTGTTTTCGTGGTGGGTGTTTAGCGCGGCTACGGGTTCATTGCCCGCGCCGACTGCTCAGTCTAAGCCATTCTACGAGTGGCTGTTCAAGTTCCTGAACACGATTGCGGCGAACATCGCGCGCGCATACAACACGAAAGTCGAGAACTCGCCGAACTTTCTGCCCGCCGTGGATTTGCACCTCAGCAAGCAAGCGGGGTCAGATCCCGCTGAGTGCAAAACGTAAACGCGTTGCCGGTTCTACCCCGACTTGCCAACCTCGTTGAATGGGAAAAATTCAGGCATTCCACGACTCTTCATCCCACATTCCCTCATATAGAAAATAACCAAACGTAAGCGCGCTGCCGCTGTTACTTTCCCGCTGGCGCAAAGCAAGGGCGCACAGGCTAGAGCCTCTGCACTTGGGGCGCAAAGGACTCTCCGAAGCCATGAATCTTACCGTCACGCGCCACTGGTTCACGCCGATTTCCACGTGCGGGATGCTGGACATTGACGGAGTGTTTCAGGCGTACACGATGGAGCCGCGTCTGGATCAGTCGAAAGGGAAGCCGTACGCGATTCCGCTGGGGACGTATCACATCGTGCTGGCATGGTCGCCGAAGTTTCAATGTTTGACGCCGCATATCGAGGACGTGCCGGGATTCACAAGCGTGGAAATTCATTGGGGCGATTACCCGAGGGACACAGAAGCGTGCCTGATGGTAGGGAACTCGCACTCCGAGGATTTTATTGGCGGCGGCACGCGAAGCGCGTTCGTTGCATTGATGGTGAAACTGATTACGGCACAGAAGGGAATCACGATTACCTGCTCAGGACAGCCTGGCGTTGTAACCGACCCGGAAATGGGGCTCTGAAATGCCGGTCCGCGTGCAGATCGCCACGGAGAAGTGGAATCCGATCTCAGCGGCGATTCGCTTCTCGACCCGCTCATGGGCGTCACATGCGGAGTTCGTTGATACCGACCACCAGATTACTGTCGGCGCGCGTTCGATTGGCGGAGTGAAAGTACGTCCGTGCGCGAAGGACCGCTACAGCCGCGTCGAGCAATTCACAGCCGAAGGAATTTTGCAGGCATACGAATGGGCGCGCACGCAGATCGGCAAGCCGTACGACTTCTCGGCCATCGCGGGGATCGCGATTGACCGGAATTGGCGCGACGAGACGAAATGGTTTTGCTCGGAGCTGGTCGTCGCCAGTTTTGAGCATGCCGGTTTTCCGCTGCTGAGCACGCGGCCCTCGTCGGCTGTTTGGAGATACACACCGCGGGATTTGTTGCTCTCGCGGAACCTGACGTTCTTGAACCAAAAAGGAGACTTATGATTCGACGCAGAATTTGGACACCGTTCGTAGCAATCGCGCTCTCGGCCGCAATGGTTGTGACTGCGTGCAACACATCATGGATTAGCACGGCGCTGGCCGACCTGCCGGTGCTCGTCCAGATTGCGGAGAACATTGCTGCGATCGTGGCGGCAACTCAAGGGCAGTCTGGGAATACGCAGATCGCAACGCAAATTCAGGCTGTTGCAGTCACAGCCAAGACTGGCCTTCTCGCTATCCAGGCGCTGGTCAATTCCTACAATTCGGCTCCCGCAGCGCAGAGGGCGACCATCCTCGGCCAGATTGATACGGGACTGACCGCAGTGCAGGCGAATTTGCAGCAAATCCTCAGTGCGGCGCGCATTCTCAATCCGCAACTCCAGGCGACCATCACGGGCATTGTGACGCTCGCAGAAGGGACGCTGTTGGCGATCCAGACGCTGGTACCAGCGGCGAAAGCGGGCTCAAAAGCCGCACAGGTTCAACCACCATCGCCAGCAGCGCTCAAGGCTTCATACAACGCGATCGTGCTGCAGGGGGACCTGGCTGGCTACGAGATACATTAATGCTCCACGACCCGGCCAACTGCAAGCTCGGGAAAGGTCCGGCGCGCCATGGAAAACTGCGCTTGGCCGCATACCTCAAGACTGATCTGTCGCCGGCACCTGAGGCCGTCGACTGGACCGCGGGGTTGACGAGCTGGGGCATGATGGGAAACGACAGCCATGGCGACTGCGTGTTCGCTGCGGGCGCGCATGCGATTCAGACATGGACACTCAATGCCGGCCTTCCCGTGCATGCGCGAATCGAGCGCACAATGTCGGACGCAGCAGTGCTCTCCTATTATTCCCGGTGGGCGGGGTATGTGCCCGGCAATGCCGCAACGGACAACGGCTTTGTAATTGCGGACTTCCTTAATTTGTGGAAGGCCGACGCTTACGGGGGCGTTCTGCTGGACGGCTTCGTAGACCCGGAACCCGGCAATCAGGAGCATATCAAACAGGGGATTGCGTTATTTGGCGGCGTCGACATTGGCCTGCAACTGCCGGTGGCGTGGCAAAACATGCACACTTGGGATGTGGTCGAGGGCAACGACGGCGCGCCTGGCTCCTGGGGCGGCCATTCGGTCTGGGTGCCAGCGTACAACGCTCTGGGACCCGTTTGCGTCACTTGGGGGGCCCTCAAGCAGATAACTTGGCCTGCATTGGCCCAGTACTCCGACGAAGCGCACGCCATCATTTCTCCCGCCTGGATGGACAGGAATGGCCGAACAACATGCGGACTGGCCTACACCGCGCTGCGTGTCGACAGCGAAGCCATCGAGTAATCTATTGACAGCGCGGCATTTATGAAACACAGCCGTGAGCTGCAAAGATTACTTGACATGCATGCGCCTTGATGCTATTCTACCGTCCGTGTTACTCATAATCTATATTATGTATACATACCGACCTGTTCGACGGGTTTGCCTGTCGCTTGGCGAGCGACTCGCATGTCATGCGCTAATGGCTTCTGGCTAGCTCGAAGCGGATGGCCTGTTCCAGGGTTTGCTTGTCGCCGCCGACCATGGGGCGGCCGTTGATGAAAAAAGTCGGCGTGCTTTCCACTCCCAAGGCTTTTCCTTCCGCAAGATCAGCTTCGACTTTCGCTGTCGCTTCGGGTGCGGCCATACAGGTGTGAAGAGCGTCCGCGGATAGGCCAGCCGACGTGGCGAAATCGGTGACTTCGTCCCAGGCGTTGTCGGCGGTAATGGTGTCCTGATTGTCGAACAACTGGTTGTGAACTTTCCAGAAAGCGTCGGGCGAGGATTGGAAGGCGCAGCGCGCGGCGATGGCAGCGGTCATGGCCCAGGGATGGATTTCTGTGAGAGGAAAATTCTTGTACGCAAAGCGCACCTGCGGAAATTCGGGTTCGACAACTTTGAGAATCGAGTACATTTCGCGACAGTGAGGGCATTCGAAGTCGCTGAATTCGACCACAGTGACTTTGGCGGCGGCTGGCCCTATCGAGGGCGCGTCAGAAACTTGCAGCTTGGCGCGATTTTCCGCGAATGGATCGACGGCGAGGTCGCGGATTTCTCCGCGAAACATGTAACGGCCGTCTTTGGTGACGTAGACCGTTCCGGTTTCGGAGTGACCTTCATGATTTACCTGCACGGGAACTTCGTCGAGACCGGGTATCTGCGCGGTCTTGGCGGGACCGAGTTTGATTTGGTAGTCGGGTCCCCAGGCGAAGAGGACGCGGAGGTAGGCTTCGACTTTGGCGAGCAGCGGGTCGTTTGCCGGAAGCGCGGCGGCGGGTGATGCCGTGGCGGCGCGCGCCGCCTGATTCGCGGCGGCGGGTTTTGATTGCGCGGGCTTTGTTTGCGCGACCGCGGAGAGCGCGAATGCCAGAACGAGAAAAAGTGCGCGTCTGAGCATTGTTATCACTGGCGTATGTTTAGGCACCCTGTCTACCTGCCTTGTGTGGTCCATCTTCGGATTGCAAAACTCCAACGAGAAACAAGATTGTAGCAAGATTTCGCGCTGATGCCAGTTCCCTTCTCGCAGGAAAGCCCAAGGGCGAAAGTGGAAAAACGAGAGTTCGCAAACTGAAACTCAATTACCGGGCAGGCAGGGTAACGGGACCACCGATCGAGAAACCGCACCCTTAAACGTCAAAGGGTGCGGCACCCACGTCGAAACAAGTAAGCCACTGTTCGCGAAATGGGCGCGGTGGTATCATTCGTCCGCTGCCGCTATGTCACAAGAGGAAACGTTCCGTCTGTCCCCGAGTTCCCCCGAGTTCCTGTCCCCGAGTTCCTCCCGAGTTCCTTGTCCCCGAGGTCCTTGACCGGAGGATTATGAGTCTGAAAGACAGGGTGGAACTCTATGAACGGCAAGCTGTGGTCCTTGAAAGAGTGGCAAAGAAGTACGATGAGGCCTCTCCGGAATACGTAGCTGTTCGCCAGGCGGCCATTGCCCTTTGGTACGCTTTGACCGAGCGTCATGACGATTTTGTGGCGTACTTAGTGAAGTTTGATAGTGAACTTACGCCGGAGCAAAAAGCACACTTGAGATTGATGGGCATTGATCCCGACGCCACCGATGGACCTTAGAGCTTCACACACAAGCACATGTAACGCCGCCGGTTAACCCATGGCTTGGGAACAAGTTTAGGAACAAAACCCTGCCAAATACTGTGAAAAACCGTTCTACTGCACGCAAGGAAATGCAGGAAAAGCCAACTACATAGAGATTCTGGAGTGATCCGTTGGTTCAAGGTTCAAATCCTTGCGGGCCCACCAAGCATTCAGCAGGGTGTTTGGGCGCGCCAGTTTTTCGGTGCATCCATGGCATCCGGCGAAAATCCCCGCCCTTTGCAAACCAAAGGGTGGGGTACCCGAGGCCGAACCAAGTAAGTCACTGTTCGAAGTGCAATGGTATGATCCGTCCGCTGCTGCTGTGTCACAAGAGGAAAACGCGCCGCGAAACGAGCGCCACCCGCCAACCAACAGACACGTCAAAAGCCGCACGCTTCCAAACGAAAGGGCGCGGCACCCACCTGCAAAATCCGACGAATGCATCTCCTAGGTTGTGCCACCCGCCGACACGCCTTGGCCGTCCGCCTTTCCGCTAACCACTGCGATACGGGCCAGGCGCGACATCCTTCTGTTCTGCCCCCTGGCTCCGCGCAGTGGATCATACGACGTTTGCACCTCCTGAACTCATAACTTCTGCTTCTGGTTTTGTCCCGAATGGCGGTGCGCAGGGAGCCTGCCTCGGCAGGCAGGCCGTAGGCGACCGAAGAGCCGCCATTCGACGCGCGAACGCGGCGGGCGTCGCGTAACCCAGGCTGCTGTGCGGACGCTCGTCGTTGTACTCCTCCCGCCACGCGGCAATCTTCCGCCGCGCGTCGAACAAATTCTGGAACCAACTCGCATTCAAGCATTCGTCCCGCAACTTCCCGTGAAAACTTTCCACATGCGCGTTCTGCACTGGCTTCCCTGGTTCGATGTGCACCAGTTCGATCTTCCGCTCCGCACACCACGCCAGAAAATGCCGCGAAGTAAATTCCGGCCCGTTATCGGAACGAATCGCCTGCGGCGCGCCGCGCTCAGCGATAATCGCTTCCAGCACGCGCGTCACGCGACGGCTGCCCATGCTGGTGTTCACTTCCAGCGCCAGACACTCCCCCGTGTACGGATCGACCACGCTCAACGCCCGGAATTTCCTTCCGCTCGCCGCCGCATCGTGCACGAAGTCCAGCGCCCATTCCTGGTTCGCCGCCAATGCGGGGCGCGGCGGGCGCAGCCCTTCCTGCGTCCCTTCGCGAAAGCTCAGGGTAAACAGGGTGAACAAGCAGCGCCCGGAGGCGAAGGGGCTAGGTGCCTAAAAAAAGAAGAAGCAGATTCCTCCTCGCGGCTGCTCGTCGGAATGACACGCCTTCGTTTGTGAGCGGCGGTGTGGCAAAGGGCAGAGCGGAAAAAGCCCCACGCTCACAAGACGAGCATGGGGCACCCGTAAAGGCTAAACCTTAAAGCATGCATGGGCTACCCTCCCGTACGGGCACGCGCCGCAGTTCCCTACAGAGGGCGCAGGTACGCACTGCCTCAATGCGAGATCCTTCGCTGCGCTCAGGATGACAGCGGAAGGAGCGTTGCGCCAGGCACGGGCGCAGCAAGCGGCGCCCGTACGAATGCGGAGCGCACAGGCTGAAGGGTGTGCCACATACGCAAAGGCAAGGCGGAAAAAGCCCCACGCTCAGAAGACGAGCATAGGGCACCCGGCCGCAGGCAAAGGGAGCTAGGTGCCTAAAAGAGGAAGAAGCAGATCCTCCTCGCGGCTGCTCGTCGGAATGACACGCCTTCGTTTGTGAGCGGCGGTGTGGCAAAGGCAAAGCGGAAAAAGCCCCACGCTCAGAAGACGAGCATGGGGCACCCGTAAAGGCCAAACCCTATAAGGCTGGGCCACCCGCCCGAAAAACGAGGAAAGCAGGTCCCTCACCACCATTCGCAGAAAGCGCGACTGGGTTCGGGATGACAGCGAGACGGAGGGGGCGTCAGGGGAGGAATTTATTGGCGAGGGGGAAGCGGCGGCCTACGCTGAAGGCTTTTGAGGTGATTTTCAGGCCTGGGGGGGCTTGTTTGCGTTTGTACTCGCTGCGGTCGACCATACGCGCGACGTCGTTGACCAACTCGAGAGGAAAGCCGAAGTGATCGGAGATTTCCACGGGGCTGCGGAGGTCTTCGACATACGCTTTGAGGATGCGGTCGAGAACGTCGTAAGGCGGGAGCGAATCTTGATCGGTTTGGTTGGGGCGTAATTCGGCGGAGGGGGGTTTGGTGATGGTCGCTTCGGGGATCACTTCCCTTTCGCGATTCACGAGGCGCGCGAGTTCGTAGACCATGACTTTCGGGACGTCGGAAATTACGGCGAGGCCGCCGGCCATGTCACCGTAGAGCGTGGAATAGCCAACGGCCATCTCGGATTTGTTCGCGGTGCTTAGAACCATGGAGCCGAATTTGTTCGACACCGCCATCAGCAGATTTCCGCGCGCGCGGGCTTGAAGATTTTCCTCGGCGACGCCTTCTTTTTTGCCGGCGAAAACTCCGGCGAGCACGGTGCGATAGCTTTCGAATATTTTGTCGATGGGCAAAACTTGATAGTGAATGCCGAGATTTTCAGCGAGTTTTTTTGCGTCGGTCAAACTGCCGGGCGAGGAATAAGGGCCTGGCATGCTGACTCCGAGAACATTTTGCGGGCCGAGTGCGTCGACGGCGATGGCCGCAACGAGAGCGGAGTCGATGCCGCCACTCAAGCCGATGACTACATCGCGAAAGCCGCATTTGCAAACGTAATCGCGCGTGCCGCAGACGAGCGCGCTATAGGCTGCTTCGAGTTCGTCGCGAGGCTGAGAGCGAATGTCGCCGGTGCCCGCGGCCACATCGAAGAAAACCAAATCTTCGCGGAAGGAGGACGCTAGGGCGGCCATGCGGCCGTCGGGATTGAAGGCGACGCTGGAACCGTCGAAGACGAGGCTGTCGTCTCCGCCAACCTGATTTACATAAACGACGGGGACTTTATGGTGGCGGGCGAGTGCCTTCAGCATGTCGATGCGAAGGCCGCGTTTGTCCAAATTGTAGGGCGACGCCGAAATATTCAACAGGACGCTGGTTCCCTGCCGCACAAGTTCGGCGACCGGGTCGCGATCGTACATGCGCTGCGCCCAGAAATCCTTGTCGTTCCAGCAATCCTCGCAAATTGTGATGCCGAGTTGCTGGCCGTCAAAGGCGAAATTGGATTGCGAGCGCGCAGGCTGAAAATAACGCGACTCGTCGAAAACATCGTAGGTGGGAAGAAGCATTTTTTGCTGCTCGAAGGCGACGAGGCCGTCGGCGAGAAGCGCGGCGCAATTCGCGGCGAATTTGCCGGTGCTTTCCTGCGCTTTGCCCACGTAGCCGACGATGGCGGGCATGGACATGCGCGAGGCGAGGCGCTTGAGTTCTTTGAGATTGCGTTCGACAAAGGAGGGGCGTTCGACGAGATCCTGCGGAGGATAGCCGCAAAGGCCGAGTTCGGAGAAAACGACGAGGTCGGCGGCGCCGGATTTCGCTTCGGCTGCCATTTGCAGCATGCGAGCGGAATTTCCCGGGAAATCGCCAACCGTTGGATTGAACTGGGCCAGGGCTATCTTCATCGAGAAGAATCAGAATACGGAGGTGCGGGGGAATTTGCAAATCGGGGAGAGTATGACGAGCGGAGCAAAAAAGAAAAGCAGATCCCTCACTCCGTTCGCCAAAGGAAGCGAACGGGTTCGGGATGACAAAATAATGCAAAACAAAAAAGGCGAGAATGGGCGAAGTAAAGCGCGGCGGGGTGAGACAATACATACAGGCTGAAGCCTGGACTACTCAAGGCGAGAAGCAGATTCCTCGTCGCATGGCTCCTCGGAATGACAACGAAAAGCAAAGCGGCGTCGAGCCGCCGCACTCCAAAGGGACTCAATTCACGATCGGCTTTTTTGTTTTCTAGCCGCTGAAGAACGGGGGCGACCCTTCCTGCGTCAGGACAAGCCGGGTTCCCTTCGTTCCTCAGGGCAGGCGGGATGACAGTGAAAGTGGCTGAGCGGCTGTGCGCGATGGCAGGCGACAGTTGCCCGTTACCGAAATATTCTCATAACTACGTACGAGGCGGTTACGGTGAGCGCCAACACGGCAACAAAGAGCGCATCCGCGGGCCACACCTTTTTGCCGCCGTGCAGCGCGTCGAGATACACGATGAAGACACAGACCCCACATGCAATCAGCGACACCGCAGTTAGCGTCCACGCCAATCGTCCTACTCGCTTAGCCGCCGCGGCAGGTGACCACTCGCCGCCGACTTGACCCCGTGCCCGCCAAACAGAGGCATTAGAGTACCGGACAATCGAGACACTGGCGGATATCGCCAGAGCGATTAACAATTGCGCACCGAAGTTATGGGGCCGCAGTATAAAAATCGTCGCGGCGAAGACCATCAGAACCACGGCCAGCGCGCGTAACGTAAAGAATTTCTTGCGTACTTCGGTGGGAATAGTCATTAGCGCCGAGAGCATAAAGCAAAAGGCGCTCGAAAGGAAATCGAGCGCCTCGTGAATTCCGATGATGCGAATTAGACGCTGAAGGAGCTGCCGCAGCCGCAGGTGCTTTTCACGTTGGGATTATTGAATTTGAAGCCGGAGCCTTCGATGGATTCGATGTAGTCGATGGAAATGCCGTCGAGGTACATCTCGCTCATCTGATCGACGAGGACTTTGAGGCCGTCAAATTCGTAAATATTGTCGCTGGTTTCGTTGACTTGGTTTTCGAAAGCCATGTGGTAGCTGAAGCCGGAGCAGCCGCCTCCGACGACGGCGACGCGCAAGCCCGTTGGAGCGGGATTCTGCTGCGCGATGATTTCCTTGACCTTCGTGACAGCAACCGGCGTAAGAGCAATCATTATTGAATCTCCTCCCCAGACAGGGAATGTTGGGACGCGTTCGCGAACAAGCCTATTATAGCAAATTTTGGAGCGCTGTGCAGAATGGCACAAAGAAGGTGCGCGGAAATGGGATCGATTTGCGCGCAGGGCTAAAACGGGCGCAGCCCTTCGTTCCTCAGGGTGAACAAGCAGCGCGCCACGAGGCAAAAGCCCCACGCTCACAAAACGAGCATGGGGCACCCGCAAAAACGCCGCAAGAACGGGCGCAGCCCTTCACTCTTCAGGGTAACCAAGCAGCGCCCCTACGAAAACATTGCATTTCGGCTTTAGCATGAACGCGACGCGCGGGTCGCGCGGGCGAGGCCAGCCCCGCCCCTACGAAAGCAAATGCCGCGCCCCGGCTTAGTTTTGCGTGGCGGCGCGGTTCGTTCCTCAGGGTAAACGGGAGCGAATTTCCTGCATGGTTAGGCGGGCTTGCTCGGCGATTCGCGCTGTAATGTCTCCTGATTGACGCGCGTAGGGGGCGATGGCGTCGAGGTCGGCAGGCGTTCCGATGAGATAGAGCGCGCGGAGGGATTCCCACGCCGAATCATCGCTCGGGTAAATCGCGGCGATTGGCTGGCCAGCAGAAACAGTTGCGCCGTCGTTTACGAGCCAGCGAGCCAGCGTGCCCGGAGCCTCCGAGCGCACTTCCCTGCGCTTGTTTTGAACCTCGATGTGCGCAATCAATGTGCCTAGACTGACAATTTGATCGGGCTTGAGGCGAGTTTTCAAAATTCCGGAATAGGGCGCGGCAAGAACGGTGGGTTTGAGCATGCCGACGATTATGGCGTGACCGGACGCATCGTGAAAACGAACGAGGGCGAGCGCGGCGTTGCGCTGAACGAGTGAATTTGAGTCGCTGAGCAGGCGGAGCAAAGCCGCGTGGAAGGCGGGCGCGGTGTTGTCCTGGCCCATGACCCATGCGGCCATGATGCGAATTTCGGGAGCGGGATTTGCGGATAGTGCGATGACTTGAGGATAAAACTGCTTTACGGCGGGATCGTTGCCAATGATGCGGTCGGCGACGGAGGAGAGGCCGTGTTGAACGCCATGAGGGTTGGCTGTGTCGGTCAAGACTTGCGCGAGTTGGGCGTCAGAGAGCGGGCGGCCGAACCATGTGGCGCGCCAAAAAAGAAACGGCATCAGTACGAAGGCGAGCGTCAGGCCGACGACGATGTACGTCCAGCGGGCGGCGAGGAACTTGCGTGGCGCGGGCGCAGGCGGCGTGACGTTGTTCAAGTGTGATGCGTTCTCCCTTTCGGCGGTGGTCATGAATATTTACGCTGGAGCGTAAACGATGTACAAGAGCCAATAAATTACGACGCCGGTGATTGAGACGTACAGCCAAATCGGAAACGTCCAGCGGGCGATTGCTTTGTGTTTGGCGAAGCGCGAGCGCAGCGCGAAGGTGAGAGTGATGAGCACAAGCGGGAGAATCGCAACGGCGAGAATTGTGTGCGTGGTGAGAATCGTGAAATACGCGGGGCGAATCCAACCGCGGCCGTGAAAATAAATCACGCCGGCCTTCAGATGGAAATAGATGTACGACGCGAGAAAAATCGCGGAACACGCCACGGCTGAAAGCATGCAAATCTTGTGCGGGAGGATTTTTTTGCGGCGGATGAACGAATATCCCGTGACGAGCAACACAGCGCTGGCTGCGTTGAGGCATGCATTCAGACGAGGAAGCGACGAAACCGGAATGGACAGCATTTTGGCGGGAAGCTGTTACTATCCGCCTCCCTTAGGAGTCGAGCGGCCGGCGCGGCGGCGCTGCCAAACCAATATGAGAAGCTGAAGAGAGAATATCCCGCCCATCATCAGACAGACAAGCAGTAGGAAGATGCCGTCCACGCCCGAGGTGACCAGGCCGCTGGTGACGTCCCAGATCAGGCCCAGAAGAGAAAGCGCGATAATCACGAGGGAAAAAATGGTGACCTCAATCATTGGTGTCTCGCAGGGAGTGGTTTTTGGAGCTTCGCCGCGTTGAGCGGAGGAACCAAAGCGAAAAGCAGATCCCTCGTCGCGTGGCTCCTCGGGATGACAGATTTGTGGTGAGGCGCGGTCGTGGCCGGAAGGCTGCTGATGAGATTACTTGGCTGTGTCGGCATCGTGACCGGGAGCCGCCAAAACAAAAAGCAGATCCCTCACCCCGCACGAATCGCGGGGATTCGGGATGACAGCCTGAGGCTAGGCGCGGAAGAGCACTCGGCGCTTCGCGCCGACGGGCGGGGCAAGCCCCGCCCCTACGAAAACAAGGCACACGGGCCGAAACCTGTGCCACGCAAGAGCAGACAGGCTGAAGCCCGCCACGGCGGGCAAGGCTGTGCCCCGCAAAGGCAAAGAGGCGGCGGAGATTCGGGCGAGTGAAACCCAGAGCAGATTCCCTGCCTGCGGAAGGCAGGCTCGTCGCATGGCTCCTCGGGATGACAAGTTCTTTCGATCCGAGATTCGGACGGTTGAAGTTCACGGTTATCTCACCACTTTATCGAGCATGAGCAATCCGAGCAGCAATGGGATATGCGCGACAGTGGCGTGCATCAACCATTTGGCGCGCACGTTGGTGCGCGAGCGCGCGGCCCAGAGGCAGACTTGGATGAGCAACATGCCGAGAATCAACGCGCCGAAAAAGTAGCGCGGACCCGCGAGGCCAATCACAGAGGGCAACAGGCTGATGGGAACAAGCGCCGCCGCCGTGAAAATAATTTGACCGAAGGTGGCCGAACCCGCGCGGTCGACGACCGGAAGCATACGGATGCCGGCGCGCGCGTAGTCCTCGCGGTACATCCAAGCGATTGCGTGGAAATGCGGGAATTGCCACAAAAAAAGAATGCCGAAAAGCAGCCACGCGCCTTCCGTGAGCGAACCGCGCGCGGCCGCCCAACCGATGAGCGGCGGGATCGCGCCGGGAATTGCACCAATGGCGGTGGCGAGCGTGGTGCGCGTCTTGAGCGGCGTGTACATGCCCAAATAAAGAGCGGTGGTGAGCAGAGCCAAAGCGCAAGCGAGCCAGTTGGTGAACAAAGCGAGATAGCCTCCGCCAAGAACGAGCAATCCCGCGCCAAATGCCAGTGCTTCGCGGGGCTGCAAAACGCCAAGAGGCAAGGGACGCGCGCTGGTGCGGCGCATTTTCGCGTCGCTGGACCGCTCGAGATATTGATTGAGCGCGGCGGTACCGGCGGCGACGAGCGTGGCTCCGAAAATGGCGTTGAACATGCGCAGCGGATCGATGGGGCCGACCGCGCCCAGGTAGAAGCCGGCCATGGTGGTGAGGACGACGAGGAAAGTCACGTCGGGCTTGACGAGGATCGCGTAGGCCGACAAGCGCGACATGGAACGCGAAACGGAAGCAACGGGAGTGCCCGTGGCGCTCATCGCAATGGCCTCACGATGCGACTCTTTCGGTGGGCGATTCGAGGCGCGCGGCGTGGACGGGCTTCAGAATGCGATAGCATGCGAGCATTAGGATAACACTGGATGCAAACGTCAGCGCTCCGACAGCGACATGGGCGACGGTGAGCGTGACGTAGACGGGCGTGGGCTGGACGGCGTCGCGGGCGGCGAGGACGGCCCAGTAAGCGACTCCACCGAGGACAAGTTGAAGGCCGAGCAGGATTTCAAGATAGCGGGCGGCGTGGCGCAAATCTTTGACTCCGCGGAAACGGCGGCTGACAGCGAGGACCGTCCAAAACACCATGGCAGTGACGATGATGGCGCCGATGATATGCGGGATGATGCCGAAGGCGTTGTGGCGAAAGGCCGCGCCGAGGACGATTTGGAGCAGAATCAGGACGGAAGTCCAGACGGTGAGCGCGTGGAGACTGGGAGAGCCGCGGTCTTCGATTTGCGGCAATGGGCTGAGCCACCAGCGGCTGGTGAAAACAGCGATGCTGATGATGGTGACGAAAAACAATTCGGCGAGGGTTGCGTGGGCGGAAGAAACAGGCGGCGGCAAAAAGAATTTAACAGTGATGCCGCCGAGAACGCCCTGCGCAACCACCAAGCCCAAAGCGGCCCAAGCGACTTTGCGGACCCACGGGCGCGATTCCTTGCGCCACGTCCAAACGGCGAGAATGATGGTGAGAATGCCGACGAGAGTGGCGATGACGCGATGGCCGTGCTCGTACATGATTCCGCCGACCATGGGAGGCAACAAGGAGCCGTAGGAGAGCGGCCAATCAGGGACGGCGAGGCCGGCGTCGTTGCTGGTGACGAGGGCGCCGGCGATCAGGAGTAGAAATGTGCAAGCTGCCGTGAAAACGGCGAAGCGATGAAGATTGCGATTGCCTTCTTCTCTCAAGATAGCTAGTTCCCTTTCGCGAATGGCCGAACCACTAAAGTATACCTCAGGGGCTGAAGCCCTTTTACGAACGGCGCTTTACGGCACGGCTAAAGCCGTGCCCTGACGCAGCGTTACGACCAATGACTCTGTTCTCGCAGGCAAAAACCGTGCCCTGACAGAGAGTGAGCCGCGGCAGTTCTACAAAACGAAGACTCGGCGCTTTGCGCCGACGGGCGGGGTAAACCCGCCCTACGAGAGCAAAGCCACACAGGCTGAAGCCTGTGCCACCCAGGCGAGAGACAAAAGCAAGCTGCTTCCCACTCCGGGCGAACCGCTGCACCCGAAACGAACGGCAAAACGGCGTCGAGACGCCAGATTCCAAATAGACAGCGATTAACCGCCTGTACGAAGGCAAAAGCCCCACGCTCAAAATGCGAGCATGGGGCACCCGCAAAATCGCAAAAGCCGCAGAACTTGGCAAAGCTCTGCGCTACACGAAAGTGCGGCGACGAATGCATGATCGCATGTGCGCCGGACGTTGAGGCAAAAGGTCCACGCTCAAAAACCGAGCATGGGTCACCCGCAAAATCGCAAAAACCGCAGAACTTGGCAAAGACGGCCAAGCTCTGCGCTACACGAAAGCGCGGCGACGAATGCATGATCACATGTGCCGCCGGACGTTGACGCAAAAGCCCCACGCTCAAAATACGAGCATGGGGCACCCGCAAAGACGCGAGTAACCCACCCTTCACAACAGCGGCGAAGGATGGAGCACCCGCCGCTACGCAAAACGGCGAACGCAACTCGGGGAGTCGCGCTGGGCGGGGCAAGCCCCGCCCCTACGAAAGCAAAAAGCTACTGGGCCTTGAAGGTGAAGTCGGACGTCTTCGACTCCTTGGGGCCGATGGTTACGGTCTGATCGACGACGCCGTACTTTTCGTGCCACGCTTCTACCGTGTAGGTTCCGGGAGGCAAATTCTTGAGTTCGAACTTGCCGTCTTTATCCGTGATGGCGTAATAGGGATTCGCCATGACGGCAATGTAACCCTTCATCCACGGGTGGACGTTGCACTTCACGGGAATGGCAACTTCCGGGCGGGCGAAAGTGTCCGTAATTGCGGCGGCCTTGGGAGGCTGAGACTTGTTCCACTCGCGATTGTCGGCGGGAGTGGGGTGAATGTTGTGCGTGGTGTCGTCGCTGTTGACGACTGAAAGCTGCTGTCCGACCATGAGCGCCACGACGTGCGGAGTGTACATGCAGTTTTTCTGGTCGAGAGTGACGGATTCGGACGGCGTGGGGAAGGAATAATCCTCGGCGCCCGTCTTGACGTACACGACGACGTTTGCGAGCGTGTTGCCATCTCCGGTGACGACCTGGTCGGGATAGACAGGCTTGGAATTGGCCTTAACGCAATAAGGATCCGCACTCATGTTGATGGGCTTGAATTTCGGCGCTGTTCCGTCGAGTTTCACGACCCCGCTGACGTAGCCAACCGTGGACATGTCCACTGTTTTTTTCGCCGCAGAGGAGGCGGCTGGCTGTTCTTCGCCGGTTGGTTGACTCTGATTCTTGCTGCATCCGACAACGACAAGCACGAAGGCCGCTGCCGCCGTCCAAGAAATCCATTTCCTATTCATAATGCGATTATTCCTCCTGAATTTTTAAGTAGGCCCGAGAATCAGGTAACGGGTCAGCTTTGAATTTTGTCTCCTTGTGTCACGATCAAGAAAATTCAAGGTTTGAATTTTGGCTCTTTGTGTCACGACCAAGAAAATTCAAACTGACCCGACACCGAGAATCGAGATAATGGTTTTTGCCCTCCGGTTAGACTCCGGATCTCACCCCTCTAGGATATTACTTTTTGGCACGGGAAGAACCTGATTTCGGCGCGGACGGGGTGCGGCCGGAAAGCATGGCCTGCTCCTGCGGCGTCAGTTGGAGAAGATAGCGGACGAGCAA
>DASYYI010000155.1:0-1530 GCA_035933995.1 Candidatus Acidiferrales bacterium | reverse complement strand
CCCTAACCCTAACCCTAACCCTAACCCTAACCCTAACCCTAACCCTAACCCTAACCCTAACCCTAACCCTAACCCTAACCCTAACCCTAACCCTATCAATTGTGTCTTTTAGACATCATACCAATGCAATCTGCTGGAGTGTCATCCATATGATTGTCATCGGCCGATTCACTCAATTCCGATGCATCCAAATCGTCTTCCTCCCCCAACATATTGTCATCAATCAATCCATCATCAAGACATGTTGATTCACCATTACATTCCTTCATGTGCTTTTTTAATAAAAGTGGGTGTTTGAACACCTTTTCACATGCACATTTGAATGTGTTGTCATCTCCTCTCTTGATTTGTGTCACATTTCCATTTCTAAATTTGACCTTAACCGATGATTGATGATCATGTCTCACATGATTGTTCAAAGTCGTATGACTTCTGAATGGCTGTTTGCATATAGTGCAAGAAAGTAGTGTGTTTGTCATTTTGATAATGTTTTCATGTCAATTGTGTATTAATTGAAAAAATTTTCTCATAAATTTAAAATTTTGCATGTGTGACGCGTGTCTGCGGCCTAGATGTGACCCTGGATTTGGGACCCCAATTGAACCCTGACAGACCCTGGTTAATGCAGGGGGTATACTTGTTAACACCGCATGGATGACAAAAATATTATGTGGTGGCTGTGTTAACCAATTAATGCAAGTATACCTATACTTGCGTAATCCTATAGAAAGGAAATACAGATTGTTTCTAAAACAAAAGGCACTACTTCACAGAGATTACGATCAGTCCAAATTAAAATATTTCACTCCGCCCACATGAGACTCAGGTTTAAAAATTTCAAATGCAAATATCTTCATCAATATTCATGCTAACACCACATCTAATATACCATTTTCATCACCTCATTGAACTTTATAATCCTATATCATTTAATATTTGCTATACTCAGTCACAATATCATCATCATCATATATATTATACAGCATTGTGCTTATAATGTAATCCTGGGGTTAGCTGGCCCTAGACTAACCCTGGAGGGGAGGGAGAGGGGGTACTTTGGGTACCGGAGGGTACTTTGGATACCGCCGCACGGTCCTCAAAAATATTATGTGGTGGCTGCGGTACTCAAATACCGCCAATCTACCCTACTTTGGCGGGATCCTATAGTTAGGAATAGTGATTTGATCTTAATGATTATGTACTTCGATCGTTGGAAATAAGCACGCGTATAAAAAAAAAAAATTCAAAAAGGGGGGCGCGAAATCGTATTACATTATACACATTACAATCCATGACAATGCATCTTACAATCCACGACCATTTTTTTCATGGTCGACTTAATTGACCAATCAGAGGATTGTATTTTTCCCATTCCATTGGAATGTGCGATTCTATAGTGGATAGTCTATCATGCTGGTGTCGATGATTTCAAACCACTTCTTCAATTCACCTCCGAACGGTGCCTGCATTCGAATCCCTGCTTCCATGAACTCTTTCGCATCTTTACCCTCATGATATTTCAAGAAATGA
>DASYYI010000118.1:0-8981 GCA_035933995.1 Candidatus Acidiferrales bacterium | reverse complement strand
GGCACGGCGCAGACGATCAGTTCCAAAGGCCTTCTCCGGCTGTCAGCCGCGGAGCGGCATCATTTCGGTTATAACACCTGGTTTGTGGGCTTCGCGCCGAAGCGCAATCCGGAAATTGCCGTTGCCGTATTGGTGCAGGATACCGCTCTCGAGGCTGGCGGCGCTGCTGCTCCGCTGGCAGCGCGTTTTATCAAGGCTTACTACGAACAGAAGCAGGGCCAGCCGATTCAGGAGCTCGAGGCTGCAAAATCCGCGCCGAAAGTTCGAGCTGCGACGACGCAAGTTCCCAAGACAGTTCCGCAAGGACAATGAGCGAGAGAACTCACACTTTCGAATTCGACTGGTGGCTGCTGACTATCGTCATGGCGATCTGCCTGGTGGGTCTACTGGAGATTTACTCATCGACGCACGGCAGCGCGCTCCACGGAATGCAGTGGAAGCAACTAGCGTGGATCGGAATTGGCTTCGGAGGAATGCTGATCTTGTCTCGGGTCGACTACAACGCGATACTCGATCAGTCGCCACTGCTCTACATGATCGGGCTCGCGGCCCTCTTGCTAGTACTCGCCGTGGGACATACGCGTTTTGGCGCGCGTCGGTGGATCGTGGTGGGCGGCGTCGTTTTACAGGTGTCAGAGCTGGCGAAGTTGATTATAATCATTGTGCTGGCTCGCTACTTCAGTGAAGTGCGGACTGAGCGATTAACGCTTGCGGATTTGACTAAGATTGGCTTGCTGGTCGGCGTGCCCGCAGGATTGATATTACTTCAACCTGATCTGGGAACCGCCCTCGTGCTCGTTCCGGTGGCAATTATTGGTGCCTTTCTGGCGGGCATCAATTGGAAGCATGCCGTTGCAGTACTCGCGCTTGGCGCCTTGGTGGCCGTGGTCGGATGGAATGGACACTTCCTCAAGCCATATCAGAAGCAGCGCTTGGCGACTTTCGTGCACCCGGAAGAAAGCCCGCGCGGTGCCGGCTACCAAATTCTGCAATCGGAAATCGCGGTGGGTTCCGGAGGCTTTTGGGGTAAGGGGTTCGGCAAGGGCAGCCAAAATCAGTTGGGCTTTGTGCCCGTGCGGTACTCAGACTTCATTTTAGCGGCGTTGGCAGAGGAGCAGGGATTTTTCGGCGTGCTGATTTGTATGCTCCTGTATTTGGCGCTGTTGTTACGATTGCTCGACAACGCCCAGAAAGCAAAAGACCGGGCGGGAATGTTCCTGGTGATGGGCGTGGCTGCGATTCTTGCATTTCACGTAGTCGTAAATGCCGGGATGGTGATAGGGTACATGCCAGTGACCGGTATACCTCTGCCATTCATGAGCTATGGAGGTTCGGTAACGATATTCGGATTTTTGGCTCTGGGCCTGGTGATGAATGTGCGAACGAAGCGCTTCGTCAACTGAGCGCGGAGGAAATTGGTACTCCGGCAGCGCGCTGCGCGCCGGACATTATATGGGGGAGTAAGGAACTCATCGGATGAGGGAACGTTTCGCAAAAACGCAAGTATCCCTTCGGACCGCCCCGGCAGAGCCGGGACACTCGCGTGCATTCATGCACCGTGCGACCGAGCGCCGATGCTCCCTGAGGAGTTTTTATGGCGAAGGAGATGGTGGTTTCCGCGAACCCGCACGAGACGCGGGTCGCGATACTCGAAGACGGGCAACTGTGTGAGATTTATGTTGAACGGGAAAAAGAATTTGCGCTAGTTGGCAGCATTTATAAAGGCCGTGTCACGCGCGTGCTTCCCGGCATGCAATCTTCGTTTGTGGACATTGGCCTCGATAGCGACGCTTTCCTTTATGTCACCGACTTCCTCCAAGAGCTCGAGGAATTCGACCATATCGTCCACACCGTCGAAGAAAAAGCGCAAAAGATGGAGGAACAGGGCGGGCAGGTGTACATGCCTGCAAGCGCTGATCAGGGAGCCATCGAGCCTGTGGATGTGGCTCTGTTGCCCGGTGAAACGATCGGCATCGGAAACGCACTCTCCGAGCCACCCCAGGGCCAGGGCAATGTGCCGGCTCCACGTCGCGAAGGCTTCCACGGACGGCCCTCGCACGAAGGCAGGCCGCGCGACGATCGTGGCGGATATGGACGCGGCGGCGGTGCCGGAAGAGATCGCGGGCGCGGTGGACGCGGGCGTCCCGGCGGTCGCGATCGCGGGCGCGGCGGCCCGGGACGTCATGGTCGCGAATTACCAGCTTCGAAATACGCTTCGCATCGTCCCTACGAACCAGCCGAACAGAAAGGGCCTGCGGAACCATTTGAGCCGGTTCTGTTGCCCGGCGAATCGCTTTCGGTATTGAAAGCAGTACCGCCGACTCCAGCCCCTGACACGGAGCCTCCCGCGCAACCAAGCACGGCACAATTGGAGCCGGGCAACTGGCTTGCTGAAACTTTGGGTGCAGCGGAAACAACCGACACGGCGGAGCCTGCCAACAATCCTGACGCGACGGCCTTGCCTCAGCCCGGAGCGCCCGAGATTCAACCTGCCGAGGAAACTTCGCCGGAAGCACGCGGCGAACAAACTCGTTCTTCGTACACACCCAGATTCCCGCGCGACAGTGAAAGGAATCGCGGACGCGGATTTGGCCGCGATCGCGGACGCTCGCGGCATGATCGACCGAACTACGGACACGAACGCGAAGGAGCCGGCGATTCTCAGCAAACGGGATGGGCGACTTCCCTCGAGCCGCTGCCAGGAGAATCTCTCTCTAAAGTGAAACCGCACGAGACGGCAAGTCAGGAAGGCCCCCACACGGTATTTTCGGCCGTGCCCGAAGAAATGCAATCCCAAGAACAGTCTCAAGAGTTCTTCAATCGGGAGACTCCGGAAGAGAGGAGCGATCCTGCGGCGCTGATGCCACGCGAAGCCACTCCCGCTTTCAGCGAATCGCCGGAAGCTCATCACGCGGAACTAACGGAAGAGGAAGCGACCGCGCTCGCCGAGCAAGTCGCTGAAGCACAACAGGAGGAAGCCGAACGCGACGCGGAAGAAGCCCGCGCGGCCGAGTCGACCGGTTTGGAATATCACGGTGAAAATCAGAACGGCGCGGCGAAAGAACCGACGGAACTAAATGCGGAAGAACATGACGACACCGGTGCCCTGCAAGAAAACACCGTAAGCGCAACCGGCGATGCCGAAGACGAGTCTGAAGAGCTCGAAGCTGCCGCTGGCGTCAGCGAAGCAGACGCGGAAGCTGCCGCCGAAGCCATTGAAATGGGCGGCAGCGAACAAGCGCCTCACGATGCAATGGCGGAGGAAGGAAACGACACACAACCACAGCCCATGCAAGCTCGGGTCAGCGGCGATTTTCGCGCCCGGATGCAGCGGCCCATGCGGCGCGGCGGCTCTCGGGATCGTGACCGCGGTCGTGGGCGCAAGCCATTCCGTGGAGGACATGGCGGCCATCACCGCGGCCAACCCAAGCGCGCGCAACTCATTTCTGATTTGCTGAAAGCCGGGCAGGAGATCATCGTTCAAATCGCCAAAGAGCCCCTCGGCAAGAAAGGCGCGCGCATCACCAGTCACGTCGCGCTGCCGGGGCGCTTCCTGGTTTACATGCCCACTCTCGATCATACCGGCGTTTCGCGGAAAATTGCTTCCGCCGAAGAGCGCTCGCGCCTTCGCCATCTCGTCACCGAAGCCAAGGGCGCCGCGGGCGGCGGATTTATCGTGCGTACGGCGGCAGCGGCCGCATCGCCGGACGAAGTTCGCGCCGATGTTCACTTTCTCACCAAAACGTGGGCAGAGATCAAAGAGCGCGGAGAACAAAGAAAGGCGCCGTCGCTGCTGCATCGCGACTTGAACCTAGTCGAGCGAATTCTCCGCGACTATTTGAGCTCCGATTACACGGCAATCTGGGTGGACTCAGAAGAAGAATACACAAAGGTGCTTGAATTCGTCAGCCGCTTCCAACCGCAGCTCGCGAATCGCGTGAAGTTGTTTACAAAATCCTCACCGATTTTCGAAGAGTTCGGTATTCAGCAGGAGATCGACAAAGGCTTGCGGCCGAAAGTGTGGCTCAAGTCTGGCGGCTACATCGTCATCAATCATACAGAAGCCTTGGTGGCCATCGACGTAAACACGGGGAAATTCGTCGGGCGCGGCTCGAATCGCTTGGAGGACACGATCGTCCGGACGAACGTCGAAGCGGTCAAGGAAATCGTTCGCCAGATACGCCTCCGCGACCTCGGCGGCATCATCATCATCGACTTCATCGACATGGAAGAGCGCCGCAATCGCGAAAAAGTAATGGCCGCGCTTGAGGAGGCGTTGAAGGCCGATCGCGCGCCCTCAAAAGTTCTGCGCTTCAACGAATTCGGGTTGGTCGCCATCACGCGCAAGCGCACCAAGCAGGCTCTCGAACGCACGCTCTGCCAGCCGTGTCCTTATTGCACCGGCTCGGGCATGGTCAAATCGATTCCCACGCTGTGTTACGAAATCCAATCCGAAGCGCGCAAGATGGCGCCCGAGCTTGACGCGGCCAGCTTGACCCTGCGCGTCCATCCGGAAATTGCCAAGGCGCTCAAGACTCGCGAATCTTCGCTGATGGATGAGCTCGAGCAATTGACAAAGAAGAGCATCATCATTCAGGCCGACCCGACGCTTCATTGGGAGCAGTACGATATTTACTGACAATGCGGCCAGCATTGTCATCCTGAGGAGGCCAGGCGACGAAGGATCCGCCTCAATTAAGTCGGAAAGCCTCCGGAGCGTTTTTGCATTTTGCTCTTACTGTGCAAATTATTCTCTACGGGTCGCTGTCAAACCGCTGCTCTTTGAACGGGTCGCCGTATATGTGGTAACCGTTCTGCTCCCAGAATCCCGGCACATCCTGTGGCAAAAATTCGATGCCGCGAACCCATTTCACGCTTTTCCACGCGTAGAGCTGCGGGACGACCAACCGCACAGGATATCCGTGATCGGCGGGAAGCGGCTCGCCATTGTGGCGCAACGCGAAAAGCGTCGTGGGGCGCACGAGATCGTCCAGCGGCACGTTTGCCGTGTAGCCCTGCTCCGCGTGGACCATCACGTAGCGCGCTTCCGGCTTCACCGTTACCAATTGCATCACCTCGGTAAATGGCACGCCTTCCCATCGCACATCGAATCGGCTCCAGCGCGTTACGCAATGCATGTCCGCAGTGACTTCCTTCATCGGCAAGCGATTGAATTCATCCCACGTCAGCCGCAGCGGTTTGTCAACGAGTCCGGCGATGCGAAAATCCCAGCGTGCAGGATCGAAGCGCGGCACGGAACCATAATGCAATGTTGGCCACTTCAGCGTCAGCGACTGCCCGGGCGGCAACCGCCCAGCGCGCGCCATTTCCTGTTCGCGTTCTTTGCGTTCGCTGCCTTCAAAAAACATTATCGAAATTCCCCTGAATGCCGCCTTAGCGTTTCTCTATTGTAACGGCACGCCGACAAAATCGCCCGGCAGAGGATCCGCATCGCGATTGCCGCAAGCTTGCGCCGCAATTCCGTATGTTATGATGGCATTTCGCGATGATTTGATTCTCAAAGGAGAGAATTTTGCCGGCACGCATACTAAACGGCGCCCCGATTCGCGATCAGATTTACTCGGAGCTGAAACGGGAAATCGCGGAATTGGCATCCATGGGGATTCGTCCCGGCCTCGCCGCCGTGCTCGTGGGCAACGATCCAGCGTCGAAAATTTATGTGCGCAGCAAAATCGCCGCGTGCGAACAGTTGGGGCTCGGCAACATACATCTGACGCCGCCGGCAAGCACGACTACCGCGGATTTGCTCACGATTGTGCGCGAACTGAACGCGCGCGACGACGTTGACGGCATTCTCGTGCAATTGCCGCTGCCGCAGCAAATCGAAGCGAAGAAAATCCTTGAAGCCGTCGATCCAGCGAAAGACGTCGACGGCTTCCATCCTCTGAACATCGGGAAACTGATCGAGGGCCGGCCGAGCATGGTGGCGTGCACGCCGCTGGGCGTAATGGAAATTCTGCGGCGAAGCGGAATCGTGGTGGAAGGCGCCGACGCGGTGGTCGTGGGACGCAGCAACATCGTCGGAAAGCCGATGGCGTTGCTGCTGATGCAGGCGAACGCGACAGTCACCGTTTGCCATTCCAAGACGCGTGATCTGCGCCATTTCACGCGAGCAGCGGACGTTGTAATCGCCGCCATCGGACGCCCCGCAATGATTACGCGCGACGATGTCCGTCCGGGCGCCACAGTAATCGATGTTGGCGTCACGCGCATCACGGACTCGCGCCTGGCCGAAACAATCTTCACCAATTTCCCTGAACGGCTCGAGAAATTCCGCAAGACCGGCACAGCGGTGGTCGGCGACGTGCATCCCGATGTAGCGGAAATCGCGGGCGCGATCACGCCCGTGCCCGGCGGCGTAGGTCCACTCACCATTGCGATGCTTATGAGCAACACGGTGAAGGCTGCGCGTCTGCGCCGCGGATTGCACGCGCCGGAAACCGCCGCCTCGCGTCGCTGATGCCCGCAAAATGTTAATCGCATGCTGACTATATGCTGACCGTCGGCCTCACCGGAGGAATCGCCAGTGGAAAGTCCACGGTCGCCAGAATGTTGCGGGAGCGCGGCTGCGCCATCATCGAAGCCGATCTCCTCGCGCACGAATACCTCCAGCTGGAAAATCCTGTATCCCAGGAAGTGCTCCGTGAATTCGGCGCCCGAATTCTCGACGCCAGCGGGAAAATCGATCGGGCGAAGCTGGGCGAAATTGTGTTTGGCAATGCCGCGAAAATCGCACGCCTAAACGCGATCATCCATCCGCACGTACTCAAGGAAATCGCGCGTCGCCTGCAGGAGCTGAAACGAGCCGGCGAGACCGACATTGCCGTCGTCGTTGCGGCGCTGCACATTGAGACCGGTTATTATAAAACTTTCGACCGTCTCGCCGTGGCATGGTGCCGCCCCGACCAACAAGTTGAGCGCCTGACCAAACGCGGATTGACGCCCGGGCAGGCCGCGCGGCGCATCGCGTCGCAAATGCCGATCGAAGAAAAGCGCCGGCTCGCCGATGACCAGATCGATTGTTCCGGGACGCTCCAAGAAACAACTCGTCAGGTTGATGAAGCGCTCGCGCGGTGGAAGCAGATCGCTCAACAATCCCGCTAGGAAGCGTTCCATTCCTCTCGGATGCGGGCGCGCTCCGCTTCGCTCAGACTGGACCACGATTCCGCAACATCCCGGACGCGTTCAAGCGACGCTTGCATCTCGGCATGTTTTTGTTCCATCAACTCGCGCGAAGCATCCGGCGCAACGTAAATGAGCGGTGCAATCACCATCACGGCGCGAGAGAAAAGATGCGGAATCTGAAACAAGTCCCAGGATTTTTCCAGCGTAAAGGCGCGTCCGAGGCCGATGTGAAACATGAAAATCGGCTGCCCAGTCTTGCGCGCCAACATCACAGGGCCGGGTTTCGCGATGTAGCGCGGGCCGCGCGGGCCGTCGATGGTGAACGCCACATCGTGCCCTTCTTCTAGGCGCCGCGCCATCACAACCAGGCCTTTTAGTCCGCCGCGCGACGAGCTTCCTTGCGCCGTGCCGAATCCGAGCCGCTCGATAACCTTCCGCGTCCATTGGCCATCGAAGTTCGTGGTGTTCATCACTACGGTGCCACGATTGCGCCACCACCAAATGGCGGAAAAAATCGACCGGTGCCAGAATGTGCCGATCAAGTGCTCGCCGCGATCGTACGCGCGCTGCGCATGTTGCCAGCCCAGAACTTCGAAGCGCATCGTCGGCCCGATCACACGGATGATGCCGTAAACGGCCCACGCGATAACCGGGATTTGCATGCGGCGCCAGCGCGACAGAGTTGGCAAACGCGTATCGTAATGAATATTGACCGGCTCCGCGGCGGGCGTGTTGCGGGGGTCGAGATCCGGTGCGGAGGGCTCGTTCATCGGCGTATAGTATAGCAATCGTAAGCGTGGGGCGATTCGCCTGCGGGCGGCTTTGTGGATTCCGGTGAATACTTCCTTGCTCAACAAATTTGGCGTGTTCGGCGCATCGTTATTGTTGGCGTGCGGAATTCTTGCAACGCGCGCGGGCGCGCAAGCTGCCGCTCCGATTCTCGGAGAAATAGCCGGAGACGATATTTCGGTGCTCGGGCCCTCGCATATCGTCAACGGAAACTCTTCGCGCGCAATCACATTTGGCGGTGGCAGCACGGTTATCGTGCATGCGGGCAAGGCGCGCGTGGAATTCGTGGGCGGCGGCGAGCTCGAAATTTGCGGCCCTGCAAAATTCAGCGTCCTGGCCTCGGGCGAAGCGCTTACCGTCGCGCTCAGCTTCGGCCGCGTGCATGTCAAGTTCGACGCATCGCGTCCGATCACGATTTACACGCCGCTGATTGTCGCCACGCCCATGGCCATTGGAGACCAGCCGCGCGACGTTACGGTTGGGCTTATGAACACCGGAGCAATGTGCGTTGTCGCCGCGCGAGGCGCTGTCCAAGTGCAGCAACAATTGAGTGGAGAAACACTCGTCGTTCCGCAACCAAGCGAAATTCTGCTTCAGGGCACATCATCACTGGGAGCCGCGCGCGCCGCGTCGGGAAGCTGTCAGTGCGATTTCGACGAATCAAGCGCGCGAAGTTCCGCATCACCGGCAGGCATCGTCGCGCAGGGGCAAACCTCCCAAAAATTACCGCCAAGCCAGCCTGAACCATCGCCAAAAAATATAGCTAAGACTCCACCTCCGGCGCGCGCTGATTCCGCAACTTCACAAATTTCCACGCCTGCACAGCGTACAATCGCAAAGAAAGACGCGACAACAGAACAGCCCGCATCGCGCTCCGCAACATCTGCGCTTCCGCCCGCTGATCGGCCCATCACGAAAATCGACTTGCCTCCGATTGGCTATGATGCAACAAGCGCCACAGCAATCGCGGAGCCGCTCAGCGTCGCGACTTTAATGCTTGCGAAAGAAGCGAGAGTGGAACCCGAGTGGATATTTCACGGTACCGT
>DASYYI010000115.1:0-8421 GCA_035933995.1 Candidatus Acidiferrales bacterium | reverse complement strand
TCAGCCGCAAGACGCTGCTCGAGAAACGCAAGAAATACGGTTTAGCGTAACCGCCGTTATGAAAATCCGTCTGATCATGCTGGGCCGCACACGACGTGCGGAAGTACGCGCGCTGGTCGATGATTATCTGGGCCGCATCCGCCACTACGCTGAAATCGAAACCACGGAATTGCGCGAGGCCACTGAATCCGCTCTGCGAAAACTCAAACTCGAGCCTTCTGCAACAATCGTGTTGCTCGACGCCGCCGGCAAACAATTCGCTTCCGCGGAATTTGCGCGCTGGCTGGGCGATCTGCGTGACCGCGGCACGCGCGAGCTTGTTTTCCTTTGCGGCGACGCAGCCGGATTCCCGGAATCCCTGCGTTGCAGCGCAAGACAGAAGCTTTCTCTTTCCACGCTGACCATGCCGCACGAATTCGCCCGCGTCGTCCTCGCCGAACAAATCTATCGCGCTTTCGCCATCCTGGCCGGACATCCTTATCCGAAATAATTCGAAATAGGCAGATTCCGCACGCGCATTCTGCGAGAATATCCGTTCATGGCCATCAAAATTACGCACGATGCAAACGCCGCTACAGCGTCAGTGGAGCTAACGATTACGCAGCCTCTCGATGATTTCGACCTCACCGAAGTTGCGGCCCCGATTCCGCGCGACATCGATCCGATTCTCGCGTCGCAGGGATTCAAAGACCTGCTCGACGAAGCGCGCACGATCCTCGAACGCGAATTCATGGGCAGCAACCTTGAAATCGCACAACTCACCGGCGCCATTTGCCGTGATGGTGCTGTCTACCGCCCTGGAATCTGGCTCGTCGTCCGCGAAGCGAACGCCGCCAGCAAAGAAATGTCTGCCGCGGCGCGCTCGCGCATCGCCGCGGTGGCAGAGTCTGTGCGGTCTGCCCTTCAACTTTCTTGACGTCACGCATCGACTGCGCTCGGATCACGTATCGAGAATTTCGCTGCTGTGCCCATGGTGTGGTAAATGCCCCGTAAGTCGGATTATCGGACATTAGGACCTAGCTTTCGGTTAGCGCGTTAATCAGGGCTAGTTTGGGGCATACTGCCGGGCGAGAAATTTCAGACCATTCCGACCTTGTATCAATGCGGCTTGAACGTCTTCCCGGTCTCAAGCAGAGTCTTCAGGCGGGAAAGAATACGTGGCCATCCATCGGCGCAGGCAGCGTAGGTGGGGTCGTCCTCGGCCCACTCGTCATGCGTCACCGTTACTTTGGTTGCTTCGGTCTCGGGCATCAGTTCGATAGTTACGCGTGACGCCTTATCATTTTGCCCCATTGCGAAGGTGTACTGAAAGACTTTTGGCGGCTCAAACCGCAGGACCTTACCTCGGACGTAGGTCATGGGCTTGCCATCGGGACCCGGGCCCACCCATGCGAGCAAACCGCCGGGCTTGAAGTCTGCTTGAAACTCAGCGCCCGCAAAGATGATGCGGTTCGACTCCCGCGACACAAAGCCTTCCCACACCTTCTCCGGGGTGGCGGCTATGTAGAAGACATATTTCAGTGGCGGTTGATTGGCCATGATTCCTCCTGACTCTCTGGCGCCATCTTATATCCACGGGTAAAAACCCAACAAGATCGAATCTCTGCATCACTGCCACGCTTGACGTTTACGCACGCAGCGGCGAGACTTGTAAACCACGTCTGCAAGTGAGGGTAAGAATCGATGCCGGAGGGAAAAGGGCTGTTGATCGTCTACACCGGCCCGGGAAAAGGCAAAACCACTTGCGCGCTGGGCACGGCGTTTCGCGCCGTCGGCCAGGGGTTGCGCGTGCTCATGGTGCAATTCATCAAAGGCTCGTGGCATTATGGCGAACTGGACGCGGCGAAAATGCTGGGCGACGACAAATTCGAAATTCGCCCCATGGGCCGCGGCTTCATCAAAGTGGGCGGCGCGGATACGGATCCGGAAGACATCAAACTGTGCGAGGAGTGCTGGAATTTCGGCCGCGAACAGATTTACAGCGGCAAATACGATCTTGTGATTCTCGATGAGATCAATTACGTGATCAGCTATAAAATCCTCGATCCGGAAAAAGTGACCGAGGCGCTCGCCAAGCGGCCCGAACAAGTGCACGTGATTTGCACGGGACGCAATGCGCATCCAAAATTGGTCGAGCTTGCCGATCTGGTCACCGAGATGCGCGAAATCAAGCATCCGTACACGAAAGGCATCCTTGCGCAGCGCGGCATCGATTACTAATCGAGAAGAAAATCATCCATGGCCTGGTTCAAAAAAGACAACAAGCCCATCGAGGCGACACCCAGTGAAGAGCGCCGCGTCAAGACGGAAGGCTTGTGGATCAAGTGCGACGCGTGCCGCGCCATCATCTGGAAAAAAGATCTCGAAGCGAACTGGGAAGTGTGTCCCAAGTGCGAGAATCATTTTCGTTTGAGTGCAAAACGCCGCCTGGAACTGCTCCTCGACGACGGCAAGTGGATTGAGCATGACGCGGAACTGGCCTCGACCGATCCGCTGAAATTCGTCGACACCAAGCCTTATTCACAGCGTCTGCGCGACGCGCAGAATAAACTCGGCGTCAATGATGCGGTCCTCAGTGTCGAAGGCCATCTGAATGGCCGTCCGGTGATTTGCTGTTCAATGGAGTTCGCTTTCGCCGGTGGCTCGATGGGTGCGGTGGTCGGCGAAAAAGTGACGCGCGCGGCGGAGCGCAGCGCTGACCGCAGAATGCCGTTGATCATCGTTTCGTGTTCCGGCGGCGCGCGCATGCAGGAGGGCACGGTCAGCCTGATGCAGCTCGCCAAAGTCTCCGCGGCGCTCGGCCGCCTTGACGAAGCTCGTGTTCCCTACATCTCGGTGCTCACCGATCCCACCACAGGCGGCGTCACTGCCAGTTTCGCCATGCTGGGAGACTTGAATATCGCCGAGCCGGGAGCGCTGATCGGTTTCGCGGGCCCGCGCGTCATCGAGCAGACCATCCGCCAGAAATTGCCCGACGGATTCCAGCGCGCCGAGTTTCTCGTGCAGCACGGTTTCCTGGACGCCATCGTCGCGCGCAAAGAGCTAAAGCCTTACATTTCGCAAGCGCTCGATTTTTTCGTCGGCTAAGTTGGCGCAAATGAATTACGAAGACTCCGTTAGGCGCCTGCTGTCCCTGGGCAAAGAACTCGCCGCTCCACAACAGGCCCGCGTGCAGAAATTCGATCTCGAAAATATCCGCGTCCTTTCGGACCATTTGGGCGCACCGCATCGCGCGATTCCTTCCGCGCATATTGCTGGCACCAATGGCAAAGGGTCCACGGCGGCGATGCTGGAATCGATTTTACGGGCTGCTGGGCTTTCGACCGGGCTGTTCACCTCTCCGCATCTGGAACGTATCAACGAGCGCATTCAATTCGACGGCCAGCCGATTTCCGACGAGGCTTTCGCCGCCGAATTTGCGCGCGTCCAGGCTGCCATCGAAACCCTGCTCGCCGCCGGCCGGCTCGCCGCTCATCCCACTTATTTCGAGTGCGTTACCGCAATGGCTTTCAGCGCCTTCGCGCGGCGTCCCGTTGATTTCGCCGTATATGAAGTCGGCATGGGCGGCAGGCTGGACTCAACGAATATCCTGAAGCCCGAGGTCGCGGTGATCACGCAAGTCGACTTCGATCACGAGAATTTTCTGGGACACTCGATCGCGGAGATTGCGACCGAAAAAGCAGGAATCATCAAGCCGGGCGGATGGGTGGTCAGTTCGGCGGAGCGCCGCGAGGCTCGCGCCGTGATCGCGCGCCGGGCCGCAAAACTGGACGCCCGTCTTCTCGAGATTGATAACGAGTGGCGCGTTGAAATACTCAGCGCGACGGCGGGACGGCATCGGGTGAGCGCCACGCCGACCCATTCTGCCAAGCCGCTTGCGCTTGAGATTCCGCTGCCCGGCCGTTTTCAGGTGCGCAACGCGCTTGCGGCAGCCACTACGGCTCGCCTTCTCGCCGCGCGTGGATTCTCCATCACCGACGACGCGATAATCGCCGGCATCCGAAATGTACAGTGGCCGGGGCGCCTGGAACAATTGTCCAGTGCACCCGCAATTTTTCTCGATGGCGCACATAATCCGGCTGCCGCGCGCGAACTGGCCGCGTTTTGGGAAATGCATCTCGCTGGGAAACGCATCTGGCTGATCTACGGAGCCATGCGCGACAAAGCGGTTGACGAAATTGCCGGCCTACTGTTTCCTCGCGCGCACGAAGTTCTTCTCACGGAGCCGCGGCAGTCACGCGCCATTTCCGCACCGCTTCTCGCGGAGATGACCTCGCATCTCGCTCGCCGGTTTCAAGTGGTATCCGATCCCGCGACGGCCTTCGACTTCGCAATTTCTTCAGCCGCGCCGGAAGACGCAATATTCGTCACCGGCTCGCTGTACTTGGTTGGCGAGTTGCGCCGTCACTGGCACTGCCTCCACGAAGAGGCCAGCCTGCCGCTTTTGGACCACGCCCAACACAGTTAGTCAGTGTCGAGTGCCGCTGACCCACGATCGGCACCCGCGCCGAACCATGTTCGCTATTGGGACGCAGATGTGCTTTTCGCCCACCTGCGGAAATCGTCCCATACGCGAACGCCCATTCCCACCTTTGGACATTGCCAATCAGACTTCCCGCGTTGTGGGACCCGCAAGGAACTTTGTTTCAGGCACATGCGTATAAGATTTATGAAGATTTGCGGCAACTCAATTGCCCTTTCTGCGTCTAACCCTAGTGCAGGCCAAGGAGTCTTCCATGCAACCGCAAGGGCGACAAAAGAAACTCGAAGCTTTTGGACGCGGACCGACCTTTCTCTCTGAGGCGCTCCGCAAGTGCCCCAAGAAAATGTGGCTCTATCGTCCCGCCACGGATCGCTGGAGCATCCACGAAATCATTCTGCATCTCGCCGATAGTGAAGCTGAAGCGTACATCCGCTGCCGCCAGTTCATCGCCCAGCCGGGTTCGCCCGCGCTGGTCTACCACGCTTCCCTGTGGGCCAGCTCCCTCGGATATTTTCACCAGAGCACGCGCGAAGCTCTAAGTCTGATTACGCGTCTCCGCAAAATGACCCATCAGATTCTTTGTTACATTCCCGAGCCAGTTTGGTCCCACACGGCTCAGCATCCAAAGAAGGGCATAATGACCCTCGATGGATGGCTTGACACGCAAATAGGCCATATTCCACACCACATCGAACAGATTCAAGAAAACCATGCTGCTTGGGCGAAAACGCACCGCCAGCGCAAACCTGCCGTGCGTCTGGTTGCGAGAGCCACCGGAAAAGAAATCGCCTTGGCGGGTTTTGGCGCAGCCGTGGAATTCGCCGACTGATAGTTTCGTCGATAACAACTCTCGTTGCAGCGAGGCGCGAACCGTTCTTCCATCGGCCTCCTGCCCTTTGTGTCTCCGTTTTGCCGCGCTCACGTTAGAATCTTTCTCGCATGGCAGACGCGAACGCATACGACGTTGCGGGGCCGCCAGACGCTCCTGCGATTGTGTTTCTTCACGGAATGCGCGTGACGCGCAAGATGTGGAAGCCGCAGATGGAGTGCCTAGCCGAGTCCTATCGCTTAATCGCGCTCGATTTGCCAGGACACGGGGCGCGCAGCCATATTCCATTTCGCCTGGACGCTGCTGTAGAAATAATCGCTGAAGTCATCCATCGCGAAGCCCGCAACGCTCGTGCCCTAGTCGTTGGAATTTCTCTCGGCGGCTATGTCGCCATAGAATTCGGCACGCGCTACCCCGAAAGAGCCGCGGGGCTCGTCATCGCCAGCGCCACTGTCGAGCCGCGCGGCTGGCACACGCTTCCGTATCATTTTGTCGCCGCAGCGATGAACGAATTGCCCGAATCCACCCTCAATTGGATCAGCCGGACATTTTTTCAACTCGTATATCCGCCGGAAAAGGCCGCGCCGCTGATCGCGCCAGGTTTTTTCATGCGCGGCGGTTCGCAAGGCTTGCGCGAAGTCTTCGGCAAGCAATTCGCTCCACGGCTCGCCCTCTATCCTGGTCCTGTTCTGTTGCTGAACGGCGCGCTCGATCTCGGCTTTAGAATGCACGAGCGCAAATTCCTGGCCGCCGCACAAGACGGCCGGCTCGAAATTATTCCGCGCGCCTTCCATATAGCGAATATCGATCAGCCGGACGCGTTCTCAAACGCCATCCGCCGCTTCGCCGAGGCACTTCCCTGGTGATTTCCTGACGTGAGGTCTTTCTGTCCTCTCCGCATCCAACCATTCCATCCGTTGCCGCCAGACTACGGCGATGGTAGGATTGATCCTTTATGGCCATCGAAAATCATTCCCGACCGCGAATAGGTGTCCCGTATCGCACTTATAATGAAGAAGTTAAAGGCATGCGGGGAAAATACGAGAAGTACCTGCGAGCGATCGAGCAAGCCAGTGGCATCCCCGTCGAGATTTCCTTGGCGTTGCCTTCAAACGAATTGGAAGCCCTGGCAGGAACGCTCGACGCAATCGTTCTCCCGGGCAGCCCCGCTGACGTTAATCCCGCGCTCTATGGCGCGGCTCGGCATCCCGAATCAGCCGCAGCCGACGCGGATCTAGAACGCACGGATAAAGCCCTTCTCGAACACGCTTTTGCAGAAGCGAAGCCCGTGCTGGCAATTTGTTACGGAATGCAGATTCTCAACGTCTTCCTTGGCGGCAGCCTAATCCAGGATATTCCCAGCGAATTGCGTACCGCGATTCAACATACATGGGACGGTGCGAGCAAAGGCGCGCCCGAGCCCTTCCACGCCGTGCGTTTCGGGTCCGATTCGCGTATCGCGAAAACCTTTGGTGCGCTTGAAGTGCAAGTCAACAGTTCACATCACCAATCCATTCGCGAACCGGGACGCAATCTTCGAATTGTCGGCCGCGCACCCGACGGCGTCGTGGAGACGGTCGAATGGACTGGCGATTCGAATTGGGTCACGGGAGTTCAGTGGCATCCCGAACGCATGGCCGGCGACGCATTAGCACAAACGCTTTTTCGAGAATTGATTGCCGCGGCGCGCGGCGCGGCCGTTCGCGGCTGAATTTCGCCGCTCAATAATCTGTTAAGCTTCGGACGCTAGGCGCTCTTTTACTTCATCCGGGAGAATTATGATCTCGCTAGCCGGCAAAGCAGCGCTCATCACGGGAGGCTCGCGCGGCATTGGCGCCGCATCGGTCCGCGCATTCGCGCAGGCCGGCGCCGACGTGGTATTCAATTACAATCGCAGCCGTGAAGCCGCGGCGCAACTCGAACAAGACGCTCGCAAGCACGGCACGCGCGTGGAATCAATCAAAGCCGATCTGGGCCGCATGGCCGACGCGAAAAAGCTCGTCGAGTTCGCACGCGACCGCTTGGGCCGTCTGGACATCCTAGTGGCGAATGCAGGCATCTGGAATGTAGAAGATATTCCGATTGAAAAAATGTCGGAACGCGAATGGGACGATATGTTGCGCGTGAATCTAAAGAGCGTCTACGCCGTGATTCATTATGCTGTCCCGCAGTTTCTGGCCCAAAAGAGCGGCAAAATTATTGCCATCAGCTCCACGGCCGGGCAGCGCGGAGAAGCCTTTCATTCCCATTACGCCGCTTCCAAGGGAGCCATCATCAGTTTCGTCAAAGGGCTTGCCACCGAATTGGGGCGCCACAATATTCTTGTGAATTGCGTCGCGCCCGGCTGGGTCGATACCGAAATGTCGCAACCCGTGCTCAGAACGAAAGCCGGCCAGAAATTCGCCACCAGCGTGATTCCTCTGGGCCGCGTGGCGACAGCAGAGGAAATTGCCGGCCCCATTCTCTTCCTGGCATCTGACCTCGCGACGTTCATCACGGGAGAAATTCTGAACGTCAACGGAGGCGCGGTTCTGTGCGGCTGATGCAACGCGCTTCTTCTTCACTGCTGATTTTCGCGACGCTCGTTTTCGCCGCCTGTTTACCCCTGCACGCGCAGGACGATCAAGTGCTCTTGCCTGAGCAGAGCGCCGCGAAAGCCAAGCAGCTGATTCAGGAAATGATTCAGGCGCTCGGCGGCAGCGCTTATCTGAATGTAAAGGACTCCACGTGCACCGGAATGCTCGGTTCCTTTGGCCATTCCGGAGCGCTGAGCGGTTACGATAATTTCTGGGACTTCGTTAAGTACCCAGACAAAGATCGCACCGAGTTTTCGAAGAAGCGCAACCAAATTCAAGTCACGAATGGGAAACAGGGATGGGTGCTCGATCGCGGAGGAGTCAGCGAAGAACCTGCGGATCAGATCGCCGACGCTGAACGGGACCGGCAAGTCGATCTCGATTACATTCTCCGGTTTCGCCTCAACGAGCCTGGCATGATTTTCCGTTACGATGGGCCGGACATAGTCGACCTGAAAGAAGCCGACTGGGTAGAGCTCGACGATCCTCAGGGCCACGAAATTCGCATCGCCATTGCAAAATTAACGCACTTG
>DASYYI010000113.1:0-3824 GCA_035933995.1 Candidatus Acidiferrales bacterium | reverse complement strand
GCGCCTCAAGCATTTCCCTGAGTTTCGCATTGCTGTGCCATTCCGAGGAGCAACGGTGATGACGAATCTGCTGTTGCCTTGAAATGTGGCAAAAGGCAAATCCTTCCTGCGCTTCCACGGCTACCCAGCGGAAGTCTCCCTATCAGGGCGCGCAACTTGATGAACCACCTCCACCAGCGGCGCGTCCGGCGACGCCGCATTCGCTGCTGCCGCCGACGCTGGATCCAAGTGCCGTATAGCTTCCTTCATGTACTCAAGCAGTAGCTTCTTGTCGCTCGCAAACTTCGATTCACTCAACTGACCGACTTTCACGCTAAGATTCCACGCGATTTGCCACTCATCGAGTCCCGCCGCTCGCAGCG
The DNA here is from genome assembly GCA_035933995.1 of Candidatus Acidiferrales bacterium. Lineage (GTDB taxonomy): Bacteria > Acidobacteriota > Terriglobia > Acidiferrales > UBA7541 > DAHUXN01. The sequence goes on along the minus strand of DASYYI010000113.1, from coordinate 3,462 downwards.
CATTGCGCAAACGAATCCGCGGACGCGGTTGCCGCACTGGATCTGTCTTGGCGGGCACGATGGCGCTTTTCTGTGCCTGCACGCTTTTCTTGCGCGCCTTCGTCTGACGTTTTCTCGCCCGCCGCGCTTCCCGTTTTGGTTCACTCATGCCCCGCTCACGCTTTACCCTTTCTAACTCTCTCGATACCACGGTCCAGAAGCGCTCATCGCGAGTTTGTCATCCCGCCTGCCCTGAGGCACGAAGGGAGCCGCAATGCGGCGAGGGATCTGCCTTTTGTTTTTGACTTCGGCGTGTCAACAGGCCTGCCTGCCGCAGGCAGGCTTCAGCCTGTGCGCTCTTTCGTGGCTGCCTCTCGACGCACGGCCCCGCCTAGGTGTGGCTTTTTCGGGTGCCCCATCCTTCGCGGTTTCAGCGAAGGGTGGGGTTTTCGCTTCTCTAGTTTTTGCTGTCATTTCGAGGAGCAATCGCGACGCGCACTTTGCGTCCAGACACTCTGTGTCGGGGCTGGCCTGTCTGTCGTTGCTTTCGTAGGGGCGGGGTTTACCCCGCCCGTCGGCGCAAAGTGCCGAACTTCGTTCGTAGAGCCACCATGTGATCGCTTCGTCAGGGTACGGCTTCAGTTCACCCTGAGGCATGAAGGGCCGTGCCGAAAGAACCGGAAATTCAGGAACCTTGACCCCTGAGGCCGGAACGGTGCCCGGACAGGCATTTGTGGGAGAAGGCTTCCACTAAAACTCATCCCAGCAATTGCACCGTTATGCCCGACCCACCCGTAATCGCGCTAACCTTCGCACGGATAAAATTCCCTCGCACTCCGGAAACGGTTCGCGCTTCGCCCGTCGTCGCCGTCGAAGTATCCACGGTCGTGTACTGCGCGTCGGCATCAATCATCGCCGTCTGCAGCACCACGGACACGCTCGTCGGCGCCGTTCCAAAAATTGTCTGCCAACGAATCGTCCGTCCGTTCTCCGGAAACCCCGAGTAACTCGGCAGCGCGAATTGCTGGCTTGCCTGCCCCGCCGCGGGCGCTTCCGCATTGAACGCAAACACCACATCGCCCGGATAGACGGCATTCGGCGGATTCTGTGCGTTGTAATTCGGCACAAAGACCTCCCTGTTCAGTTGTCGTTAAGAATTGAAATCAAGGCGCAAAACAAAAACGCCGGCATTGCGCCGGCGCGGAAACCATCAAACCCGTTTTCAGTGGCTCGCCGCTTTCAGCGAGTCACACAAATCGAGCTTACACTAAAATCTTCTACGCGCATGTCAGAACTTTGTCAAGTACTTGTGTATGTAAGAAAAAGTCGCCCAAGGTGGAATCCACGCCCGGTCACCAACTGGAACAATCAACCCGAGCGCGCCGCACCGCACGGGAATCGGCACGGGCTCGATCTACTGTGCTGACGGCCTCGCAAATTGCGCACGCGTGCCCCGCGGAACGAAAAGCGCCAGCCACCAGATGCCAAGTGCCAGCGGCGCAAGCGAGTTGAACGCAAAATTCACATACTCAAAAACAAGCAATCCTGGCGCGTCCCCGCTTGGACCGCCAGTTGCCCGAATCAGCTGCGGTGCTTGCAGAACTCCGGGCACCGCTGCGGCCATCAGCAAAACAGCAATCGCCAGCACGCAAAACCACGCCCATCGCCGCAAACGCAAAAGTCCAATTCCGGTGACAATCCCCCAAACGCCGATCAGCGCGATCGCGATTGTTCTGATCAGTACAGGCATCGGCGCGCTATGTTGTGGCTCGCTCGTGCGGATAAGCGCCATCCCAATCGCCGTTGGAAACGTGAACAAACAGGCGCCCGCGCTCACCACAATCAATACCACAGCTGCCGCGGTCACTGCACCCGACCGCTTCATCTCCCGCCTCCCGTTCAACGGCACGCGCGGATGGTCATACGCAAACGTCACGCGCAATCGCGTCGCACAATATTACTCCAGGTCTTCGCGAGACCGCTGCTCGCATCTGCACGCCGCGCGAAACGCCTTGCGCTACAGCCTTCGTTGATCGTCGCGGGCGCGCTGGCGATCCTTAATGGCCTGGTCGCTCAAAATAAACTCGGACTTGTGGTTGGGACATGACGCGCCGAGGTCTTCGGCCATCTTCGACTTCCTTGCGGCGGCGCCCTCAAACGTTGTCAGGCCGTGCAGATTCAGCAGAGCCGGCACATCGCACTTCGGACAGTGAACTCCCCAATTGATAATGTCATCGAGCCACTCTCTTACATCCGCAGGACTCTCATCCAATCCCAGAAAGACGTTAAAGCATTTTGGTTCTGTTTTGCCGGAACCGTCGAGCCCGATGTATGTGAGCGTAAATTCAAAATCCCCGCCAAACGGCAGGCCTTCGTACAGATGGTGGGACATCAGAACATTCTCTGTCTGTCCGGATTGAACGATCCTGTGGACGTCGTAGTCGAAATTAGCCGCATCGGATCGCCGCACTTGTACTCGTTGCAGCAGAAAATTCGAAAGCCCAAGATTCGACACTCGCAGCACAAGCTCCGCTTCGCTATTGATCAGGTCGAAATGCAAATAAACGCGTTCCTGCCTCTGCATCTGCCGTTCCAGCAGATTGAAATGTTCCTGCGAGAGATCCAGATTGTCGCGCGTGGCAAGAAGGTATTCGAACGTGACGTACAGCAACAGGATCGTGCCTATCGCGGTTGCCTTCGGCCGCCAGATCGACAGAAGACCCAGCACGACCGCCGCCGAAATCACCAGTATCCGCGTAACACGTCGCTTCATAGGCGAGAGTCTAGCCGAAACGGGTTGCAGACGGCACCCTCAATAATCATCTTACCGCTCACGCCGTCGCTCGCTGCGCCTCGCACGCCGCCCGGAATGCCCTCCGCCGCCTAAACAGAAAATACAACACGACAGCGCTCACCAACACGCCAAAGCCCATGGAAATCGGTAACACGTCATTCATGAAGGAGTTCATCGCCGAGGTATCCATGCCCGGCGAAAGCTTCTCCTTCTGCATAATCGTATCGAAGATCATGTTCCGCGACGGAGAAGTCACGAACAAAACGGAATTCACCACTCCGAGCAACGTGAACGCGATAAGTCCGTCCAGCCCCCACGCTCGCCTCTTCAGCACTGCAATGCATAGGCCAATTTGTACCAGCACAAAAACAGCCCCATACATCCACGCGCTCCGGCCTTGAATCAAGATGCCTAACATTAGGGTTGGTATCCTGAGGCGAATCGCGAACGGCACACTCAGGAGCGTAAATCCGCCGAACACCAGGAAAAGTATCGCGATCACGCGAATGCTGATTGGAATGTCTGCCGCGCTCGGCGCAGCAACGAACGGCGGCGCGAAGCCCGTCGCAATCGCGGTACTCGGAGTCGCACTTGAAATCTCTGTCGCACCGCACGCGGCGAATTCAAATTGCACGCGCTTGCGCGTGAACAAAATCAGCCACCAAATCGCGATCGCCAGCGGCACGGCC
>DASYYI010000094.1:0-2300 GCA_035933995.1 Candidatus Acidiferrales bacterium | reverse complement strand
CAACAACGCGATTTGCACTTCCGGGGAACCCGTATCCTTGGCATGTTGCCGGAACTGCTCAATGACGCCTATTTTGGCCTCGCTCAACTCGATGTCCTCCTGAATCGTCACACCCTGCTCTACGTTTGTCTCTTCCGTATGCCAAAATCGTAGCACAGAGGCAGGCGGGGGCAATAGAAGTATTTTTCGCGAAAGGGACGCGTGGACGCCGCGATTCGTTTGCCGTAACTCAGCCGAGGAAGTTAAGCCTTAGGTGAATTCACCAGCGACAGGAATTCGTCACGCGTCTCTTTGTTTTCACGAAAAGCGCCGAGCATGGCGCTGGTGACCGCCGAAGATTGCTGCTTTTCCACGCCGCGCATCACCATGCAGAGATGTTTTGCTTCGATGATCACGCCGACGCCTTCGGGGCTGATGCGCTGTTGAATCGCTTCCGCGATCTGGTTCGTCAGCCGCTCCTGAATTTGCAACCGGCGCGCGAACATGTTCACCAGGCGCGCGACTTTGCTGAGGCCGATCACTTTCTTCGTCGGAATGTAAGCGACGTGGCATTTGCCAAAAAACGGGAGCAAATGGTGTTCGCAGAGGCTGTAAACCTCGATGTCTTTCACAACCACCATTTCGTCGTAGCACACGCTGAACATGGCGCCGTTCAAAAGTTTTTCGGGATCTTGGCGGTAGCCGCTGGTGAGGTAACGCAACGCTTTCTCAAAGCGTTCAGGCGTACGGCGAAGACCCTCGCGATTGGGATCCTCTCCCAACAGGACAATCATGCGCCGAACCAAGTCGGCGATTGTCTCAGCGTTTTCTGTCTTGGCGAGCTGAATCGTTTCGGTGTCTGTTATTTCGCTCATGTGGACTCCTTCACTTCGCAACTCCGTTCATATCAAAAAATGCGCATTACGAGTTTGAAGGTGCTGCGTATTCAAAACTATTCTTGCCTGTCTCTTCGATTCGCACGCCCTCGATGTGCGCGTCGGGAAAGCCAGCGAGGCGTTGAAAAATCACGCGGCAGACATTTTCCGTGGTCGGCACGCATTCGCGGAACTCAGGAATCTGCTCGTTCATGTACGCGTGGTCAAAGGCATCGAGAACTTTCCGCTGCACGAAACTATCGAGATCCGCGAGATTCGCGATCATGCCCGTCGCGGGATCGACCGGGCCGGTGACAGCCACTTCTAGCGCGTAATTGTGCCCGTGACTGTACGGATTTGCACATTTGCCGAAGATTCGCTCGTTCTGTTCGGCGCTCCATTCCGCGCGAAACAGGCGATGCGAAGCCGGAAAAGAATAACGGCGCCAAAGCGAAAGTTTCATCGCGCGTCCTTCATACCGTCCGAGGTGCAATCGACGAATAGGTCGGGCGATTCATACAAGCGAATGCGGTCCAGGCGGCCCTGGTGAATCTTCGGCTCCAGAATGCGCCAAAGCACCGTGGCAATTTCTTCGCAAGTGGGAATTTTGCCGGCCAGTTCAGGAACCTCATAATTTAGATGGCGATGGTCCATGCGCTGAGTCACTTCGCGGTCTAGAATTTCCTTTAGCTCCCGTAAGTCGAGAACCATGCCGGTTTTCGGATCCGGCTCGCCGGCGACCGTCACTTCCAGAATGTAATTGTGCCCGTGACCATGCGGATTATTGCATTTGCCGAAAACGCGCCGATTTTCCTCCGCCGACAAATCCGGGTTGTGATAAAAGTGCGCGGCCGAAAATTCGAGTTTTCGGGTTACGCGTATCATGGCTTTCCCACTGGATATTCCCGGCCCTTCCACAGGACTTTGCCGCGCCAGTATTTCCAGCCGGAGGCGGCAACGACGGCGGCGTAGAGGCACACTCCAGGTACATAATATATGATGAAACGCGCGGAATAACGATTCCTCTGAAGCGCGCGGGCATACGCGGCATGGCATCCGCCGAGCCAGACGACTCCGAGCGCGACGAGCCACAAGCCCGCCGCTCCGTGCAACGTGATACCGGCGGCGAGAAAAATTATCGTCGGCCACGGAAACACGAATAGTATTTCCTTCAGCGCGCTGCTCCGCGTTCCGCCGAGTAGAAGATAGAGATTTTTCACCCACCCTTGCCACATGGCGACAAAACTGCGGTACATCCGCGTGCGCGCAATTCCCTGCCCTGACGCAAAGTGCAACCGGAAGCCCGCCTGTTTTACACGGCGCGCCAGTGCCACATCTTCGAGCACTGCATCGGCCACGGCGCGATGCCCGCCGATTTTCTCGTACGCGTCGCGACGGATCAGCAGGAACTGGCCGTTCGCGGCAGCGTCGGGCAGCAACGAGTCG
>DASYYI010000070.1:0-9668 GCA_035933995.1 Candidatus Acidiferrales bacterium | reverse complement strand
CAGATCTCGCAGGAACTGCGCAGCCAGTACGTAATCGCTTACTATCCCACGGACACAACCGCAAACGGGGCGTTTCGCAAGGTCAAAGTCGAGACAACGACTCCGGGCCTTCGCGTGCTGACGCGGCAGGGCTACTACGCGCCCGGACGCAGCGCGCGGTAGAGTCGCGGCTCTACAACACGAAAGCTCGGCGCTCTGCGCCCTTCGGCAAGGCACTCAGGACAAGCCGACGGGCGGTGATTAACCCTGCCCCTACGAAAACAAAGGCGCACGCGCTAAAGCCCACCACGACGGACAAGCCTGCGCCACGTACGCAAAGGCGAAGCGGCAAAAACCCCACGCTCGCAAAACGAGCATGGGGCACCCGCAAAAGCCAAACTTTGAAGCTTGGGCCACGCGCCAATACAAATAGACCACGCATCGAATCCAAAGCAATTCAGGAAAGAGCCGGGAAACTCGCGAGGCTTAGCGCTGCGGGGTGCTTCCCGGGGTTGGTTCGGCGGGCGTGGTGACCGGCGCGGTGGCGTAATAACCCTTGCGTGAGCGGACGATCAAGCCTTTGCGGTCAACGCGAGGATCGACTCTGTGGAACTCGCCATTGGCGTCCGGATTAGGAAGCGCGTAGCCGAGCAGATACTGGCTACGGAGTTCGTTGCCAATGTCGAGGAAGGATTGCGCGAGATCGTCGACGCGATACGGAAAGAAAACGCGGCCACCGGTTTCGTCGGAATATTCCTGGAGAACCCTTTCGCCCTCCGACAGGTGAAGCTTTTCCGGAGTAGGAGTGTCGGTGGTGACCCAGTCGTTGTTTGTGCTGATGGCGTAAATTGAAACGCCGGCACGGTCGGCCATCTGGATGGCGTCGCTCAAGGCGTGATCGCTAAGATTGTCGTCACCGTCGCTGATCAGGACGAGAACGCGGCGGATATCCGGATTCGGACCAGTGGCAGGAGGGGCGGTCATGAGTTTCTGGCTGGCGGCGTAAATCGCGTCGTTGAGCGCCGTGCCGCCGCCGGAATTTTGTTTTTGGATTACGGAACTCAACTGGCCGACATCGTCGGTATAGTCCTGAATGATTTCGGGCTCGTTGTCAAAGGTCATCAAGAACGCCTGATCCTGGTGGCGGCGAACTACGTTGTAAAGAAAATCGATTGCAGCGTCTTTTTCGAAGTGCAACCGCTCACGAATACTGTTCGACGTGTCGAGAAGCATGCCGATGCGCAGAGGCAAGTTCGCCTGGCGGCTGAATTGAGTGATGCGCTGCTGCTTGCCATCGTCAAAAATCTTAAAGTCGTTTTCGTTCAAATCAGTGACGAACTTGTTGCGCCGATCCATTACAGCCACAACTAAATGGACCAATCGGACGCTCACACGCACCGTAGGAGCCTGCTGAGGAATCGTTTTTTGTTGAGTGTCTGGCGGAGGCGGGAGAACAGGCTTCTGTTGCGCGAATGTCCCGCCTGCGATGCCGAGGAGAAGCAACAGACAAATCCCCGCGAAGATGGTCCTGGCCGTATTCTTGCGCGTCTTCTTAGTCATTGGTCCCGCCACTGTGGATGAAGCGATTATAGGTACGGCGCGAGCACAGCGTCAATCGATTCGCTGCCTGCTCCCGAGGCACGGGCGAGCTGGCGAAGATAGTTTGCCAAGTCCGAGGGCATGGGCGCGCGCACGTCAATTACCTTCCCTGTGGTTGGATGCAGAAAGTGGAGGTGCGCGGCATGAAGAAAATTGCGGCCGAGAGGCGGAAGCAGCGTGGCGCCGGCCTTGGGCTGCGCAGGCGCGCCATAAAGAGTGTCTCCAACAACCGGATGGCCGAGGGCGGAGAAATGAACGCGAATTTGATGCGTGCGCCCGGTGTGAAGGTCCGCTTCCAAAAATGTGTAACCGGGCAGGCGCATGCGGACGCGCCAGTCGGTGCGCGCGGCGCGGCCTTCGCGACGGCGAGTGGTCATGCGGACGCGGCGATGCAGATCGCGGGAGACAGGCAACTCGATGCGGCCTGCGTCGTCTTTCAGCCTGCCATGGAGAAGGGCGATATAGGTCTTGCCGATCTGGCGATCACGAAATTGATCGGAGAGCGCGCGATGGACCTTGTCGTTTCGCGCAACGATAAGCGCGCCGGAAGTTTCGCGGTCGAGGCGATGGACAATTCCCGGACGCAGTTCGCCGGCGATGGAAGAAAGTTCGCCGCGCGCGCCAAATTCGTGCAACAAGGCGTTGACCATAGTGCCGGTTTTCACTCCCGCGCCGGGATGAACGACCATGCCCGCGGGCTTGTTGACGACGATGAGGTCTTCATCCGAGTAGAGGATTTCGAGAGGGATGGCTTCGGGCTGCGCTTGCATAGGAGTTGGCGGAGGAATTTCGATTGCGACAGCATCGCCAGCTTCGACTCGATGGGAGCGCTTGGCTGGGGCGCCATTCACGCGCGCGTGGCCGTGGTCGAGCAGCGACTGGATGCGGGTGCGGCTGAAATCGGGGAGATGCGCGGTTAAGAAACGATCGAGCCGCTGGCCGGCGTCTTCGGTGGCGACGATGAGTTTGGCGGCACGAGGGAAATCACGAGGGAGATCATCTTTGTCACGTGCTCTGTCAAAGGTTTTGCGAGATGCTTCGTCAACAGGGGCGCGTTTTGATGTCATGTCAGTGGCGAGTTCCGGCAACGTTATTGCCGCGCCGGGGCGGGCTGAGGGTGGCGGAGTGTCGCGGCATGTTTCATTCCGCGACGCCAGAGCCAGGCGCCGGTCACAATCAGGCCGAGGCTGACGACCTGCATCAGCGAAAACCTGCCGTGAAGGAACAACGTACGATCCGGATCAGCGCGCACAAATTCAATCAGGCCGCGTTCGGTGCCGTAAAGGAGCATATAAGTTGCAAAAATCTCCCCCGCGAAGCGCTGTTTTTTCGCTAGAAACACGAGGATGAGAAAATTGATGAACTCGGCGATGGATTCATAGAGCTGCGTCGGATGAAGGGGAACGTTCAACGGAGTGCCGACCAACTGCGCCGCGCGGGGGTCGGTGAATATGACGCCCCAGGGCAGCCAGGTAGGTTTGCCGTAACAACAACCCGCGGCGAAGCAACCGAGCCTGCCGATGGAGTGGCCGAGAGGCAAACCCGAGAAATAGCAATCGGCGAGCGGCAGAAACGGGATGCGCTGGTAATGCGTGTAAAGAGCACCAAACGCGAGCGCGCCGAAGAGTCCGCCGTAAAACGTGCCGCCGGACTGCAAAGTGGCGAGCGTGAAGATTTCGTTGGGATGTTGCGAATAATATTGGCCGTTAACGAGAAGAAGCCAGATTTTCGCGCCGACAAGCGCGACCAGGACCATGTAGATGCCGAGATTCCAGACGCGCTCCGGGTCGATACCCGCCTGGGGTGCGTAGCGACGCGCGTACCAAAGGCCGAGCAGCACGCCTGAAGCAACCAGCACGCCGTATGTGTAGACCGGGACACCGCCCCACGGCGTGGGAATCGTCCCCAACAGCGGATGCATGGCTAGGAGGCTCCTTGGCGATTGCTAGAATGCCCCCAATCACGAAAGAGTTCCAGCAAAACCAGAGCCGCGCCGATGACGATAGCCGAATCGGCAACGTTGAAGGTGGGCCAGTGGTGGGATTGAATGTGAAGATCGATGAAGTCGGTGACGCCGCGCTCCGTCAGGCGATCGAGCACGTTGCCAAGCGCTCCGCCCAAAATCATGGCCATGCCGATTTGGCCCATGCGCCCGCCAGCGCGTTCGGCGACGAGAAGCCAAAACAAAAAAATAATCACGGCAATCGAGAATGCAAGGAGCATGAAGCGGACCGCGGGCGAATGGGAATCCGCAAAAAGGCTGAACGCAACACCCGGATTGTGCGTGTGGATTAGGTTGAGGATGCCGGGAATGACGACGTGGAGATAATCGGCGGGGGTGTATTTTTCGATGACGTGCTTGGTGGCCTGGTCCGCGGCAAGTACGGCGGCGATGATGAGAATCAGCCAGCGCCACGCGATGCTGCGCGAAGCCGGCATCAGCGATTGGCGCTCTCAACGGCAGCATCGCGGCTGCTTTCGATCTCGGCGATGGCCGCGGTGCAGCGCTCGCAAATGGTGGGATAGTCAGCGTTCTCGCCAACGTGAATCGAGTAATTCCAGCAACGCTCGCATTTTCTGCCATCGGCGTGGACGACTTCAATGTCATCAACTTGGCCACTTGCGGGTGCGGCATTGCTGTGCGAGGGTTCCACGCTTACTTGTGAAACGATGAACAATTGCGGCAACGAAGACGCGTAATTTTTCAGAAGCTCAAGAGTCTTCCCGCTGGCCCGCACTAGGAGTTTCGCTTCGAGCGCGCTGTTGATCAGTTTCGCGTTGCGGGCTTCCTCGAGCTTCTTGAGCGCTTGCTCGCGGACGGCGAGCAAGGATTCCCAATTCTCTAATTTGCGACGGTCAAGACCTGTCGTGAAATCCTCGGCCTTTGGGAAAAGCGCCATGTGGACGCTGTCGGGTTCGCCGGCGGCGCGCGGGAGATGCTTCCAGACTTCTTCCGAGGTAAACACAAGGATGGGAGCGGCGAGGCGAACCAGCGCGCTGGTGATGCGATAGATTGCCGTTTGCGCGGAGCGGCGGCGGATATTGCGCGGCGCGAATGTGTACAGAGAATCCTTAAGGACGTCAAAATAGAAGGCGCTCAAATCGACGACGAAGAAATCGTACAGCGCGTGAAAAACGCGATGGAATTCAAATTCGTCATACCAGGCGCGACACTTCGCGACGCGTTCGCCGGTGCGATGGAGCATCCAGGCATCCATCTCCGAAAGTTCGCTGTCCGCGACGGCGTCGCGCGCAGGATCGAAATTCGCGAGATTGCCAAGCGCAAAGCGGAAGGTGTTGCGAATCTTGCGGTAGGACTCGGCAAGCTGCGTCATCATCGGCTCGGAAAAGCGCACGTCGGCGTGGTAATCCTGCGAAGTGGTCCACAGGCGAAGAAGATCCGCGCCCCATTTTTCGCAGATTTCGCTGGGGAGCACGCCGTTGCCAGCGGATTTCGACATGGGCCGGCCTTCCGCGTCGAGCGTCCAGCCATGCGTGACGACCTGTTTGTACGGAGCGCGATCGCGCGTGCCGATGCCGACGAGCAGCGAGCTTTGGAACCAGCCGCGATATTGATCGGGGCCTTCGAGATAGACGTCGGCGGGCCACATGCCGTCTTTCAACACCGCGAGACTGGTTGATCCGGATTCGAACCACACGTCGAGAATGTCTTTTTCCTTGCGGAAACGCGAGGAACCGCATTTGCATTTCGTTCCGGGCGGAAGCAGTTCTTCTGCTGAGTGCGTGAACCAGGCGTCCGCGCCTTCCCTTTCGAACCAGCGGATTACGTTGCGCAGCGCGTGAAAATCCTTGAACTGTTCACCGCATTGTTCGCAATACATCACGATCAGCGGCACACCCCAGAAACGCTGGCGCGAAATGCACCAGTCGGGGCGTTCGGCGACCATGCCGGAGAGACGCTGCTCGCCCCATTCGGGAGTCCATTTCACTTTGCGGATTTCGTCGAGCGCGTGCCGGCGAAGATGGTCGTGTTCGAGGTCGATGAACCACTGCTCGGTGGCGCGAAAAATCACGGGATTGTGGCAGCGCCAGCAGTGCGGATAACTGTGCCGCAATTTTCCCTGGCCGATCAACGCGCCGCGCGATTCGAGCAGCTTGATGATGAGCGGATTGGCTTCGAAAACCGTTTTGCCTTTGTATTCAGGCAAGCCTTCGACGAAGCGGCCATCATCATCGAGAGGTGCGTATGTGCCGATGCCGTATTTTTGGCCGGTGCGAAAATCGTCCGCGCCATGGCCGGGAGCTGTGTGGACGATTCCAGTGCCCTGCTCCAGCGTGACGTAATCAGCAAGGACGGCAGGTTCGAGTCGGTCGAGAAACGGATGGTGGAATTTCAGATGGGCGGCTTCGAGCTCGCTGCCTTTGTACGTGGCGAGGAGCTTTGATTCTTTGTAGCCGCAGGCGTCCGCTACGGATTTGCGAAGCTGATCCGCCACAAGGTAAACGTCGCCACTGTCTGTTTCGACTGCCGCGTAAACAAAATCCGGATGGAAAGCGAGCGCCATGCTGGCAGGAATGGTCCAGGGCGTAGTTGTCCAAATGATGCCGTAGACGTTCTTGCCTTTGAGTGCGACGGGAATATTATGCGTGTCCGCGCCGTCTTGGGCCAGCTTGAAACGAACATATATCGAGGGGCTGGTGTGGTCGGCGTACTCGACTTCCGCTTCGGCAAGCGCGGTGCGATCGCTGATGCACCAGTAGACGGGCTTCAGTCCCTTATAAACGTAGCCTTTCTCCATGAAGGTCAGAAAAGCGTCGGCGATAGTAGCTTCGTGCTCCGGATCCATGGTGAGATAGGGCTTCTCCCAGCGGCCAAGAACGCCGAGGCGTTTGAAGTCGCGGCGATTTTGGTCGATATATTTCACGGCGAACTCGCGGCACATGCGCCGAAATTCGGCCGGCGCGACGCTGTCTTTTTTTCCACCCAGTTGCTTTTCGACCTTGGATTCAATCGGCAGGCCGTGACAATCCCAGCCGGGAATATATGGCGAACGGAAACCAGCCATGGTCTTGGATTTGACGACCATGTCCTTCATGATTTTATTCAGGCCGGTGCCGAGGTGAATGTCTCCCGTGGGATACGGAGGACCGTCGTGAAGGACAAAAAGCTGTGCCTGGGCGCGCGATTCGAGGATGCGCTGGTAGAGCTTTTCGGCCTCCCATTGAGCAAGCTGCTGCGGCTCCCGCTGAGGCAACTGGGCCTTCATCGGGAAATCGGTGCGGGGCAGATTGATGGTGCTTTTCAGGTCGAGAGGTTTCGCCATTAGGCCTTTTCTGGGGCTTTTTATTGATGTTAACGGAGCGGAACGTCGCGCGCCGCAGCGAACCCTGTATGTTACAATGAAAAGGCATAGGTGTCAGCCCGCGGGAGGGCCCATACATCCTTTTTTGCCCGGCAGAATCTAAATAAAACGACGAGGGCTTGGGGCGTCAGGGTGTAAGCCGATTTATGAGTCAAGCGGATCCATCAGAAAACGTGCGGCCGCAAAGCGGACAACCCGAACGAGCTCGCGCTTTGGCTTTCGACCTTACATGGCGTTCGGTGACGCGGGAGTCTGGGTTTTCGATGTTCCTGTCGAACGTCAAGGAGTTCCTGACCGAGCGGCCGGTGAAAGTTCCGCGCGGCACAGGGCCAAGCGCTTTTCAACCAGCGCGATTCGGCTCTTCGATGTCGGACAACTTCAAGGAACTTCTGCGGCGATTGCCCGCTTCCGCGCGGCAGCCATCCGATTCCGAGTTATTGGTCACGTCCCAAGGATGGTTCGCGAGCTTTTGGGAAAATATTCGGGACACGATTGCGCCGCGCAAATTGCCGCCGTTGAAGGTGACGAGCAAACCGATTGCCGTCCCGGAAATCTGGACTCCGAACAAGCAGTTCACAAAGGTGCAGGCGCTCTCGCTGGCGTTTCACGTTCTGGTGATCGTGCTGATCATTTTGCCACTGCTGCCGGAATTTATGTCTCCGCCGACGCAGGCCAATGCGATGACCGTGACGCCGCTGGACGTTTCACCCTACCTGGCCAAGCTGAAGATGGGAAATAAGAAAGCGGGTGGAGGAGGCGGAAGAATTGGCACTGCTCCCGCGACTCGCGGACGCCTGCCAAAGTTTTCGATGGAGCAGATCACGCCACCCGAAGTGAAGCCACCCGAGCATGCGAAATTGCAGGTCGAGCCAACCGTGATCGCGCCGCCGAATATCCATATGCCAACTCCGAATCTGCCGAACACTGGCGACCCGCTCGCGAATTTGGTGAATGATTCGATGGGCAACGGCAGCGGCACGGGCATCGGCAACGGCAATGGCGCCGGCGTTGGCGCGGGCAATCAGTATGGGATTGGCGGCAGCTACCCAAACGCTGGCGAAAATGGTTATGGAACGCCTATATGCCTCTACTGCCCGAATCCGAAATATTCGGACGCGGGGTTTAAGCTAAAAATTCAGGGCGTGGTGGTTCTTGACGTTGTGATCGGAACTGACGGTCGCGCGCACAACATCCACGTCTCCAAGGGCCTTGGCTATGGCCTTGACGAAGAAGCGATCACGGCTGTACGAGACATTTATCGCTTCAAGCCGTCGACCGGCCCTGATGGACAACCCGCCGCGGTGCATATGCTGTTCGAAATAGAGTTCCGTCTGTACTGATTTTCCCCGCCCTGGTTGTTCGCCGCTCTCTCCTCAATTGCGCTTCCGTGCAGTTACGACTGCGCACAGGCTTGAAAGGCCAGCCGTTTCACCCAGTAGCATTCTGCTACGATGTGCAACATGAGATTCGCTTATCGGGCGATTTTGGTGTTCGCAATGTGCGTTTTGTTCGCGAGTTTACCGGCTGCGGCGCAGTCGGGATCGATCGCGTTCACGGTACGAATCACGCCATCCACCGGCGTGGCGGAGCCGGTGAGAGGATTGCCTTTCTATCTGCTGAGCAAGAGCTTCGCGGACATCCAGCGCGAGGCAGATGGCTCGGTGCCCAAACTCGACTTCAATCGCTTCGTTGACAGCTTGACTGTGTCTAAGGAACTGAAAACATGGATGAAGAAAAATCACACCGCGACGATCACCGGAGAGGATTTCCGGAAGAACCTGAAAGCAGATGAGATCATTAATGTTCCCGAGTTCTGGAAAGCGTACTTCGACGAAAATGGTCCGGGCGCGGGCTCGAGTTTCCCGGCACGCAAGTACAAGGAGAGCGACCGCACGAAGAATCCGGAAAAATACCAGCGTGAGGTTGACGAATACCACGCCAAGGTCCGGAAATATGTAGCCGCCAATCCGGACAGTAAAGAGGTGATGGATGCCGACCTGGAATCCATCAACCCAGGACCGAGGTGGGCAGACATGGAGGCCGCGCGTGCCAGACGTGTGAATACAATGGCTCTTGATTCGGCGCAATCGCGTTACGCGGTCGGCCAAACGCAAACAGACGTGAATGGGCGCGGCGAATTCAACGGCATTGCCCCAGGAACATATTGGATTACGTCCCTGAAGATAGAGGCCGAGGTGGGCGACACGCTGGAAAAGTGGGACGTTGCCGTTTCCGTGCGGGCGGGAGCGACAACGCAGATGGTTCTCTCGAACTTCAACGCCGTGCCCGTGACCGACCGTTTGCGGAAAAGCAACGCAAATTGACGGGCCCCACATTAACAAGAAAATTTTAGAGCTAAAGCGCCGGGCGCTTTTCATTCCGGAACTCCGCCACGGCCAGTTCGCCCGCACTTGTTTACAACCCAGCAAAATCGGACGTTGAATATGCCGGCCGCTCTTTTCATTCGCTGTGTTCACACGTAGACTTCGACTGTGGCTTCTCGTGGATTGTGGATCGGCTTCGTCGCTGGATTACTGCTGCTGGTAGTTGTCGATCTGATTGCCTTTGGGCGCAAGCCGCGGGCGATTTCGCTGCGAAGAGCTGCGGCGTGGAGTGCGCTCTGGGTCGGCGCTTCGCTGGCATTTGGCCTGTGGATCTGGCACCACGCGGGAGCGCGGCCGGCGATCGAGTTTTTGTCCGGATACCTGGTTGAAAAATCGCTGAGCGTCGACAACCTCTTCGTTTTTATCGTGATCTTCCAATATT
>DASYYI010000467.1:0-1702 GCA_035933995.1 Candidatus Acidiferrales bacterium | reverse complement strand
CCTGCGCGCGCCCGCGCTACGCGATTCGTCGAGATCCATACCGTTGTAGACTGCACCGCGAATGCGCGCGTCGCCACGGCAGGCGAGCGAACCGAGCAACGCGACGCGGCCGATTCCCTTCGCCGAAATCTGGATGTCGCCAGAGGCGGCGCCCGCAAAAAGATTCGCAAGAGACACCGTCTTCGCGGCGAGCGAACCCAAATTCACATCCGTAAATTTCGCGGTGGCTTCGTAAGTTGGTTGCGTATTCAAATTAAGTGCGATGGAGCCGAGCACCTCGCCTCCGGAGAATCGCGCGCGCGCATTTGCAAGCGCCAGCTTGCGCCCGTCGAGCGCGGCATCCGCGGTGAACTGGCTGAGAGTCAGCGGCGCAAGAGCGAACTCGCCGACGGAAACCGAACCATGGCCCCGAAGCCACGCGGGAACAGGCTGAGGTTGGGGCTTCGAGGCGAGGAACGGCAAAATGCGGTCGAGAAGACTTTCGCGGCGCTCCGGGTTGAGCCAGCGATCCATTTCGGCGGCGTCAAGTTCGTTGGCGGAAAGGGCGAACTGCCATTCGTCGGCGTCGGCGTGGCGTTCGAGACTGCCGCGCCAATTCGCGCCGAAGGCATCGGCTGCGGTTAACTGGACTTTGACGTCGTCGCCGTTGCCCACCGGGGACAAATTCACCGTTCCTGATAAGTGCGTGATTTCGCGGTTGAGAAACGGGGCGCGAATCGCAATGCCTGCCAGCGTTACGGTGCCCTGCGGGTGGCGAAACACCGATAACGGCGATGACGCGGCGGAGGCCCGCGGCGAAGCAGCGTCTTGCCATTGCAAATGAAACTGGGCGGGCCCATCGATCAGCCATCCCGGCGGCAAACTAAATCCCAGCGCGCTGGCGGCGGTGAAAAAAGTCCGGACCTCAGTCGTTTGGCCGTCGAGTTTCCACGCGGAATGCCAGCGAGGAACGCGTTGAGCGGAGCCGCGCAGGCGGAATTCGCCCGAACGAACACCGATCGAGAAGTTCGCGGGAGGAAGCGAAATGGCATGGTCAGTGAATAGCAGGGACGCGCGTCCCATGCGGATGGGAACGCGCACGCTGCCGCCGTCGAGTTCGACGCCGTCGGAAGTGACAATTCCCTTCTGAATACGCGGCGGCCAACCGGATAGCGTAACGCGCATCGTAGCCGTGCCGTTCAGAGCAACTTGTTCGGGCACGTCGCGATGGAAGGCCCGATACCACGTGAGCGCGTCGGCCATGGCGACGCCGCTCGACACAATTTCGAGCCGGGCGTTCTTGATCGCGGCCTGCATCGCGTCGGGAGTGGTGATCCAGTTCAGGGCGCCGGTTGCGCGAATATTGGAACGGGGCGCTTGCAGAACCGCCTGCGTCAACTCGAAACGGGATTCGTCAGGGGCCCACCGCGCCTCAACGTTAAGATTGGCGGCAGGATCGTCCGGACGGAGTGGCAAATCCCAGCGATGCAAACGGCGGAATTCCGTGTGCAAGGAAAGATTCCAGCCGTAGTCGACTGTCTTCGCCGCAAGCTGAAGCGAGAAAAGACCGCGCACGCCATAATCATTTCCTCGAAGCAATCGAAGAACGTCGGAGAGAGACGCGTCGTCCCAATTCAATTCAAACGATGCGGGGCGTAAGCGCGAAGAGGTGCCCCCGACAATGCCTGTCAAGCTGAGAACGCCTGCTTGCTGCACGACGACC
>DASYYI010000463.1:0-11264 GCA_035933995.1 Candidatus Acidiferrales bacterium | reverse complement strand
TTGATGCGACGCAGCGAATCGTCAAATGACACGGGCTGACCCTTTGCGA
Organism: Candidatus Acidiferrales bacterium; assembly: GCA_035933995.1. Taxonomy (GTDB): domain Bacteria; phylum Acidobacteriota; class Terriglobia; order Acidiferrales; family UBA7541; genus DAHUXN01. The sequence continues at coordinate 11,215 of DASYYI010000463.1, read as the reverse complement.
AGCCGTCGCTGTCGAGAAGAATGTGCACGCGTTGAGCACCTCGCAAGATGTGGAAGCGCGTGCGCAAACCGTCCTTCGGGACGACCTGCGTCAATCCGTTCTTTTTTTCAAGGCCGCCGCCGTACGCGAAAAGCCCGAAAATCGGGTCGTCGACAACAACCGTTGCGGCAGTTCGCAATGCTCCCGTGAATCCCAAATCGATTTCGCCGGAGTACCACCACGGGCCGCGTCCCATTTCCTTGTTACCCAGCCACGCGCGGCCCCACGGACGCGGTTCAAACCCGCCACTCGCTCCGCCGTCATTATTTTTTCCGGGATACCAGTAGCCATAGTTGGATTCTGGCGTGCCGGAATTAAGAAGCGCCCACGAGCTCAGGTATGAAGCGAATCCGAGCCGCATGTAGGTTGCAGGATCCTTCGCGAAATTGAGGGCATAATCCATCACGGCCCAGCCGCCCATCTGCGCCATGTAGCTGAGCGTGTAGCTAGCGTTGCCGCTCGCGCGATAATCGCTGCCCAAATCGTAATAGGCAGTTTCGAGCCAACCACGGCAGGCGATGTTCAACTTCATCTGCTCGTCCAAGAATTCCGCCGCGTCAGTGTATTTCACCGCGCGGCTGAATTCTGTCTGCGATGGGTTCGGCGAAGCAGAATCACCAGGGGCGTTCACGTGATGCATCGCGTAACGCGCGAAAGCTTCCGTAGATTCGAAACCCGTCGAATCGAAAGGATATTCCGAGCCGAAAAGATACGGATGATCGTTAATGAAATATTCAACCTTCTTCTCCCAAGCGTTTCTTAACCAATTGGCCTGATCTTTGTGGCCGCTGTCGTATAAAGCCCGGATCAGCGCTGGAATCACAAGCTCGTCGTATGTGCCCGTTTTGTCAGCGGACCACTTAATCACTTCGTCCGGGACGGTGAAAAATGCCTTTGCAGTTCCGAAGGCGCGCTCAAGATAGCCGTCTTCGTTCAGGTAATTTGTCGTGGAGGGATAAAACTTAGCGACCTGATACATGTAGTAGTACATGGCGATCACGTGCGGATAATCGTAGATTCGCCAGACGTGTTTCTTGCCGCGGACAGTGTCTTCAGGACTGTCGCGATTCACTTTCCAGTTGGGAATGCCATAAATCGCGTAGGGATATTCTTCCTTGTCGGTCTCCTGCAATCCGCCCCAAACATAATTCTTGATGTAATACTCGACCGCGGAAATTTCCGATTGCGAAGGATAGAAAACATTTTCTCCCGCAACGTACATGGCTTTGCCCAAGATTGGATCGTCACACGCGACGGCATAGGATTGGAGACCATCCAGGTCGTCGGGACTGCGTAGAATTTCGTGCTTCATGTCCCATTGCGAGAAAAGGCCGTTGTACCACTTGCCCGGGTCGCGATGCTGCTCATGCGTGACGATGAATGAGGCGCGTTTCTGGAAAAGAGTTTCGAGCGGCGGGGTCACAAAAAATTCGAGGGAAAGGTATTCGCCCTTCCCGTACTCCACCTTCAGCAGATTCTCTCCGAGACGTGAAAAATGGACCTTGTAGACGCGGACGTCCTTTCCGCGTTCGCCGAGATATTTGATTTGAGTGCTTTCGGGATGCTCAGGAACAACGGCGCGAATCCTATTGCGAGTGTGGAGCGAGAACATGGCCGACAGGTCCGTCGGAACGGTCATGCCCGGAACCACATTGACGTCGAAAAGGCCCTCTTGATACAATACTTGGCGCACTCCTGCGTAGTCGGGAGCCCAACGAAAGCGGAATCCATACTTTGCGGAATCGCCCGCGTGCCCTTTCGGCGGCAAAATCAACCGCGTGTTCGGCAGTCGCCAGTTCCCTCCCTTGGCACGAAGCTCCTCTGCGCTTGCCGCAGAATGAATGTAAGCGCCGTAACCGCGACTGGCTCGCGAGAAATCAAAATATTCAAGGCCGGTGCCGGCAACAGGAGTCATGACCAAATACGGGCCTTCGGAATTCGTTCGCATCAAAAAGATAAACGAACCATTGCCACCGATGAAACTGTGGCGGATCAGGCGCTTGGTGTAGGTTTCCGTTTTGTCCCAAACGTATCGCGTGTTGAACGGAAGAGGCAGGCCGAGGTCGCCGACTTCGATTTCATGATCTGTGTTGTTGCGCAGGGATATTGTCCAGAGCAATGCGTCGTTCTGAAGTTGGAAGGTTTCCGTAGCTTGCAGGTCGCGAGTGGGATTGATTTTGTCGCCCGCATCGCCGTTGATGCGCCACTGGAAAATGCCAGCGGTCGCGTTGTCGTCGAGATGCGCTTCGATGCGAAGAGCTGATGTGGTAACAGGCTGGAATGTGGCTTCGCTGAATTTGTCGGCGGCGACAGGATAACCGTTCGCCGCTTTCACCTCCTTCCAGTCGGCTCCGTCGCGATAAAGGACGCGCCAGCTTTTTGGCAACTTGCAAGGCGCATCGGGATTTTTGTCTTCCGCCCAGTACACTTGCGTTGACCAGACTTTTTCCGGCGCGGGAAAATCGTATTCGACCCACTCCGTGGTTCCCTTCCGGCCATTCCACACGAACCGCGGGACACCCATGTCCTGCGAATTGCGCGGCACAATCTTGTCGTTTAGCGCAAACACGGCGGGAGACGTAACCGAAGCGGAGGCGTGACTGGAGGTCGCGATGGTGGGTATAGCGGTGCCGATTGTATAGGTGGCTGCGGACGAGCCGGCCGAATGATCGCCGTCGATCCTTGCCGCAGAGGCCAGCTTCCAGTCGCGATCTCCGGGAGTGCGGTATCGAATTATGACGTCGCCCAGCGCTTCACCGGAAGCTATGTAATCGGTGTCATATTTGTCGTGGACGTGTTTGAGGCTGGCGACTCCGGCGGTCGAAAAACGAACCTGAAATTCGGAGTTCTCGACGGATTGTTGCGCGAGGGTCGCGGGCGAAAGGCCCAAGGTAACGATCAGCAATGCAAACGTGCGAACGTGCACGGAATGTTGCCTCCCGGAGAATCTCCAGTTACCCAGTGGCGGGGCTTAGGGAAGAGCCGACGCAAATGGGGCGCGCGGAACGGGATATAATATACGCTTTCAGCAAGATGCAGTAAATACTTTGGTTAGCAGCGCAAGTTTTGGATGGTTGCCGGTCAGATTGCCACTTCGAAACGCGGGAAGGGACCGCTCAGGTTCCTGAGTGCTAGGTTTCGCACACGGAAGCCCAATGATTCTTCTGTTGACGAGTAAACGTTTTCAGCATAAATACTCGAACGGATAGAACATGCTGTTTCGAAAAGCATGTCCAGGCAGTGGGACGTTATCGTATTCGGCGCTCGGAGGAATTTGCCAATGACAGTTGAGAAGTCTGGAAGGCGCGGGTTCTTAAAAGCGGGAGTGACGGCGGCGCTGGGAACTGCGGCGATTCCCTTTGCGACGCCGACGCGAGCCTGGCCGATTTCGACGGCGCAGGAGCAGTCAGCGGCTCCGGCAGGCGCTGCTGCTCGAATTAAGATTGATTTCGACCGGAAAATTGGCGTTATCGATCGAAATATTTACGGCAATTTCACCGAGCACCTGGGGCGGTGCATCTACGGCGGAATTTACGACAAAGGATCTCCATTGGCAGACAGCGACGGCTTCCGCAAGGACGTGCTCGAAGCGGCGCGCGGGATACACGTTTCCGTGCTCCGATGGCCGGGGGGGAATTTCTCCTCCGGATACAATTGGAAAGATGGGATCGGACCGAAAGACGCGCGTCCGCGCCGCTGGGATACCGCGTGGCAGGAAGAAGAGTCGAACCGATTTGGTACCGATGAGTTCATCGAATACTGCCGAAAACTTGGCGCCGAGCCATACATCTGCGTGAACATGGGCACGGGGACGATGCAAGACGCAGCGGACTGGGTGGAATACTGCAACGCGACGACGAACACCTACTGGGCGAATCAACGCAGGAAAAACGGGCACGCGGATCCCTACAATGTGAAGTATTGGGCGCTGGGCAATGAAGTTTATGGAAGCTGGCAGGCTGGGCACAAAGATGCAGCAGAATACGCAGCGGACGCCTTGGAGTTCGCAAAAATGATGCGGTGGATCGACCCATCGATCAAGCTCGTCGCGTGCGGCGGGCCCGGCGTGGAATGGAATTTACCCGTCCTCGAAAAACTTACCGACATTGTTGATTATATTTCACTGCATCATTACGGCGGCAGCACGGACAACACGAAAGAATTCCAGGATGCACATTACTTCGAGAGACAGATTGAAGTGCTGGACGCGGTGATCACGGCGGCAATGTCGAGAAGCAGAAGAAAAGAGCGCGTGGCAATTGCGGTGGACGAGTGGAATATATGGTTCCGATCGTGGTTCCACCGCGGCGATAATCACATGCTGGAAGAAGTGTACAACTTGCGCGACGCGCTGTGGGTGGCGTCGGGACTGAACTCATTCCATCGCCATTGCCAGACAGTGAAGCTGGCGGATATGGCGCAGTTGGTGAACGTGATTGCGCCTATCATGGCCAACTCGACTGGAATTGTGCTGCAGACGACGTATTATCCACTCAAGTTGTACACGGATTATTGTGGCGACGTGGCGCTCGATGCGCTCGTGCGTTCGGACGCGTTTCCACGAGCGGCTGAGGTGCCGTATGACGTGCCGTATCTGGATGTGTCGGCGACGACGGACAAAGCGAACGGGAAACTGACCTTGGCAGTTGTGAATCGCCATCCGACCGATGCAGTTTCAGCGGACATTGTGATTGAAGGATTTAATCCGCAGGCTTCCGGCGAGCTCTATGAGATTAATGGTGCCTCACTCGACGCTACGAACACATTTGCGAATCCAAATCAGGTGACGGCGAAACGCAAATCGTTTTTGGGAGCCGGCCGGAATTTCCGCCAGACTTTTGCCGCCCATTCTGTTTCGGTGATGACGTTGCGCGGATGATTGCGAGCATTTTAATTGCGCGGCGCGCCTGGTTCAATTTCCTCAACGGCAAGAATGATCTTGCCGTTCGCCGATTGCACTGGGGTCACCGAGATCGCGGCGCAATTTTCCGCCAGCCAGTCAGCGCCAGCAATTCTTAAGTCAGCCTCAGGCATTGTTGTGCACAAGGCGATCACCCTGCACCCGGCGGCCTTTCCTGAGCGGACGCCTGCGGGAACGTCTTCGACCACGATGCAGTCCGCCGGATTCAGTCCGAGCAATTGCGCGCCTTTGAGATAGGGATCGGGCGCAGGCTTTCCATTTGTGATGTCGTCCGAAGAGATGAAAAACTTGGGACGCAGGAGTCCGCCGGCGAGAAGCCGCGCTTCGGCCAGCGGGCGCGTGCAGGAAGTCACGATCGCCCATTGATTGATGGGAAGCGAACGCAAGAGTTCAATCGCGCCGGGCCAGGGTACGACGCCTTCCAGATCGGCGAGTTCCCTTCTTTCGACCTCGCGATTCTCCGCGTGATGATCGGAATCCGGCAGATAATCGCGGATCGTGGAAATGCTTGGGCGCCCGTGCGCGGCGCGCACAACTTCTCGCGGGTTGAAACCGTGCTCGACGGCCCAACCATGCCAGACACGCGCGACCGCCGGAGTGGAATCGAGAAGAACGCCGTCCATGTCAAATAGAAGCCCGCGGCAGACAATTTCTGTTTTTGTACGATTCACTTGTTCACTTCTGACAAGGCGGTTGCCATCCTTATGCGGATTTAATTTCGTGTACAGAACATGCTTCCACACAATTGTAATTCCAACTTAAGCTGGCACATCAGGAAAACTGCGGGAAGATTCCTGAATTCCGCGAAGACGATTCTGCGTGGAAATCCACTCGAGTCGTTTAACCTGCGCCATCAAGCTTTGAGCGACTGCGATTGCAAGTGCGGATTTTCGTCGGCACCGACCGTTTGCTCTTTGGCAATGCGGATGAGCGCGGGCAAAACATCACCAAACGTGGAGTCCTTCCCTGCTTGGCCGAAATCAAAATACAAGCGGCGGTAAAGGCTGCACAAATCGTTGTAAACGCTTTGCGTTTCTTCTTGAGGCTTGTAAACCACGTGAGGCGGGCAGATTTTTTGTTGAGCTTCTTCAACTGTCTTGAACGTTCCGGCAGCGAGGAACGCGAAGATGGCGGAACCGAGGCTGGTAACTTTGCGGCTCGGCACGAGCACCGGCCTGCGAAGGACGTTGGCATAGACTTGATTCAGCACCGGATTGCTCTGCGGGATGCCGCCGGAATTGATTACGCGCTCAATGCGAACGGCGTGCTCGGCCATGCGGTCAAGTATGACCCGGGTGTGAAACGCGGTTCCCTCAATGGCGGCGAACAATTCGTCTTGCGCGGTGTGCTGCAAATTCCAGCCGAGCGTGATGCCTCGCAGGTTCGCGTTCACCAAGACCGTGCGGTCGCCGTTGTCCCAGGTCATGCGTAGAAGGCCCGTCTGACCGGCGGAATATTTGTCGAGTCCTCTGCTCAACTCCGAGATGGAAGTATTGGCGCGGCGCGCGATGGCTTCGAAAATGTCGCCAGTCGCGGAAAGGCCTGCCTCGATGCCGGTGTAAGACGGATGCACGCTGCCGTTCACTACTCCGCAAACACCCGGCACAAGCTGCGTCTGTTTGGTGATTCCGATGATGCACGTGGAAGTGCCAACGACGTTCACGATGTCTTTTTCGCGAGCGCCCGCGCCGATCGCATCCCAGTGGGCGTCGAACGCGCCCACGGGAATTGGAATGCCTACGCGCAAGCCCAGCTTTTCGGCCCAAAATGGCGACAGCTTGCCGGCAATTTTGTCGGAGGTTTCGTAGGAACCCTCGAGCTTCGCGCGGACACCCGCGAGCAGAGGATCGACTTTGACCAGAAATTCCTCGGACGGCAGACCGCCCAGATCCGCATGCCAAAGCCATTTGTGGCCCATCGCGCAAATGCTGCGCTTGGCCTTGCGCGGATCGGTGACGCCGCACAATGTGGCGGCCACCATGTCGCAATGTTCAAATGCGCTGGCGAACTGAGCACGCTTTGCGGGATTGTGGCGGAGCCAGTGGAGGAGTTTGGCGAATCCCCATTCGGAAGAATAAACGCCGCCGCACCAGCGAATGGCTTCGAGGTTTTCGCGGTGAGCCATTTCGGTGATTTCGGCTGCTTCGGATTTTGCGCGGTGGTCACACCAGAGGTAATACTCGCCGAGAGGAGCCATGTCGCCGCCGACGGGGACGACGGAAGAACCAGTGGTGTCGAGGGCAATGGACTCGATAGTGTCGCCGGAAATACCCGCTTGTTTCACGGCATCGCGCGTGGCGGAGACAAGAGCGCGCATGTGATCTTCGTGAGATTGCGTTGCCAACTCGGGATCTTCGCGCTTGCGGTGCAGAGGATATTCGGCGACCGCGGAAGAGAGCATTCCCTTCTCACTGTCCACGACGGAAACGCGGACGCTCAAAGTGCCGAAGTCAACACCTGCTACGATGGCCATCGATCGCTGTTCCCGCTCCTAATTTCCGTGCCAGTAGGTTTGCCATCCAAGGTAACGCGTGGCCGCTTCATGAACGGCGCCGGCGACGGAAGAAAAATTCGCCGCGACGTGATGTTCAAAACCATTTTCGCAGATGTAGCGCAACAGTTTCTGCATTCGCGGAATTTCAACGACGCCCGCGCCGCCGAAAGTCTCGAGTGGATCGTCAGTGAATGTGCCGCCACCGAGGTAGCCGCGGACATAACCTGCGCGGTCGTCGGTCGAGAAACGAGCAAAAGTCATCTTGCCAGGTTTGACCAAACCGACGCATGTGCCGAAAGTATTTTCCTTGCCAACAGTGCCGGCGATGATGGCCTGGTAATCCATTTTTACGTTCTTTAGAAATTGCTTTGGCAAATTGCTGCAGTGAAAGCAAACGGCCTTGTCGGGGTTATCGCCGTAATTGTTGTTCCAATCGAGCAGGGCGCTGGGAGTTTCGGAGGCAAGGCGCAGCGCATGCATGCTGAGGACTCCGCAAATATCCACTTCGCAGGCGCTGGACATGAGATCGTCGCTCATCATGCTCATCACCGTGCAAGGAACGACGCCAAGATTTTCCTCGATTGAAGTCCAACACTGAATGGCGCTGATGGTGACGTGCGTCTGCTTCATCCATTGGTCAATCACCGTTCCCAGCTTGGCCATTTTCAGCAGAGCCGCTTTGGGCACGTCGTTTGTGGAGACGTACTTTTCGATGGACTCGAGTTTCGCTTGCGCGGCATCATCCGTGTCTTTCATGCGTTGAATGCGGCCGATCACTTCGGAGAGGTCGAGCGTTTCGACGGAGATTCCCTGCGACTCGAGGATTTTTTCGCTGTAACGGACGGTATTGAACGCCGTGGGACGCGCGCCAATGCTACCGATGCGGAGATTCTTGAGACCTTTTACGACGCGGCAAGCACCGGCGAACCAATCCAGGTCCTTTTTGAATTCGGGCGAGTCAGGCGCGACGGTGTGCGAGGAAGTGAGGGAGTATGGAATGCCGTACTGCATCAGATTGTTGCAGGCTGACATTTTGCCGCAGAAACTGTCGCGCCGAAACGAAATGGACATTTTGGAGGGAGTATCGGGAGTGGCTTGAACCAGCACGGGAACGCGAAGGGTTGAAAGGCGCAGCGTGTCTGCGATTGCGCGCTCGTCTCCAAAATTGGGCAGCGTGACAATGACGCCGTCGATGTGTTCAGCGTGAGCGCGGAACAATTCGGCGCAGCGCATTGCTTCGTCGTAGGTTTCGACGGCGCCGTATCGGCTTTGTTCGGGCGTGAGCGCGATCACGTCCATGCCACCACTCTTCAGGGTGCAAATCATTTCTTTGCGGCCGGATTCGGCAAGGTGGCCGGGGAAAAAGCCCCGATTGCCCACGATCAGACCCATGGTCATCTTTTTGCTTGTAGACATTCATCGCCTCGTGGAACGACAAATCCGATTGTCCGCTTTTCGCTGCTCAACAATTGCGCGGCTTCTTGTACAGAATTTGTGCGACGCCGATTAATTTAATAGAAGCAAGAAACACGCAAGCCGCGATTCAGAAATCATGTCTTGTCGGGCGGTTGCCCGTAGTACGCCGCGCTTCCATGCTTGCGCGAGTAATGCTTGTCATGAAGCGAGGACGAGAGCGGCTTCAGTTCATGAACCAGTCCGGCCGTGTAATAAGCCATTCGAGCGAGCGCTTCAAGAATGACGGAATTGTGGGCCGCGATGGTTGCCGTTTCTCCCCAGCAAAACGGCCCGTGGCCGCGGACGAGAACACCGGGAATGTCAGCGGGATGCAGTTTTTCAAACGTCCGGCAGATTGCGGCGCCGGTATTTTTCTCGTAATCTCCCGCGATCTCTTGCGCCGTAAGGTCCGAAGTCACAGGGACGGGCCCGTGAAAATAATCGGCATGCGTCGTTCCAAGACACGGAATCGGACGGCCAGCCTGCGCCCAGGCCGTCGCAAATTCAGAGTGCGTATGCGTGACACCGCCAATGCCCGAAAAGTTTCTGTAAAGTTCCAAGTGAGTCGGCAAATCCGATGAGGGCCGAAATTTCCCCTCGACGATTTTCCCAGACAGATCGGTGACGACCAGATCCTCGGCTTTCAGTTTTTCATACGGAACGCCACTGGGTTTGATGACAACCAAACCCTTGTCGCGATCCACTCCGCTGGCATTGCCGAAAGTGTAGAGCACCAAGCCCCGGCGAACCAATTCGAGATTGGCTTCGAGCACTTCGCGCCGGAGACTTTCGAGCAGCATCTAGGGCCTTATTCCGCCGACTTCTTTAGAACAGCTACCTTCTTCCGAGCACCCGCCGGCGCCATTGCCGTCGAATCGCGAAGGACCAGACTTGTGCGCAAGACGTATTCGGTTCCATTCGGCGACGGAATGTCCCGTTGCACTTCGGAAAGGAGCGCGTTGAAAGCCATCCTGGCGATTTCTGTTTGCGACATTTTTATAGACGTGAGGGGCGGAATCATGAATTGAGCGAGGCGAATGTCGTCGAAGCCCACCAGTGATAAATCGCGCGGGATGTGAACACCTTCCTCATAACTTTGGCGCATTACGCCGATGGCGGTCATGTCGTTCGAGCAAATCACGGCCGTGGGACGCTTGGGGAAGTTCAATATCGCTTTCAGCGCCTTTATGCCGCCTTCCATCGTGTGATCGCCCTCAATCAGGAGATTCGGATCCACCGGAAGGCCGATTTCCTCCATGGATTCGACGAAAGCGCGCTGGCGAGCCATGGCCGACTTCAAAATCAACGGGCCGGAAATAAATGCGATACGTTCATGGCAAAGCGCCGCCAGATGCTGGACAGCCTCGCGAATCCCGTGCTGATAGTCGATGCGGATATTGCTGATTCGCGGAAGCGCCGGCCCGACGTCGATGAAGACGAGGGGGATCTTGCGAGATTTCAAATCATCGAAGAGCGCCTCTTCCATACCGAACGTTACAATGGCAACGCCTTCGACGCGGCGCTCGATCATACGGCGAACAGACAGCGCGATGCGCTTGGGATCATGAACGGTGGAGGTGGTGAGGATTTCGTAGTTGTTCTGAACGGCAATGTCCTCGAATCCCTGGATGATTTCAGGAAAGAACGGATTGGTAATCTCTGAAACGATCAAACCGAAAATGCGGCTGCGGCCGGAAACCAGCGAGCGCGCCTGGGTATTCGGATAATAACCGAGCTCCTCGATTACGCGCCAAACGCGCCGGGAGAGTTGAGGCGTAACGGTAGAAACTCCATTTATAGTGCGCGAAACCGTCGCAATGGAGACTTTAGCGCGTCTGGCGACTTCGTGAATGCTCAACGTTGCTCTCCGCAAAGGAAATGGAAGGACGGACGCTCAATCAGCCCATTCTAGGCCCGGATTTATTGACCTTCCAGTACACACCATACCTCTCGCCGAAGACGCGATGCAAGGGAATCAACTCGGTGGCACTGCCTTGGACCGTCCGGAAGGTCAAGGGCTCTCCCTTCACCGGTTCGACCCATTGAGCCGCTTCGACATTGTCGGTCCACTTCAAGTCGACTGCCATCGTCCCTTCTGGCCTGCCCCGAGCCGCCAGCTCGGTCGGGCCCGTGTCGCGGTCATACTGCATCTGTTCTGTGAGCCCGTCCTGGCCCAAGCGGCCAGCCAGCACAATCGGTCCGTATAATACCGCTTGCTGCGTGGGGTCGCCGAGCAGTCCTTCTGCGTGGAGGCGCATGGGGAGCTTCACTTCGAGGCGATCGCCATCTGCCCAGGTGCGGTTGAT
>DASYYI010000458.1:0-1973 GCA_035933995.1 Candidatus Acidiferrales bacterium | reverse complement strand
TCCCGGTGGAAGATGCGAAGCGTGCCAGGGCGACGGAACGGTGACCGTTGAGATGAGGTTTTTGGCGGACGTGGAACTGATTTGCGAGGAATGCAAAGGGACGCGGTACAAGAGCGGAATTCTCGACGTGCGCTACCACGGAAAGAATGTGCATGATGTGCTGGCAATGACCGTGCATGAAGCGTTGGCATTTTTCGCGGGCACACCGAAGGTCACGACGAAGCTGAAAATCCTGGAAGAAGTCGGATTGGGATATTTGCGGCTGGGGCAATCGGCGTCGACGCTATCGGGCGGCGAGGCGCAACGTTTGAAACTGGCGGCGCATCTTACGCGGCAAGAGAACACGGGGGTCCTGTATATTTTCGATGAGCCAACCACAGGGCTGCATTTCGACGACATTTCAAAATTGCTGGCGGCATTCCGTAAATTGCTCGAAGGCGGGGCCTCGGTGCTGATCATCGAGCACAATCTGGACGTTATCAAATCCGCGGACTGGGTGATCGATCTGGGGCCCGAGGGCGGAGAACGCGGCGGACGTCTGGTGGCGTGCGGGACGCCGGAACAGGTGGCGCGGAATGCGCAGTCGTATACAGGAAAGTTTCTGGCGCGCGTGCTGAATGAAGGCGCGCACGAAAACACGAACCATCGCAACCCCACTTCATGAACTTTTCGCGAAACGCGGCCGCGATTTTGCTGTTGGTGATTTTTGCGGCTGCGCCCCGAGCGGCCAATCCACAATCAAGGCAGAATTCGCGACGACGGACCATCGCTGCTTCGCCGCAGGAACAAGCTTTGTACGATTTACTGGTGCAAGCGAAAGCGGCTGCCGACAAAAACGACTACGCGACGGCCGCGGCGGACTACGAGAGATATTTGGTGCAGAAACCGGGCGATGCGGCGGCGCATTTCGATTTGGGTTACGTTTACACCGCGCAGAAAGAGAAGGACAAAGCCATCGCGGAATATCGGAAGGCGATCGCGCTCGATCCGAAGATGGCGCAGGCGTATTTGAACCTTGGAATTAGTTTGCTCGACGATGACGCAAAAGCCGCGATTGCCCCTTTGCAAAAGGCGACGGAACTGAATTACGACTACGCGCAGGGACACTACTTGCTGGGGACGGCGGAGGAGCGCGCGGGCCAATCCGCTGACGCGGTGACGGAATATACGATTGCGGTGAAACTCGATCCCGATGATTACCCGGAGCATATTGCGCTGGCGCGCGCGGAACTTGCGGCGGGAAACTCGAGCGCGGCGGAGCCGGAATTTCGAGAAGCGCTGAAACTGAAGGCGAATGACGCAGAGTCCGAACTTGGGCTGGCGCAAAGCCTAATCGAGCAGAAGAAATCGACGGACGCGGCGGCGGTGCTGGACGATTATTTGCGGGCGAATCCGGGCGACGCGAAGGCGCGCGTGATGAGGGCATCTTTGCTTACCGACTTAGGCAGGAACGACGATGCGCTCGCGGAATTGGATCGCGCCGGCAAGGACGCGACTGAAACGCTTCAGACACTGAAATTGCGCAGCGTGCTTTATTATAGGGAAAAGGATTTCGAGAAGGCTGCGAACGCGCTGCAAAAGGCGGCGATGATGGCTCCGCGGGATGCCAACATTCGGGCGAGACTGGGGCACGCTTTGCTGGAAACGAAAAACTATGCGGGAGCGGCGCAGGAGCTGAATGAGGCATTACGCCTCGATTCGAGTTCGAACGACGCGCTGCGGGACCTGGTGGCTGCCGAATACTTGGGGAAGAATTATCCGGCGACGTTGGCGGCACTGAACTTGTTGGACGCGCGCGAAACGCCGAAACCGGGAGCGTGGTTCGTGCGCGCGACGTGTTACGACCACCTAGGGCAAGCGAAAGAGGCTCTGGATGCGTATCAGAAATTTCTCGCAATGAATACGGACCAGACCAGCAACGAATATTTCGAAGCGACCGGGCGGGCGCGATTCCTGGAACGAATCGTCAAAGG
>DASYYI010000444.1:0-3062 GCA_035933995.1 Candidatus Acidiferrales bacterium | reverse complement strand
CAAGTTGACGCACTGGTGGAGTCGGAAGAGCGCATACAGAAGTTTCTGCCCGCGGGAGGCAGCTTCGGCTGCAGCCCTTTCGAAATACGGCTGCGCAGCCGTGCCTCCGGAATAAGAGATAAGCTGGCCTTCCCAGAAATCAACGCGTGGATCTTCGGAAGCCGGAGGTGGAAGATTGCGGAGCTGTTTGACGACAGCGAGAGCCTCTTCACGACGGCCCGCCGCATTGAGAACGACGATGAACTGTTCGGCGTAATCCACACTGTCGGGGTAGAGAGTGTACATGGCGCGATAAGCAGCAGCGGCTTTGTCCAGCTCCTTCAGGCTCCCGAAATAAGCGCCTTCGATTTGCAGCTTGTCGGTTTCCGGAAGGCTCGCAGAAAGTTGGTATGCCGTCTTTATTTCTTCGTTGGCCTTTTGGTCATACCCCAGGCCGCCCCAGGTACGGAAAAGCATGAGGTGAACCAGAGGAAATCGCGGCGCGAGTTTCTCCGCTTGAAGGAAAAGGTCTTTGGCGGCGGCGACGTCGGCGTCGCGCAATTTCGCAAGGCCGAGAGAGTAGAATCTATTCGCGTCTGGATCGGAAGGAAGAGATGAAACCACGCTGACTTCCTCCGATTCGCTGATCATCGGCAGGCCCAATCGTTCGCGGAGAGCTACGCCAACATTGGCGACCAGTCCGAAAAATTGCTTTTCGCTGCCGGTCTCCGCTCCTTGATACAAGATTTCGCCTGTCTGAGCATCCTGCAATCGAAAATCAACGCGAACCACGCCATTCTGCGGATCGCCGAGAGCAGCGAAGGAACCGAGAACAAGCAGGTCGCTATTGAGGGCCTTTCCAATGCGCGAAGTCGTTTGCCGGCTGAGAGAATCAGTTTCAGACCAGGGCGAACTTATGCGAAATTGGGCGACATTTTCGCCCGAAACGACGCGCAGCTTGCCGCCGGCGCCGAGTTCCGTCCGCAACATTTCCGCGAGCGCGGTGGACAGCCACGCATCGCCGCTTCGGCCGGTGGCATTTTGAAAACCAAGTACAGCGACGGAGCGGCCAATTGCCCCGACGTCAGCCCTGGCTTGAGCGGAGGAAGAGGCAGGAGTTGCGGCGGGACGTCCGCGCAAAAAAATAAATGCGACCAGCGCGATCACCGCCACAGAGGCGCTGGCTAAGAAAAACCAACGACGATTTGAAAGCCTTGGGGCAGCAGCGGGCAAAATCGCAGCGGGCTCACTTTTTTCTGATGGGGAAGGGGCCGGCGAGATCTCCGGTTCGGTGAATGGCACCGCGCCTTCGATCGTGACTGGCGCGATGAAACGATAGCCGCGCTTGGGAATCGTCGCAATAAATCGCGGATTGTCGGCATCATCGTTCAGCGCCGCGCGGAGGCGTTTGAGAGCGGAATTTAGGTTTCCATCGAAATCGACGTAGGTGCCACCGGGCCACAAATTCTGCCGGAGCTCCTCGCGCGTCACAATTTGACCGGCACGCTGTAGCAGCATCGCGAGGATGTGGAACGGCTGCTCCTGCAGGCGAATGCGCACGCCTTTGCGGGTGAGAAGGCCGTTCTGCAAATCAGCCTCGAAAAGGCCGAAACGCAGGAGCCGCGAGGGTGTGGCGAAGTTCATGCGCCCGCCAGAGGTTACCGAGATTGACCGGGAGTATAACACGACCTCACTTTTTACCAGTCTCTTTATGACAGACAGCCGCACAACCCCGTGAGTTTGCAAAGAATTAGCAGGACACAAATTCGCCATAAGCCCGCCCTTTGACGGCGGGGCAATCTTCCGCTATTTCATGTTTTCACGCGCACGAACTCTGAAAGC
Organism: Candidatus Acidiferrales bacterium; assembly: GCA_035933995.1. Lineage (GTDB taxonomy): Bacteria > Acidobacteriota > Terriglobia > Acidiferrales > UBA7541 > DAHUXN01. Next base: position 1,241 of record DASYYI010000444.1, on the reverse strand, counting down.
CATTTTGGGAGGCTCCAAATGATGAGGCAAGGACAGGCCGAAGCAAGCATCATTGCGGCGATTCGGGCGAATCCGGCGAGATTTGATGTGTCGTTGAACAAGATGCTGGCCTTGCAGCGCGAGGGAGTGAGTACGCGCATTCTCAACGCCGTGGCTATCAAAGAGATGCGTCGGCGCAAGGGGCTCAGTGGAAGCGGCGGGACTAATGCAGATGAACTGAGTCCGCAGCCATATCCGCCGAAGGGTGCGCTTATGACTCCGGGCGCGCAACAGACGTTGCTCGGGACGCAGGCAAACTCACCTTCAGGCGACGGCAGTAAATCTGCTCTCGTACCCACCGTGCAGCGGCCTGCCGCCACGGAAGGTACTAAGCAGGGCACCACTGCGATGTCACCGACCGCAGTCGAGCGCAATGGGAGTCTTGGCGATGCAAGTGTGCAAGTGAGTGCTTCCGGTATGCCCACAGCGCAGACAGGCACCTTAAACGGCGGAAGTGGAAAGACTGCTGTTGCTGCAAATCGGGCTGCTGTCACGGCGCCTGCGATGATGCCAAAGACCTCTCCGGGGCAGATCGGGACGAGCCAGACGATGAGCGCCCAAGGCAACGCCTCGTCCTCAACCGCAATCACGCAGCCTGCTCGCACCGCCTCGCTCGCGCCGCAGGCTGCAATAGCGAGTTCGACCCCGCGCACGACAAATCTTACTGCGATCGAAGGCATGCCGTCCCAAGTCAATTTGCAAGTAGCCGCCGAATGCGCGAAGGATCCAAGTCGGCGGATTCTGGGGGTATTCGACGGTTCCGTCGCCGTTAAGACGTTCAAGATTGGCCACGCATACACCATCGTCGGTTGCTCGTTCGGCACACAACTCCCGACTGGCGCTGTCTACATGATCGGTGGAGGAGGAGGTTGGTTTGGTGGTGGTATTGTCCTTTTCTTCCAAATTCAATCGTGGAATGACAATTTTATCGTGTTCTCGACTGATCCTAGCGAAACCGCAGACCTCACTCAAACGATGAACTACTATCACGAACCCTATGCGGGGCCAGTCCCGTTGACAGTTTATATCAGTCAGGGGCAAGGGGCGAGCCTGAGCGGCTGTGGGATCAGTGTTAACTGAATCGTACCCAGCGCGCGGTTCGTGTTCTTTTAGCGTCGACTAGGTCCGCGCTTGAGAGGCGAATGAAGGAGTCGAAGATGATGATTCAAAGAATTGTCAAGGCAGCCGGAATGGCGGCAGCA